>NZ_JBVJLO010000005.1:0-416653 GCF_055584685.1 Streptomyces sp. NPDC102258
CGTGGGACACGGAGGCAGACCTTCCGTAGGGAACAGGGGCGGTCGCGGCACGCCGGAGACGTGCGTGAGCCACTCACGCGAGGGAGAGGGGTTCGTGGGCGGCGGGTGAAGCACCCGGGCCGCCCGGCGACTCATCCAGTACTACAGACCGCCTCCCAGGCTGGCAACGAGCCCCGGTACTAGCCCGCCTCGGAGACGGGGTGCAAGGACCCGGACGGCGGGAGGGGGTCCTTCGGCCCGGGTGGGCGGAACGATCCGGGGGCAGACGGGACGTCGGCTCTACGATCCCGGGTCGTATGTGACGTGGGTCCTGTGGGGCGCCTCACCCACCGGGGACCCCGATCTCACCCTGCGTGGCCGTTCGTCTCCCCTGCGGCCGTACGCCTTCACCGCCGGAACCCGAGGGACCGGCCCCTCCTCCTCGCGGAGGGAGAAGGGGCCGGGCCGTGCGCCGCACCGTCAGCCCGCCGGGGCCGTCCACTTCTGCTGGGCGGCTCCGGTGCAGGTCCAGAGCTGGAGCCTGGTGCCGTTGGCGGAGTTGCCGCCCGCCACGTCGAGGCACTTGTCCGCCTGCGGGTTCACGATGTCGCGGGCTCCGGAGACCGCCCAGCGCTGGGCGCCGGTCCCGTTGCAGTCGTAGAGCTGGACCGGGGACCCGTCGGCGGTGGCGCCGTTCGCGACGTCGAGGCACTTGCCGAGGGCCCGTACCGTCCCGTCGGAGCCGAGTGTCCACTGCTGGGCGCCGGTGCCGTTGCAGTCGTAGAGCTGGACGGGCGTGCCGTTGGCCGGGTTCGCCCCGGCGACGTCGACGCATTTGCCGGCGAGCCCGCTGATCTGGCCGGTACGGCCGCCGGAACCGCCGTCGTACGAGGTGACGCGGACGTGGTCGACGATCAGCTGCTGGGGGAAGGACGTGCTGCCGTCGGGGTCGCCCGGCCAGTAGCCGCCGACCGCGAGGTTCAGGATCAGGAAGAACGGCTTGTTGAAGGCCCAGGTGCGTCCGCCCAGGTCGGCCGGGGTGCGCCGCTGATAGACCACGCCGTCCACGGACCAGGTGACCGAGTCGGGGGCCCAGTCGACGGCGAAGGTGTGGAAGGCGTCGGCGAAGGCCTGGCCGCCGGGGAGGGAGTACGCCGCCCCGATGCCGCCGGAGCCGGAGTAGCCCGGTCCGTGGAGGGTGCCGTGCACGGTGGACGGTTCGAAGCCGACGTTCTCCATCACGTCGATCTCGCCGGAGTTCGGCCAGCCGACCTGGCCGATGTCGTTGCCGAGCATCCAGAAGGCGGGCCACATGCCCTGCCCCCGAGGCACCTTGACCCTCGCCTCGACGTGTCCGTACGTCTGCGTGAAGCGGCCCGCGGTGTTGAGGCGGGCCGAGGTGTACTCGCAGCGGCCGTACCAGCAGGCGTAGTTGGCGGGATTCTCGCGGCGGGCGGTGATGACCAGGTGACCCTGACCGTCGAGGGCGGCGTTGCGGTTGCCCGCCGTGTAGTACTGCCGCTCGTGGTTGTTGACGTTGTCACCCGTCTCGGTCTGCCACTTGCCGGGGTCCACGGCGGCCCCGGCCGGTCCGTCGAAGTCGTCGGAGAAGCTCACGGCCGCCGCGGCGCGCGGGGCGGGGGCCGACTGGGGGGCTCCGGTGGCCGGGGCGGCCAGACCGCTCCAGCAGACGAGGGCGAGCGCACCCAGGAGCGCGCGCCGGTGCCAGGTGGGGTGCACGGGCATCACTTCGATTCATGTGGGGGGAGAGAGACACAGGCAGAGACATGGGCATGACAAAGCACGACACCGCAGCGCGTGGCATCCAGAGGATGAACACGGCAACGACTTGCCCGAGCCCCTTAGTTCACTACTTGATTGAAGGCGCACGAGACGAAGCGCGTCAAGACGTGCGGGACGTACCGGTGGTTCGGATTCCGGTGCGTGCGCGGGCGCGGCCGGGGCAAGAGCGGGTCATGACATGGAGTCAGAAAGTCCGGCTACGTGAACTCAGCGCGCGGGTGGGGACCGCCCTGCCCCCCTTCCAGCAGTCGGTACTGGCGGCGGTGCTCGACGGACCGCGGCCGTGCCGCCCCGGCCAGGCGCACGTACCGCGCCGCCGGCCGGGAGCGGGTCCGCGCCGCCGCGCCGGTCGGTAGCCGTCCCCGTGTCCGGCCGCCCGGCGCGGCACAGTGGGGGCATGGACACGAGCGGCAGCACCCTCCTGGCCCGGGCGCGCGTGGCGACCCGGCTCCCCGCGCAGGACCTGGAACGGGCCCGGCGCTTCTATGCCGAGCGGCTCGGCCTGGAGCCCGTCGACGAGCGCCCCGGCGGGCTGCTGTACCGGTGCGGGGGCACGGACTTCGTCGTGTTCCGCTCGACGGGTGCGTCTGCGGGCACCTTCACCCAGATGGGCTTCGAGGTGGGCGACCTGGACGGCGTCGTCGCGGAGCTCAAGCGGCGTGGGGTGGTGTTCGAGGAGGTCGACGCGCCCGGGTTCCGGACCCGGGACGGGATCGCGGAGATCGAGGGGAACTATCCGAGCAAGGGCGCCCGGGGCGAGCGGGGCGCCTGGTTCCGTGACAGCGAGGGGAACCTCCTCGGCGTCGGGGAGCCGGTCGCCTGAGCGCACGTGCGCCCCGGGCGGCGGGCCCCCGGCGGCCCGCCGCTCAGACCCGGTAGCGGCCCGCGCCTCAGACCTGGTAGCGGTCCGGGGCGAACTGGGAGAGGTGGTCGGCGACCCAGCGCGAGGTGTGGCGCAGGCCCTCGGCCAGGGAGATCCGCGGGCTCCAGCCCGCCCATTCACGGGCCCGGGAGTTGTCGGACAGGAGGCGGTGCACCTCACTGCCCGACGGGCGCAGCCGGGACGGGTCCTCGACCACCACCGCGTCCCTGCCGGAAGCCGCGATCAGCTCCCGCGCCAGGTCGCCGATCGAGATCTCCCGGCCCGTGCCCAGGTTGACGACCTCGCCGAGCGCGCGGTCGCACTCGGCGACCGCGAGGAAGCCCTCCGCCGTGTCCGTGACGTACGTGAAGTCCCGCGTCGGCGTCAGGGATCCCAGCCGTATCTCGCGGGCGCCGGAGTGCAGCTGCGCCAGGATCGCCGGTATCACGGCGCGGGCCGACTGGCGGGGTCCGTAGGTGTTGAACGGACGCACCACCGTCACCGGCAGCTCGAAGGCGTGGTGGAAGGAGAGCGCCAGCATGTCGGCGCCGATCTTCGAGGCGGAGTACGGGGACTGCGGCTGGAGCGGGTGGCTCTCGGAGATCGGGGCGGTCAGGGCGGTCCCGTAGACCTCGCTGGTGGAGGTGTGCACGAGGCGGCGGACCCCGTGGCGGCGACAGGCCTCGGCGATGTGCTGCGTGCCGGTCACGTTGGTCTGGACGTAGGCGCCGGGCGAGGTGTAGCTGTACGGGATGCCGATCAGCGCGGCCAGGTGGAAGACGGTGTCGCAGCCGGCGACGGCGTCGTCCACGCGGCCCGGGTCGCGGACGTCGCCGGCCCACATCTCCACCGGGCCGTCCGGCGCGGCCAGGTGGCCGGCCAGGTGGCCCTTCTCGGCGTACGGCTTGTAGTGCACGAGGGCCCGGACCCGCGCGCCCCGGGCGGCGAGGAGGTCCACCAGCGTCGAGCCGATGAAGCCCTCCGCGCCGGTGACGAGGACGGTACGGCCCGCCCAGCTGTCCGGCGCCGATACGAGGGAGTCAGCGGCGGCGGTGGCGGTCGGGTGCGCGGTGTTGTTCACAGGTGCTCCAGGTTCGGGAGGGGGCTGGTGGTGGGCAGGCCGGCGACGTCCAGGACGAGCGCGGCGAGGAGTTCGGCGGCCCGCGCGTGCGGGCCGGGGTCGGCGGCGCCGGCCATGGACGCCAGCCGGGCCGGGTCGGCCAGCAGCGGGCCGATCCGGTCGGCCAGGGCCTCGGCTCCGGTCTCCCCGTCGGGCAGCAGCAGGCCGGCGCCGGCGTCGGACAGCACCCGGGCGTTGTGGGTCTGGTGGTCCCCGGGGGCGTGCGGATACGGGACGAGCACGGCCGGGACCCCGGTCGCGGCGAGTTCGGCCACCGTGGCGGAGCCGGCCCGGCACACGACCAGGTCGGCGGCGGCGTACACGAGGTCCATCCGGTCCAGGTAGGGCACGGCGCGGGCGATGCGCTGCCCGCCCTGTTCCGCGAGGCCGGCCGCCGTGGCCGGGAGCGCGGCCGGGCCCGTCTTGATCAGCAGGTGGACGTCCCGGCGGTCCTGCCACCGCGCCGCCAGGGCGACGGCCGCCCCGGTCAGGCGGAGCGCGCCGAGGCTGCCACCGTTGAAGACGACGAGCCGGCGCCCCTCCGGTACCCCCAGGGCCCGGCGGGCTTCGGCGCGCAGTGCGGTGCGCTCGGCGGGGGTGCGGGTGGCGAGCTCCGCCAGGGCGGCCGATATGGGCATGCCGGTGGTCAGGGCCCGGTCGCCGCCCGCGAGGTGGGGGCGGCTGCGGTCGAAGGCGACGGCGACGTGCGGGGTGAGCCGGGCCGCGAACCGGTTGGCGCGGCCCGGGACCGCGTTGGACTCGTGGATCACCGCGGGCAGCCCGGCCATCCGGGCACCGAGCACGGCGGGCGCGCTCGGGTAGCCGCCCATGCCCACGACGACCTGCGCGCCCTGGGCCCGGATCACGGACCTGGCCTGCCCGGCCGAGCGCAGCAGCGCCGCCGGGAGCAGATAGCGCCTGGCTCCCAGGGCCGGGTCGAAGGGGATCATGTCGACGGTGTGGAGGGGGTATCCGGCGGCCGGGATCAGCTCGGTCTCCAGGCCCCGTTCGGTGCCGACGAAGGAGATCACGGCTCCGGGCACGGCCGTGCGCAGGGCTTCGGCGAGCGCCAGACCCGGATAGATGTGGCCGCCGGTGCCGCCCGCGCCGATGACTACGGAGAGGTGTGAGGTGGTCATGGTGGCACCCTGCCGGTGTGCCTTAAGAGGGTTCTAAGAGTTACGGCGCAGGGCTTTGGCAGGCTTTGTCCATGAGCTCCGCGAGCAGGTACCGGATTCTGGTGGTCGACGACGAACCCGAGGTGCGGGCCGCCGTACAGGACGGGCTGTCCGTCGAGGGGTACGAGGTACGGGGGGCGGCCGACGGGCTGGCGGCGCTGTCCGAGGTGGCGGCGTGGGAGCCGGACGCCGTGGTCCTGGACGTGATGATGCCGGTGCTGGACGGCCTGGGGGTGTGCCGCCGGCTGCGCGCGGTGGGCGACCGTACGCCGGTGCTCGTGCTGACGGCGCTGGACTCCGTCAGCGAGCGGGTGGACGGTCTGGAGGCCGGGGCCGACGACTACCTCGTGAAGCCCTTCGCCCTGGACGAGCTCGTGGCCCGGGTGCGGGCTCTGCTGCGGCGCGCCGCCCCCGACCCGGCGGATGCCGGGCCGGTCTGCCTCGGGTACGCCGATCTCGTCCTGGACCCGGTCACCCGGACCGGCCGGCGCGGCGTCCGTACGCTCGAATTCAGCCGGACCGAGGCGGCCCTGCTGGAGCTGCTGCTGCGCCACCCCGGGCAGGTCCTGGCCCGGGAGCTGATCCTGGAGCGGGTCTGGGGGCGGGACTTCGGCCCGGACTCCAATTCCCTGGCCGTCTACGTCGGCTACCTGCGGCGGAAGCTGGAGGCCGGCGGGGAGCCCCGGCTCGTGCACACCGTCCACGGGGTGGGCTACCGGCTGGACGTCCGGTGACCCCGGGTGCGGAGCGGCCCCTGCCGCCCTGGCGGCGGCGCCGGCAGCTGCGGACCCGGCTGGCGATCGCCGTCACCGCCGCCGTGGCCTTCGTCGCGGTCGGCGTCTGCGGCGCGGCCTTCCTCCAGGGCCGGTCCGCGCTGTACGGGCAGCTGGACCTGAGCCTGACCGAGGCCGCCCGGCGGGCCGCCGACGAGTACGGGGACTCCCCGCCCGGGATGGCCTCCTGGTCGTGCCAGTACCTGGCGGCGCCCGCCTGCGTCCAGATCGTGCCCGCCGATCCGGGCGCGGACCCGAAGGGCGGCGAGCACGCGTACCGGATGCCGGTGGCTCCGCAGACCCGGCTGGTCGCCGAGCGGAAGATGGCCCCGTACTACACGGACATCGTCGTCGAGGGCCATCCCGCGCGGATGCTCACCACGAACTTCCTGAAGGGCCGCGCCCTCCAGGTGGCCCTGCGCTCCGACAAGGTGGAACTGGGCATCGACCGGGCCGCCCGCTGGCTCGCGGTGACCGCCGCCGCCGGGGTGCTGCTGGCGGCGGTGCTCGGGTACTGGGTGTCGCGGACCGGCCTGGCGCCCGTCACCCGGCTCACCGCGACCGCCGAGCGGATCGCCGCCACCCGGGACGCGCGCCACCGCATCGACCTGCCCCCGCCGGGGCGCGAGGACGAGATCACCCGGCTGGCCCGGAGCTTCAACACCATGCTGGCGGAACTGGAGCAGTCGGTCACCGCCCAGCGGCGGCTGGTGGCCGACGCCTCGCACGAACTGCGGACCCCGCTCACCGCCCTGCGCACCAACGCCGAACTGCTGGCGCGGGGCGAGCGGCTGACGCCGGAGCAGCGCGAGCGGGCGTCGCTGGCGCTGGGCCGGCAGCTGCGGGAGGTGACGGGCCTGGTCAACGACCTGATCGAGCTGGCCAGGGACGAGGAGCCGCAGGCGCTGGTGGAACCGGTACAGCTCGGGGCGCTGGTCGACCACTGCGCGGAGGCGGCCCGCGCCCACTGGCCCAGCACGGAGTTCCGGGTCAGGACGACCCCGGTGACGGTCGACGGGGTGCCCGCGCGGCTGAGCCGGCTCGTCGGCAACCTGCTGGACAACGCCGCGAAGTTCAGCCCGCCGGGCCGGCCGGTGGAGGTGGACCTGACCGTGGGGCCGGGCGGCGCGCCGGAGCTGACCGTCCGGGACCACGGCCCGGGGATCGCCGAGGGGGACCTCCCGTACGTCTTCGACCGCTTCTACCGGGCCGGGAGCGCCCGCGCCCTGCCCGGGTCCGGGCTGGGGCTGGCGATGGCCCGGCAGATCGCGCGGGCGCACGGGGCCGAGCTGACGGCGCGGGCGGCTCCGGGCGGCGGGGCGCTGCTGCGGCTGACGTTCTGACGTCCTCGCCTCCCCGACTCGGCCGGGTCAGGCGGAGTGTTCGGCGCACAGGCAGCCGACGCCCTTCTCGATCCACTCCTGTCCGCTCCACTGCGGGTGCCGTTCGATCAGCAGCGCCCTGACCTCGGCGATGATCTCGCTCTCCTCCCCCGCGGAGTCCCGTCGCCGCCAGGTCTCGTCGCGCAGCTCGCGCAGGTAGTCGCGGACGTCGGCGAGCACCCGGGGGCCGCCGACCTCGCCGTGGCCGGGAACCACCACCCGGTGGCCGTCGGCCGCCAGCCGCTCCATCACCGCCAGCCAGCCGGTGCCGGAGACGTCGGTGTCGTACGGCGGGAACCAGGGGAAGATCGCGAACTGGCCGGTCTCGGCCAGGTCGCCGGTGAAGAGCACGCCCGCGTCGGGTACTTCGATCACCTGGTCCCCCCTGGTGTGCCCCCGGCCGGTGGGGCGCAGTCGTACCGTGCGGCCGCCGAGGTCCAGGTCGTACGCGTCGTCGTAGACGACATCGGGGGTGGGTACCCGGACGGCGGCGTCGAGGCGGTCGGCGACCGACGCGCCGAGGCCGCGGAACATCTCCAGGTAGCCCGGACCCTTCCGCGCCAGGTCGTCCGCCTGGGCGCGGTTGGCGATGTACGTGGCCCGGCCGTCGAAGGCGTGCGCCCCGAAGGCGTGCTCGGGATGGAAGTGCGTCGTGGTCAGGTACAGCCGGCGCCCGCCGGCCACATCGGAGGCCAGGGCGAGGACCTCCTCGGCGTTGGCGGTGCCCATGCCCGTGTCGACGACGAGGACGGCCCGGGTGCCGCCGATGACGCCGATGTTGGGGACGAGCGGGATCCCGCGGTCCGGGATCACCAGCAGGTCGCGGGCGATCTCACGGGCGCCGGCGACGTGCACGGCGGGGTCGGCGAGCGAAGTTTCGGTCATGCGCCGATTCCACCGCCCGGTGCTCCGGCTGTCCAAGACCGATACCGAACCGCCCGATACCGTACGGGTATCGTCCCAGCGCCCGGACCCGCTGATCCCCCCGTTCGTCCGCGCCGCGACGGCCGTCTACCGCCGCTGGACCCCGCTCACGCGCACGGGCTCTTGGGGTCGGCGGCGCACGCGTCCCCGCCGCCGCGGGTGAGCTCCGTCCACAGCGTGGCTTCGACCCTGCCCAGCAGGCGGGCGAGTTCGGCGCGTTCGCCGGCGTCCAGGCCGTCCAGGGTCTGGCGTTCCAGCTCGCCCCAGGCCTTGCGGACCTCGACCAGGAGCCCGCAGCTGGTCTCCGTCGCCTCCACCAGCGAGGCCCGCCGGTCGGCCGGGTCGGGGCGGCGGCGGACGTGGCCCGCGTGTTCCAGGCGCTGGAGCATCTTCGTGACCGTGGAGGGGTCGAGGCCGACGGCCTTGATCAGCTCGGACTGGCGCACCGCGCCGCTGTCCCAGAGGTGCATCATCACGAACTCCTGCCCGGGGTGCAGCCCGAGGTCGCGCAGCACGCGGCCCGCCGCGATCCGGTGGAGCCGGGAGACCCGGCTGATCGCATGGCTCACCGGTCCGTCCAGTACGGCGCCGGGCGCCGCGCACGCCGGGGTGGTGCGCGGCTCCTGGACGGGTTCCGCTGTCATCGGGGCGCGCCTCCTGGGCAGGTGGGTCCGGCGGATCGGGCCGGTGGGCGCGGCCGGTGGGCGGGCCGCCCGGCCGCTGTCAGGGGAATTCTACCCGCCGCCCCGCATTTAGTTTGGTCGGCCAAGTAATGCGGTACGCTGACATCGCAGCCAATCATTGGTCGGCCAACTAACTCTGCGAGGCGAAGATGACCAGCGCTTTCGAACCGGTCCGCATTCCCGGCACCACCCTGTCCAACCGGATCGCCCTGGCGCCGATGACCCGCAGCCGGGCGGGCGCGGGCGGCGTGGCGACCCCCCTCATGGCCGAGTACTACACCCAGCGCGCCTCGGCCGGACTGGTGATCACCGAAGGGATCCAGCCCTCCGCCGTCGGCCAGGGCTACCCCTTCACCCCCGGCCTGCACACCGCCGAGCAGGTCGCGTCCTGGCGCGCGGTCACCGACTCCGTCCACGCCAGCGGGGGCCGGATCTTCGCCCAGCTGATGCACTCCGGCCGGATCGGCCACCCCTCGCTGCTGCCCGACGCTCTCGTGCCCGTGGCCCCGTCCGCGGTGGCGCCGAGCGGGCAGCTGTTCACCGCCGACGGCATGAAGGACTACGTGACCCCGCGCGAGCTGACCGGGGCCGAGGTCCGGCAGACCATCGCGGACTACGCGCAGGCCGCGCGCAACGCGGTCGAGGCCGGCTTCGACGGGGTGGAGCTGCACGGGGCCAACGGCTACCTGATCCACCAGTTCCTGGCCCCGGGCTCGAACCTGCGCACCGACGAGTGGGGCGGCCCGGTGGAGAACCGGATCCGCTTCGCGGTGGAGGTGGTCAAGGCGGTGGCCGCCGCGGTCGGCGCCGAGCGGACCGCCCTGCGCGTCTCCCCCGGGAACCCGTACAACGACATCTCCGAGCCCGACCCCCAGCCCGCGTACGAGGCGCTGGTCAAGGAGATCGACGGGCTCGGCCTGGCCTACCTGCACGTCATGGAGGTGAGCCCCGAGAGCCGGGAGTCCACCCTCGCGCTGCGCAAGCTGTTCTCCGGGCCGCTGGTGCTGAACCCCGCGACGCAGGGCCCCACCGACCACCGCGCCCTGCCCCTGATCGAGGACGGCATCGCCGACGTCCTCGCCTTCGGCGCCCTCTTCCTGGCCAACCCGGACCTGCCCGGGCGCCTGCGCAGCGCGGGCCCGTACAACACCCCGGACCCGGCCACCTTCTTCGGCGGCGACGCCCGCGGCTACACGGACTACCCGGCCCGCTGACCGCGACCAGTCGCGCGGGCGCGGGGGCGGGAGCGCGGCTTACGCTGGAACAGGGCGGCCGGCCCGATGAGCGGCCGCCGGCCGTCACCCGTGGGCACCTGCCCCCTCCCCCTCCGAGCGGGTGCCCACCCCGCCCGTACGCGCCGGGCCCGTGGGCCGGCCCCCCGGGCCCGGCGCCTCGTACGCGGGTCAGCCCGCGCGGTCGACGCGTACGAGCCACTCGGCGAGGAGGGCGCGCAGGAGCGCGGGCCGCTCGTGGGGCAGGGCGTGGCCCGTCTCGTCGGCCACGGTGAGCGAGGCGCGCGGATGGCGGCGGGCCAGGTCGATGGCGGCGGCGTACCCGACGGTGGAGTCCAGCCGCCCCGCCACCACCGCGGTCGGGCCGGGGTAGGCCGGTGCGGCCTCGGGGGTGAGGGCCCACCGGGCCCCGATCCGTTCGAGCGCCGCCTGGTCGACGAGGGCGGCGGCCGGGGCGACGTAGCGCTCGTACCGGTCGAGCATCTCCGGGGTCTGGATGACGAAGTAGCTCCGGAAGACCTCGTCCCCCAGCCCGCCGGACCCGGCGACGACACGGTGCACCGGGACCTCGCGGACCTCCGGCGTCAAGGGGCAGACGAGCGCCAGGCCGGCGACGCGGGCCGGGCGCCGCGCGGCCATCGCCGCCGCGTAGTACGCGCCCGCCGAGTGCCCGATGAGCAGGTACGCGGACCCGCCCGTGACCTCGTCGGCGAAGCCGAGCAGCGTGTCGAGGACGTCGTCGGCGGAGCGCAGCGTCGCGGGGGCGGGCGTGCGGCCCATGCCGGGGAGGTCGGGATAGATCCGCCGCAGTCCGGCGGCCCCGTCGAGGGCCCGCTCGAAGCACGCTTCGGCCTCGCGGTGGTCGACGCCGGCGCCGTGGAGGACCAGCACGGGCCGGCCTCTGCCGTGCTCCACGTGGTGGACGCGCACCTGGCCCACGCGGGTCTCCATTCCCGCATGCTAACCACCGGGCGCCGGCCGCGTCCCCCGGGCGGGCCGGCCGTCAGGTGCCCGCGGACGCGCGGGCGGTCTCGGCCGCCGGGCCCGCCGGATCCCTCGGCGTACGCGGCTGCGTGCGCGGGGCCGGGATCAGGGCGGCCACGGCGGCGGAGACCAGTGCGAGGGCGCCGCCCAGCAGCAGGCCGGTACGGAAGCCGCTCTCCGAGGTGAGGGTGAGGCCGCCGGCCGTGGTGGTCATGTGGGCCAGGACCACGCCGACCACGGCGGCGCCGACGGAGGTGCCCAGGGAGCGCATGAGCGTGTTGAAGCCGTTGGCGGCGCCGGTCTCCGCGACGGGCACCGCTCCCATGATCAGGGCCGGCATGGCCCCGTAGGCGAGGGCGACACCGCTGTTGACGACCATGGCGGCGACCATGAGGCCCGGGGCGGTGCCGGACAGCAGCAGGGCGGCGGCGTAGCCCGCGGCCAGTACGAGGGCGCCGCAGACCAGGGTGACCTTCGGGCCGCGGGCGTTGGTGAGCCGGCCGCCGAGCGGGGACACGGCCATCATCATCAGGCCGCCGGGCAGCATCCACAGACCGGCCGCCAGCATGGACTGGCCGAGTCCGAAGCCGGTGGCCTTCGGGTACTGGAGGAGCTGCGGGACGACCAGCATGCTCGCGTACATGCCGAAGCCGATGAAGACGGAGGCGAGGTTCGTCAGCAGGACGCGCGGGCGGACGGTGGTGCGCAGGTCCACGAGCGGGTGCGTGGTGCGCCACTCGAACCACCCCCAGGCGCCCAGGACGACGACAGCGCCGGCGAACAGGCCGAGGGTGGTGACCGAGCCCCAGCCCCAGTCGGCGCCCTTGGACACGGCCAGCAGCAGGCACACGAGGCCCACGGCCAGGCCCACCGCGCCGGCGAAGTCGAAGCGCTGGCCCCGCGCTCCGGCGGGGACGTCGGGTACGAAGGCCAGGATCATGGCGGCGACGGCCGTCGCGAGCCCGGCGGCCCCCCAGAAGAGGAAGCGCCAGTCGGCGTACTGGGCGACCGCGGCGGAGAGCGGGAGGCCGATGCCGCCGCCGATGCCCATGGAGGCGCTGACCAGCGCGATGGAGGAGCTGAGCTTCTCGGCGGGCACGAGGTCGCGGAGCAGGGCTATCCCGAGCGGGATCATGCCCATGCCGATGCCCTGGAGGCCGCGGCCGACGATCATCGGGACGACGCTGCCCGACAGGGCGCACACCACCGATCCGAGGATCAGCGGCACCGCGCACGCCAGGAGCATGCGGCGCTTGCCGAGCATGTCGCCGAGGCGCCCGCTGATGGGGACGCAGACGCCCGCGACCAGGAGCGTGGCGGTGACGACCCAGGCGGAGTCGGAGGAGGAGGTGTGCAGGAGCTTCGGCAGGTCGGCCAGGAGCGGGGTGACCAGGGTCTGCATGACGGCGGCGGTGACGCCCGCGAGGGCGAGCGTGGCGATCACTTTGCCGGTCTGCGGAGCCGTGGGCGGCTGGGGCATGGAGGTCCCTCGGGGCGTGGGTCGGCCGCCCCGCCGGCCGGGCGCGGTGGGGCGTGAGGACGTCAGAGCTATTCAGTAGTCAACTATCACTTCAGGGCTCGCGGGGTGTCAACTCGAACTGAGGGCCGGCCCTCGGTTGTTAGGCTTGGCGGGTGCCCACCGAAACCCCCAGACCCCTGCGCGCCGACGCGCTGCGCAACGTGGAGAAGATCGTGCGGGCGGCCCGCGACGTCTACGCCGAGCAGGGCCCCGAGGCACCGCTCGACGAGATCGCCCGGCGGGCCGGGGTGGGCATCGCGACGCTCTTCCGCCGCTTCCCCGACAAGGGGGCCCTGCTGCGGGCGGTGCTGGACCAGCAGTTCACCGGGCAGGTCCGCCCCGTCATCGACCGGGCCCTCGGCGACGAGGACCCGCGCCGCGGGCTGACCGCGGTGATCGAGGCGGCTCTGACGGCGGCGGCGCAGGAGCACCACGTCCTCACGGCGGCGCGCAACGCCGGGATCTTCACCGCGGAAACCAGCGCGCGCTTCTTCGACGCGCTCGACCCGCTGGTGACGCGGGGCCAGCGGGCCGGCGTCATCCGGGGGGACCTCGTGCCCGAGGACCTGAAGCGGGTCATGGGCATGCTCGTGAGCGTGCTCTGGACGATGGACCCGGCCGACGGCGGCTGGCGGCGCTACGTGAGCCTCGTCCTGGACGGCCTCTCCCCCGCCGCGGCCACTCCCCTGCCGAATCCCGCTCCCCCGCTGCTGACCCGTACCCGCCCCTGAGCCCGGAGCGGGTGCGGGACCAGAGGGGAACCCTCCAAGTCCGGCCGGGCATCGTTGTGCCGGTCAAGATCACCGCGCCGGCCGGCCGGGACACAGACTGGCGGGACGGGGCGGCCGCGACGGCCGCCGCGTCCTCGTCCGTGACGACACCCGGGACCGCACACCATGAGCGAACGCGTCATCGCACCCAAGAGCCGGGGCTTCCTGTTCCTCGACTCCCACCCCGACGGCTGCCTGCGGCTGGTGGAGGACATGTGGCGGGCCGTCCCCGCCCCCGCGGCCGCCCCCGCCGCGGGTGAGGGGCCGGTGGCGCTGGTCATCGGCTCCTCCGCCGGGTACGGCCTGGCCGCCACGGTCGCGGGCATGGCCCGGGCCGGAATCCGGGGCATCGGCGTCTGCTTGGAGAAGGCGCCCGGGCGCCGCACCGGCACGGCCGGCTGGTACCGCACCGCCGCCACCGCCCGGCTCGCCCGGGAGCACGGGCGGGACATGGTCTTCCTCAACGGTGACGCGTTCGGCGACGCGATGAAGGAGCAGGTCGCCGGCCTGCTCGCCGAGCGGTTCGGGGGACGGCTCGACTTCCTGGTCTACTCGGTCGCCGCGCCCCGCCGCACCGACCCGGACACCGGCGCGGTGTACGCCTCGGCCCTCAAGCCGGTCGGCTCGCCGCACACCACCAAGACCCTGGTCTTCGACGAGCACGGCGCCCCGGAGGTCAAGGAGGTCACCGCCGCGCCGGCCGAGGGCGACGACATCGAGCAGACCGTGGCGGTGATGGGCGGCGCCGACTGGGAGCGGTGGATCACCTTCCTGGCCGACCGGGCCCTGCTCGCGCCCGGGTTCACCACCGCCGCCCTGTCCTACATCGGCTCGCCCCTCACCGCGGCGATCTACCGGCAGGGCACCATCGGCGCCGCGAAGGCCCATCTCGAAGCGACCGCGCGGACGCTGGACGAGCGGCTCCGCGCGTCGGTGGGCGGCCGGGCCGTCACGTCGGTCAACGCCGCCGCCGTCACCCAGTCTTCCACCGCCATCCCGGGCATCGCCCTGTACACCGGGCTGCTGCGCGGCGTACTCGGGGCGGCCATGGTGGATCCGGCCGGCCAGCTGACGCGGCTGTGGGACCAGCTGACCGGCGTCCTGCCGCTCGACCTCGACGACGAGGGCCGGGTCCGCCTCGACACCTGGGAGCTCGACCCCGCCGTACAGGCGGCCGTCGCCGCGCGCTGGAGCGCCGCCACCAGCGACACCATCGCGGAACTCGCCGACCTCGACTGGTTCCGCGACGAGGTCCGCCGCCTCTACGGCTTCTCCGTCCCCGGGGTCGACTACGCCGCCCCGGTCGAGACCGGCGTCTCCTGGCCCGTCCCGGCCGGCTGAGCCGCGTACCGCAGGGTGTGTCAGGGGCGTTCGCGGCCGCGGCGGTCGTCGCGGGCCTCCCCGGCGGGGAGGCCGGTCAGGTGCTCCAGGGTGCCGGTCAGGGTGAGGATTCGCCCCAGCGAGGGCCGTCTGCCGTCGAGGTGGAGACGGATCCCGGCCGCGTTCGTCCGTCGTCGGACCAGCAGCAGCGCCGACAGGCCCATGGAGTCGCACACGAGCAGGCGCGAACAGTCGAGGCGCAGGTGCCCCACGTCCGGCCGCGCGCCGAGTTCGCGGTCCACCAGGTCCACCAGCAGGTGGCACGTCTCGTCGTCGAGGTCGCCGTCCAGGGCGATGACGACGCTCCGGTCACCGGCCTCCGGTACGCACACCGTGAGGACCAGGGGCGGGAGCGGTGGGCTGGTGGTCATCGGTGTGCCTTCGGGACGGGACGGTCGTTCAGCTCCCCGGCGCCATGGCGGATCAGCCGGGTGGCCCGGGGGAAGTCCCCCAGTTCGGCGCCGAGCAGGTCCAGGGCGGGGAGCAGCACGCCCGCGGGGACGTGACGGGCGGTGAGGATGTCGGCGGTCCAGCCCAGGAAGTCCGCGAAGAGGTCCTCGTCGTCGACGTAGAGCGCCGCACCGAGGAACTCGACGATGTGGGCGATGTCCTGCGCCGTCTGCTGGAGTTGCCGGTCGGAGTAGTCGCGCAGGGCGGGCAGCGCGCCGGCGAGGCCGGTCATGACGGCCCTGACCAGTTGCGGGGCGGAGCGGGTGACCAGGGTGTACTCCTGGTCGCGCAGGTGGGGCAGGTCGTCGGCGCGTTCGTGGCCCGGGCGGGGGCGCGGCAGGGGGCCCGCGGCCAGGCGGTCGGCGGCGGCGCGGGCGTCGGGCGCCCAGGCGTCGGCGCCGAGCATCCGGGCGTAGCGCCCGTCGCCGCCGAAGGCGGAGCCCCCGGCGAGTACGGTGACGCCCGCCGCCTGGCAGGCGGAGATGGTGGCGTGGGCCACCGGGAGCCGGGTGGCCAGGGAGCCGGAGAGGCAGAGGGCTGCGGGTCCGGTGCGGTGGAGGTGCTCGACGAGCCGCGGGGGCGAGACGAGGGTGCCGAGGTGGTCGACCTGCCAGCCGCGCAGGCGCAGGACCTCGCAGAGCAGTCTGGCCGGCAGGCCGTGCCACTCCCCGTCCACGCAGGCGACGGTGATGTGCCCGCCGCCCCGGGCCGGGGGCGGTGGCGGGGTCCGCGCGGTGAGGGCGGAGACGGCCCGGTCGTTCATGGCGGTGGCCGCGTGTTCCTGGGCCACGGTGATCCGGTCGGCGGCCCATTCCGCGCCGACCCGGCGCTGTACGGCGCCGATGACGTCGAGCAGGGCGCTCTCGGTGCCCGCGCCGTCGGCGGCGGCGAGGACGACGGCGCGGGCGGCGGCCTCGTCCTGGGCGAGGACCGCTTCCCAGAGGCGTTCCGCCCAGGGGTGCGGCGCCGCCGCGGAGGCGGTGGCGCTCATGCCGTGTACCTTCCGGGGCCGTGTCCGCCGACCGCGCTGAGGTGGTTGGTCCGCGGCGCGGTGATGGTGACGATGGCCATGTCGTCGTGGCGGCCGGCGCCGATCCACTGGGAGACCAGCATCTGCACGCGCTCCACGATCGCCTCCGCGGGCATCCCCGCGCACGCGGAGAGGACCTGCTGCATCCGGGTCTCGCCGAACAGTTCGCCTCCCAGTGGCCCGCCCCTGGCTTCGGTGAAGCCGTCGGTGAACAGCACGCAGCTCTCACCGGGGGCGAGTTCCGCGTGTGCGGTCACGGCCTCGATCTCCGGCAGGGCCCCGACGAGCGTCCCCCGGGTCGCCACCTCCTCCACCCTGCCGTCGGCGCGTACGAGCAGCGGCGCCGGGTGGCCGGCGCTGGTCAGCCGGAGCCTGACCCTGCCGTCGTGGCGGGCGGCCGAGGCGAGGACGAGGGTGGCGAAGCGGGCGTGGTGCGAGTTGAGGAGCGCCCCGTTGAGGAGGCGGAGCATGCGCCGGTGGTCGGAGGCCATGGGCAGGAGGGCCTGGAGGGTGTTGCGGATCTTGCCCGTGAGTACGGCGGCGTCCAGTCCCTTGCCGCAGACGTCCCCGAGGACGACGAGGGTCTCACCGCTGCCGGCCTCCTCCGGGTCCGGGGAGGGGACGGCGGGCGGGTGGACGTCGTAGAAGTCGCCGCCGATGCGGTGACCGTCGCCGGACGGCCGGTAGCCCCCGGCGAATTCGATCCCGTCGATGTGGCGCAGGGCGGGGGGCAGCAGGTCCCGCATGAGGGTCTCGGTGATGGAGGTCTGTTCGGCGTAGAGGCGCGCGGCGGACATCGCGGCTCCCGCCCGTGCGGCGAAGAGCCGCGCGAAGACCTCTTCGTTGTCGTCGAAGGCGGCCTTGCCGTCCTGGCGGAGCAGGACGAGGGCTCCGGCGGCCACTCCGGGGCCGGGCAGCGGGGTGACCACCATCGATCCGACGGTGCCGAACCCCTCGGGCACCACCCAGGGCGGCGCCAGCGCCGGGTCCACCCAGCGGGAGGGCACCGGCGGGAAGCCCTGGAGCGCTTCGGCCAGGCCGGGGAGCGCGGAGGGGTCGATGGTCAGGCGGCCGGCGCGGGGCTCCCCGCCCCGGCCGCAGAAGACGACGGCGTGGGTGCGGCCCGAGGCCCGGCCGACCACGAGGGCGCCGTCGGCGAGGTGTTCCGCCGCGAGCTGCGCGGTGACGGCCATGCAGCGGTCGACGTTGAGGGAGGACAGCAGCGCGTTGGAGGCCAGGCCGAGGAATTCCGTCCTGCGGCGCTCCACGGCCAACGCCTCGGCGGTGGTGCGGCGTTCGGTGTCGTCGATGAACCACCAGGCGACGTCGCCGTGTTCCAGGCGGGTCGGGTGGGCCGCGAAGCTGCGGTCGCCGACGGGCCCGTCGGCGGGTGCCAGGGACTGGCCGGCGGCCGGGAGCCGGCCGCCGCTCTTGAGGAGCCGGTGGGCGGTGGTGATCCAGCGGGGCACCGCGGCGCTCAGGTCGGCGCCGATGCGGGCCCTCGGGAAGAGCACGGCGGCGGCCTGGTTCACCAGGGACAGCGCCCCCTCGGGATCGACCACGAGGACGGGGCAGGGGGCGGTGGCGTACGTCAGTCCTGTGACGGTTCGGCTCGTCTGGGCGGAAGGCCCCGGGAAACTGGCCATAGACAAGGACTCGCAGCGCGGGCCCCTCACCTCTTCACTTTGGACGGCAGAATAGTTTCCCCTCGGCAACTATCTACCATCCGGCGGTGCGGGCGCAATCCCGCCCCGGACGGCCGGGCGCACCCTCACCCGTCATCGTGACGCCCCGAACAGACGTACGTCCGTACAGTTGACGGCTCGTCACCACGCTTGCCGGCCACCCCTGTGCCGGTCGGGCCGTCGTGGTCGGGCGGGCGGCGGGCGGCCGTATGCCACTGCCGTTCAGGCCGTGGCCGTGCGCGGCGCCGGCGCCTCCGGGGACGGCAGCCTCAGCGGGCGCGCGACGGCCGCGCGGAAGTCGGCCAGGCCCAGGGCCAGGGCGGCCCGGGAGGCCGCCGGCATGGCGGCCATCGCCTCCGTCAGCGCCTCCTCCCGGCGGACCCGCAGCTCGCCGAGGTACGTCCGGCCCGCGTGCGTGAGCTCCAGCCGGATCTCGCGGCGGTCCTCCGGCCCGGGCTGGCGCTCCAGGAACCCGACGGCCTGGAGCCGGTCGCACAGCCTGGTCACCGAGGGCGGAGCCGCTCCCAGCAGCTTGCCGAGCGCGCGCAGGTTCATCTCCCCGTTCCCGTCGATCAGGAAGAGGACCCGCGCCTGCGCCGAGGAGACGGGAGGGGCGCAGACCGTGTCACGGCCCCGCTCCCACACCACCTCCAGCAGCTCGATCAGGCCGCTCATCTCCGCCACCGCCGACGTGACGGGCCGGGAGGAGTCGACCGGCCTCTGACTCATGTGACACTCCCTACCGGATGTACGAGTCGCCCTTGCCCGACGGACCGGCGGCTTCGTGGTCCTCCATAGTGGCAGTTCCCAGAGAGGCAGGACCCAGGCCGGTGGCACGACCCGAGGGAGTGGAGCGCATTCTGCGGAATGCGGCCCCTCACGAGCTGTTCGACAAGGTGCGCGACGTCCTGCTCCAGCGGTACCGCGCGGACCGCGTCGAACTGTTGATGGCGGACTACGCCATGACCCGACTCCAGCCCGTCATCGCACTTCCGTTCACCGCCGATCCGGTGTCGGTGCACAGCAGCCCGCAGGGCCGGGCCTTCGGCGCCCAGGAGCCGTACGTGCTCGAAACCGGCGCCACGGTCACCGCCCACCTGCCGGTGACCGTGCGCGGCGACCGCATCGGGGTGCTCAGCGCGCACTTCCCGGCGGACGCGTACGATCCCGGTCTGCTCGGGGAGCTCCAGGACGTCGCGGACGCCCTGGGCCACGAGATCCTCGTCGCGGAACGGGACACCGACCTGTTCCTCCAGGCGAGGCGGGCGACCCGGCTCACCCTGGCGGCGGAGATGCAGTGGCAGCTGCTCCCGGGGCGCTCCTGCTCCCGGCCCGAGTACGACCTCGGCGGCCAGCTGGAGCCCGCCTACGCCATCTACGGGGACAGCTTCGACTGGTCGGCCTCCGCCGAACATCTGACGCTGACCGTCAACAACGGCATGGGGCAGGGCATCGACGCCTCCCTGCTGACCAACCTCGCCGTCAGCGCCCTGCGCAACGCCCGGCGGGCCGGTCTCGGCCTGGTCGACCAGGCCTCCCTGGCGGACCAGGCCGTGTACGGCCAGTACCGGGGGCGCCAGCACCTGGCCATGCTCCTGCTCCGCTTCTGCCTGGACACCGGCGACGTCGAGATCATCGACGCCGGGTCGCCCCGGATCTGGCGGCTCCGGCAGGGCTCCGTGGAACCGATCGACCTGGAACCGCAGCTGCCGCTCGGCATGTTCGAGGACACCGTCTACACCTGCCAGCGCTTCCGGGTCCAGCCCGGTGACCGGTTGTTCTTCCTGAGCGACGGGGTCTACGACGTGGCCTCGCCCGGCGGGGAGCCGTACAGCCTGCACGCGCTGACCCGGGCCATCCTCACCACGCAGCTGCTGCCGCCCTCCCAGGTCCCGCGGGCGATCCTGGAGGAGCTCTCCGGGCACCGGGGCCGGATCCAGGCCGCCGACGACGCCATGGTCGTCTGCCTCGACTGGCACGGCCGGGACGGCGGGGAGCCCGGCGCGGAGCGGGAGTGACGGCGGGGCCCGGGGGCCCCGGGGGGCGTACCGGAGGAGGGGGCGCGGTGGATCCGGGGACGTTCGCGTCCGGAAGGCGACATCCCGCGTCCGCCGATGGCACAGTGGGCACCATGCCCCGATCAGGCGGTCGTTCCGGCCCGTACGAGGAGACGTCCGCGGCGATGAGCGCCGCGGCCGAGCTCCTTGAGGTGTTGCGCGCCCGGGGCCAGGACACCCCGGCGCCCGCCGTCTCGCCCTCGCAGATGCGGGCGCTGCTGGTCGTGGAGAACGCCGCGGGGATCAACCTGCGCACGCTCGGCTCCGTGCTCGGCTCGCGGCCGCCGTCGGTGACGCGGCTCTGCGACCGGCTGGAAGCCATGGGACTGCTGACGCGGTCCACGAGCCCCACCAGCCGGCGGGAGATCGAGCTGCGCCTGACCTCACGGGGCGCCGCGCTGCTGGACGAGCAGCGGGGCATCCGGTCGCGCGAGATGTCCGCGGTCCTCGGCCGGATGGAGCCGGCGGCGGTGGAAGCCCTGGTGGTGGGCCTGGCCGCCTTCCGGGAGGCGGTCGGCGGCCACTTCGCGGGCCCCGTACCGCGGGCCGGGCGGAGCCTCTCCGACAGCGCCTGAGGACGGCGTCGGGCGAACGCGTACGGTGGAGTGCCGTGGGTGGTGCGGGGGGCTGGCGTGGGGCAGGGTAATTGACTTGATAAAATATTGCCTAACGACAAATGATCGACCTAAGCTGAGCTCGACGCAACCTGGCGTCCGTCGGACGTCCGCGCTCCGTGGCGAGAAGGGAAACACAACGCCATGGAGAGCACTCTCGACCTGGGGTCCCAGCATTCCGCCGAGGACGACCCCGCCCTCGCGCTCTGGAGCGGCCGGCCGCCCTACGTCCTCCTCATAGAAGACGACGAGGGCGACGCCCTGCTGGTCGAGGCCCTGGTGGAGGACAGCGGAGTCGACGTCCGGCTCGGCCGGGCCCGCACGCTCGCCGACGCCCTGCGCCTGCTCGCCGCCGAGCCGCCCCAGTGCGTCCTGCTCGATCTGCACCTGCCCGACGCCGAGGGGATAGACGGCCTCAACAAGGTGCTGGCCGTGTCCGCCGAGGCCGCCGTGGTCGTCCTGACCGGTCTCTCCGAGGAACAGGCCGGGCTGACGGCCGTCGCGGCGGGGGCCCAGGACTACCTGGTCAAGGGCCGTCTGGAGGCCGACGTCTTCATGCGGGCCATCCGCTACGCGATCCAGCGCAAGCGGACCGAACTGGCCGCCGTCGCCCTGCACGCCGGAAAGCTGCACGCCGAGGAGAACGCCCGCCTCGAACGCGGCCTGCTGCCGACGCCCCTCCTGCTCGACGACGCGGTCACCGTCTGCGCCCGCTACCAGCCCGGTCGCGCCCAGACGCTGCTCGGCGGCGACTTCTACGACGTCGTGCAGACCCCCGACGGGGCCACGCACGCCGTGGTGGGCGACGTCTCGGGACACGGGCCCGGCGAGGCCGCGCTCGGGGTGTGCCTGCGCGTGGCCTGGCGGGCCTTCGTCATGGCCGGTGCCCGCGGCGCGGACCTGCTCAGGCTGCTGGAGGAGATCCTGCTGGCGGAGCGGGCCGGGCCGGAGATCTTCGCCACCCTCATCTCCGTCACCCGCCCGCCGGGCGCCGCCGGCGTCCACGTACAGCGCGCCGGCCACCCGGGGCTGCTGCTCCGCTCCGCGGCCGGTGTGGAGCTGCACGAGGTCCCCGGCGGGCCCGCCCTGGGCATCATGCCCGGCTGGGGCCCGGGCTGGCCCGTCACGGAGGTCCCGATGGGGCCCGCCGACGCCGTGATGCTCTTCACCGACGGCCTCATCGAGGGGCGGGTCGGGCCGGACCACGCCCGCCTCGACGAGACGGGCCTGCTGGACATCGCCCGCCGGCACACCGGCCTGCCCGCCGACTCCTTCGTCGACACCCTGATCCGGGAGGCGCAGAACCTCGCCGCGGACTGGGGTGGCCTGGCCGACGACGTCGCCGTACTCCACCTGGAATGGAACACCTCCGCGTGAGCATCGCCGAACGAACCCCGCCGTCCCCCGCACCCGCCCCCGCCGCTCCGCGCGCCGGGGCGAGCCGTCCACGGCTGAGCCTGCGGGCGTGGCTCACGGGCGTGCTCGTGCTGCTGGCCGTCATGGTGCTCGGCACCGGCGCGGTCGGCGCCTCCCTGCTGTCGAACACCACGACGGCGGGCAACAGGCTCGTCGACGGGATCCTGCCGGCCCAGCGGGAGGCCCTCCGGCTGGAGACCGCCCTGCTGGACCAGGAGACCGGGGTCCGCGGCAACCTCCTCGCCGACGAACCGAGCCTCCTCGAACCGTACGAGCGGGGTGTGCGCAACGAGCGCGAGGCGGCCCGGAAGCTGACGGCGGTCCTCGGCGACGAGCCCGCCGCCCAGGACGACCTGCGGGCCGTGGAGGAAGCCGCGCGGACCTGGCGGGACGCGTTCGCGACCCCCGCCATCGCCGCGGTCCGCGCCGGCGGCACGCCGCCCTCGGTGCAGACGGGCCAGGAGCACTTCGCCGAGGTGCGCCGGCGGATCGCGGCCCAGCAGGCCCGCCTGGACCACATGCAGACCGACGCGCGCGCCACCTTCGGGGAGGCCCGAACGGAGCGCGACCACATCCTCCTCGCCCTCGCGATTGCCTTCCTGGTGACGAGCGGTCTCCTCGCCGTCCTCCTCCACGTGGGGGTCCTGCGGCCGCTCGCCCTGGTGCGGAGGGCGTCCCAGCGGGTCGCGGAGGGGGCGTTCGAGGAGGAGATCCCGCAGGCCGGTCCGGCCGACCTGCGGTCGCTGGCGGGAGCGGTGGAAGCCATGCGCCACCGCACCGTCGAGGAGCTGACCGCGTCCCTGGGCCACGCCACGGAGCTCAAGCGCACGGCCGCGGAGCTCGACGCCCAGGCGGCGGAGCTGCGCCGGTCGAACGCCGAGCTGGAGCAGTTCGCGTACGTGGCCTCGCACGACCTCCAGGAGCCGCTGCGCAAGGTCGCGTCGTTCTGCCAGCTGCTGGAGAAGCGGTACGGGGACCAGCTCGACGAGCGCGGCACCCAGTACATCGCCTTCGCCGTGGACGGCGCCAAGCGGATGCAGGTGCTGATCAACGACCTGCTCACCTTCTCCCGGGTCGGCCGGGTGCAGGACGCCCGCGAGACCCTCGCCCTGGACGACACGCTGGACCGGGCCCTGCGCAACCTGGCCGCCGCCGTCGAGGAGAGCGGGGCCGAGATCGTCCGGCCGGAGCGGCTCCCCGAGGCCGTGGGCGACCCGACGCTGCTCACCATGCTCTGGCAGAACCTGATCGGCAACGCGGTCAAGTTCCGCTCCCCCGAGCGCGCTCCGCGGGTCGAGGTCGCCCTGCTGGACGGCGACGACGCCGAGCCCGGCTTCCACACGTTCGCCGTCACCGACAACGGCATCGGCATCCCGGCCGAGTTCGCCGAGAAGGTGTTCGTCATCTTCCAGCGGCTGCACGCCCGGGAGACGTACGGCGGCACCGGGATCGGCCTGTCGCTCTGCAAGAAGATCGTCGAACACGCGGGCGGGAGCATCCGGATCGACACCGCCCACACGACGGGCACCCGGATCGTCTTCACCGTGCCCGTCCCCGTCCCGCCCACCACGGACACCGGTGGCGCCGTGGACACCGACAGCCAGGACTCCGCCCCCACCCCGGCCGCAGCCGCCGCGGCCACCGAAGGAAGCAGCCGATGAACCTCCCCACCGACCGTCCCGCGGCGACTCCCGCGGAAGTCCTCCTCGTCGAGGACGACGCGGGCGACGAGCTGATGACCCGCGAGGCCTTCGAGGACAACAAGATCGGGAACCGGCTGCACGTCGTGCGGGACGGCCTGGAGGCGCTGGACTTCCTCTACCGCCGCGGGGAGCACACCGGCGCTCCGCGTCCCGACCTGATCCTCCTCGACCTGAACCTGCCCAAGTACGACGGCAGGCAGGTGCTCGAACAGATCAAGACGGATCCGGAGCTGATGCACATCCCCGTGGTCGTGCTCACCACCTCGGCCGCCGAGGAGGACATCCTGCGCAGTTACAAGCTGCACGCCAACGCGTACGTGACGAAGCCGGTCGATCTGGACCAGTTCATCCGGGCGATCCAGCAGATCGACGACTTCTTCGTCACCGTGGTGAAACTGCCGCGGGCCGTCTGAGCGGTCCCGGATCAAGGAAGCGGAGTGGGAAACATGGACACGCACAGCACCGACGCGCCCAATTACGTGGAGGCGCGGTCCGACGGGAACGTACGCGTCGTCGTGATGGCGGGCGAGTTCGACATGGACAGCGTGGGCGAGCTGCGGACGGCGCTGGACCCGGAGGCCGCCGGCATAGCCCGGTTCGTCCTGGACGTCTCGGGCGTGACCTTCGTGGATTCGACCGCCCTCAGCCTGATGCTGCAGCCCGCCCTGGACCGGCCGGTGGTACTGGCGGGGAACGTGCCGGGCCGGCTGGCGCGGCTGCTCGAACTCACCGGCGCGGACCAGGTGTTCACCTTCGCGCCCACCGTGGACGAGGCCATCGTCGTGTCCGTTCCGCCGCGGCGGCGTTGAGCGGCCGCGTCACCGGGGGTGAGCGGTGGACGTTCACCCCCACGACCGGCTCCGTGATTGACGGCGCCGGGGCCGGGCAGACGAAGACGGTCCGGCCGTGACGAGATCCACGAGGAGGTGAACGATGCTGTACGACGAGAGCGCGGCGACGCGCCCGGTCCCGCTCAACGCCGCGCAGGCGCGGGATCGCGTGCGGGCGCTCCTGGAGTCGTCCGCCCTGGTGCGTACCGGCGCCGGCACCGGGCCTGAAAACGACGATGTTTCCTCCGAGGACGCCCTGACCGATGCGCTGCTCGTGACGTCGGAGCTGGTGACGAACGCCATCCGGCATGGTGGCGGGCTCCTCGACTTCAGTGCCTCCGTCTGCGCCGAAGGACTGCGGCTCGCGGTCACCGACGCCAGCAGCGCCACCCCCGTCCCCCTCCCCCGGCACGCCGGTCCGAGCCGTATCGGCGGGTTCGGCTGGCCGCTGGTCTGCCGGCTGGCGGACAGCGTCACGATCAGGCAGACGCCGCAGGGCGGCAAGCGCATCGAGGTCCTGGTCCCCTGCCGGGTTTGAGGTACGGGTTCGCGGCCATACGAGGAGTCGTACGTTGTTCCCCTCTCCTCAGGAGTGATCAGCCGTGTCGGAGAACGAGAAGGGCCGTGCCGAGGCCGAGCAGGCCAAGGGCAAGCTCAAGGAGACCGCCGGCCGCGCGGTCGGCAACGAGCGCCTGACCGCCGAGGGCCGCACCGAGAAGGCGAAGGGCGACGCCCGCCAGGCCAAGGAGAAGATGAAGGACATCTTCAAGCGCTGACCCGCGCCTCCCGACCAGGATCGCTGTGGTCCCGGACCCCCCTGGGGTCCGGGACCACAGTGCGTGCGGGGCACCGCGTGCGGCGGCCGGACTCGCGGCGGCTGGGCCCCGCCGAGGTCACGCCCCGCCGTCCCCGTCGGCCGGAGGGCCGGCGGAGCGGGCCGCGTTGAACTGGGCGCCCGTCAGGAGCGCGAGGTTGGTGAACCAGAGCCAGACGAGGAACACCACCGCCCCGGCCAGGGACCCGTACAGCCTGTTGTACGTGCCGAACTCGGTGTAGAGGGTGAAGAGGACGGAAGCCCCGAGCCACAGCAGGGCCGCCAGGACGCCGCCCGGCAGCCCCTGGCGCAGCCCGCGCGTGCCGGCGGGGCCCGTCCGGAAGAGGATCAGGATCAACGAGGCGACGACGACCAGGAGCACCGGCCAGCGCAGAGCGGCCATGGTGTTGCCGCCCCCGAACCCCAGGGCGGCCCCGGCGCGCCGGGCGAAGGGGCCGCCCACCACCAGCGTCGCCGTCCCGACCACCAGCAGCGCCAGCAGGCTGGCAGCGGTCAGCAGCAGGGTGTGGGCGGCGTGCAGGGACGTACGGGTGTCGGGGATGCGGTGCATGGCGTGCAGGGCGCGGCGGAAGACGGCGAGGTAACTGGAGGCCGACCACAGCGCGCTGACGACCCCGCTGAAGAGGAGCACCCACATCGAGGAGTGCTGCGCGGTCAGACCGGCCAGCGCCTCCCGCAGCACCTCGGCCGACTGGGGCGGCGCGTAGGAGGTGAGGTCGGTGATCAGGCGCTCGCGGGTGTCCGCGCCCGCGAGCCCGACGAGGGAGACCGAGACCAGGAGGGCGGGGACCAGCGCGAGCACCGCGTAGTAGGTCAGCGCGGCCGCCGAGTCGGCGACGTTGTCGTCCCAGACCCGGGTCGCGGTACGCCGCAGGGCCCGCAGCGTGCGCGCGGTGCGGGTACGGGTGGGGGCCGGGGTGTCGGCGGGTCTCTTCGGGCTTCCGGAGGTCCGGAGGATGTTGGCGGCCACGGGGCCCTCATGCCCGGCCGGGCGGCTCTCACGCCGACTCGCCGTCGCCGTCCTGGCCGCGCGGCCGCGCCTCGGGTGCGGCCGGCCGGCCCGGGGCCTGGAGGGGGACCCGGCCGGCGGTTCCGCCCGGGGGGCGGGAGCCGGGCGGGGCGGAGCCGGGGGCCAGGACGAGGACCGAGTCCTCGGGCCCGAAGCACACCGCCTCCCGCTTGTCCGGGTTGATCCGCAGCCCGTGCGCGGGATCCCGCGGAGCGCCGGGGCGGTCCGGGCCGTCCCAGCTCACCCGGCCGGCCGGTTGTAGCCGGTATCCGATGACGCAGTGGCCGCGCCGGCGCCCGGCCTCCACCACGGTCGCGTAGCCGACGGGGCGTCCGGTGACGACGTAATCGGCGGCCGGCCGCAGGTGGAGGGTCTCCCCCGTGGACGCGAGCAGGCAGTCGAAGACCGCCGCGAGGTCCCCGTCCTCCGCGATCTGTGTCATCAGCAGGCTGATCAGCCGGCTGCCGACGATGAAGTCGGCGCCCTCGCGGGCGGGCGCGAGCAGCCGGTTGCGGTCGTCGGCCATCTCCGTCACCACGGCCAGCTCCCGGCCCGCGGCCTCCTCCAGGGCCCGCAGATGCAGCAGCGTCACCAGGGTCCGGTCGTCACCGGCCAGCGGGAGACCGCCCGCCTCCGGGCCGTCGTAGCCGAGGACGACGGCCCGGTCGAACGTCAGCGGCCCGAGCCCGGCCAGCACGTCCGGGTCGGTCACGTCGCCGTCGAGGACGGTGACCGGCATCCGCCGCCCGGGGACGCGGGCGCAGCGGTCCGCGTCCCGCAGGTGGTCCTCGCCCTCCGCCATCACCACCAGTACGGAGCCGTCGGGCACGCCGTCGTCCAGCTGCTCGATGATGCGGGGGGCGCGGGGGTTCCAGCCGAGCAGCAGGAAGCGCTGCGGCGACGGCCGCGCGGGCGGCGCCGCCACGACCGCCGCGTCGTCGACGGCCGGCCGCTCCCCTGCCGGGACCGCGGTGTCGTCGTCCTCGGTGATCACCACGATCCGGTCCTCGGCGCCGAGGACGCTGTCGCAGGGCGGGTTCAGTTCCACCCGGCCGTCGGCGCGCAGCAGGCCGATGACGCTGGAGTCGGCGTACGCGAACAGGAGGTCGCCGAAGGTGGATCCGGCGAGGGGACCGGCGGGCGCCGTGTAGATCTCGTCGCCGTCGAAGTCGAGCAGCGCGCGGTAGACGAGCGAGAGTCCGGGCTCGCAGGAGGTCCGCGCGATCAGCCGGGCGGTGATGTCCTCGATGTTGAGGACGTGCCCGCGCGGCCCCGCCGCCAGTTCGGCGGCTCGCTTGTGCCGCCCGTCGCGGACGGCCGCGACCACGCCGGGCCGGCCGTGGCCGCGGACCACGGCCTCCAGCGCGAGCAGGGTCTTGACGACGTGGGCGTCGCCGCCCTCGCCGTCGTGGGTCAGGACCAGCACGGCGCGGGCCGTCTGAGGCGTGACCAGGGAGACGACGGCGGGATCGGTGGTCTTCCCGCTGCGGCAGATCAGCCTGGTCCGGCCCAGCCGTCCGACGGCGGCGGCGATGTCGTCCTCCATCTCCGCCTTGTCCCGGGGGCCGAGGACGGCGAGGGCGGCCCGGCGCCGGTTGGCGTTGGCCTTCACCAGCTCGGAGACGATGGGGAAGACCTGGTCGGACCAGCCGAGCAGGACCGTGTGGCCCGACTCCAGGACGGTGGAGCGGCCCCGGCGCAGCGCGAGCACCTTGTCGTTGAGGCCGGTGGTGATGAGGCTGACGAGAGTGGAGACGAACAGCAGCGCGACGAGGGCGAGCAGCACCGAGAGGGACACGTACAGGGGGCTGCCGACGGCGCCGCCGAGCTTCAGGGTCTGGCCGACGCTGACCCATACGGCGAGGGCGCGGCCGGAGAGGGTGGTCGGGCCGTGGTCATCGGCCCACACCAGGGCGGCGCTGGCCGGGACGACGACGGCCAGGCACATCAGTACGAGCCAGCCGATCAGCACCGCCGTGCCGCGGGCCACGATGGTGTCGAACCAGTAGCGCGTGCGCGCCCAGGCGGGCGCGGGCCGTCGTCCTGCGCGGGCTGCGGGCTTGGGTCCTGGCAACCGGCGTTCCTCGGTCGGTCGGATGGCGTGGCGGGCGCCTGCCGTGCCATGGAGCGACCGGCACCGGCAGGTGGGTGCGCGTCACACCTTAACGGCATGTCACGATACGGAAACGGCATACGGGTTAAACCCGCCTCAGGCATGACGAAGGGGACTCGTTTTCGGATTCGAGCCGCCGCCCGGGCGCTACCGGGGCCCCGCGGGCCCGTCCGCGCCGCCCGCGGCCCGGCGGCGGACCTGGTCCTCCTGGGCGAGGCGGCGGAGCAGTTCGAACACCGGGGCGCAGATCGCGAAGACGATGACCGCCCGCTCGGCCAGGGCCACCGGGTCGTCGAGGCCGGCCGCCCGTTCCAGGTCCAGCCGGGCCACCGACCCGGCGAGGCGCGCGTAGGCGGCGAGCTCGCCCGGGGCGTACTGGGCGTCCAGCCGCCGCAGCTCGCGCAGCGCCGCCGTGAGCCCCTGCACGTGCGGGGAGGTATCGGGTGCCTGCCAGTCCAGGGCCGCGAGCAGCTCCGCCACCTCGGCCGCGGCGGTGGCGCCGGCCCCGGGCTCCTCCTCGGGGCCGGCGGCGCTCTGGGCGGCCACCGGCACCGGGAGGGCGTAGCTGACCGCTCCGAGGGCGCCCTCGGAAGTATCGGCCTGGTCGACGGCCCCGAGCACCTCGCGGGTGGCGGCGATGGACAGGCCGCCGAGCGTTGTCAGGGCCTTGATCAGGCGCAGCCGCTGCGCGTGCTCCTCCCCGTACTCGGCGAGGGTCGCGGCGGTGGCCCGGCCCGCGGGCAACAGGCCTTGGCGCAGGAAGTACTTGATGCTGGCGACCGGTACGCCGGTGCGCCGGCTGAGCTCCGAGATCTTCATGCGGCTCCCCTGCTGGTCACGCGGTCCGGTGTGGGCGCCGTCAATCGGCGCCGTCAATTGGACACCACCACAAGATACTGCCAGTATCCAGTAGCTGGATACCTTAAGTATCCAGCCCCAGGAACGCATCCGCACCGGAGAATCGATGCCTCAGCCCAATCCCCCCTCCGTGCTCCGACGACCCACGTTGTGGATCGTTACGGGTCTCATCGCCGCAATGGTCTCCATGCTGTTCGCGCTGCTCTACGTCGGGGGCAACATCAATCCCCGGGGCAACCTGCGCGACCTGCCCGTGGCCCTGGTCAACGGCGACAGCGGCGCCGACGCGGGCGGCCGCCACGTCAAGCTGGGCGATCAGGTCGTCGCGGGGATCCAGAAGGCCGCCGAGGGCGACAAGAGCATCGAGTGGCAGGTCGTCAGCCGCGAGGAGGCCGACAAGCGGCTGGGCCGGGGCAAGGTCTTCGGCGCCCTCGTCATCCCCCAGGACTTCTCCGCGACGGTGACCGCGCTGGGCGCCCCGCAGCCCGCGGCCCCGGGCAAGGCGGCCCCGCCGACCCTGACGGTGCTGACCAACCAGGCCGCCGGGAGCATCGGCTCCTCCATGTCCTCCCAGGCCACCCAGAAGGCCGCCCACGCCGCCTCCGCGCAGATCGGCCAGCAGCTCCTCAAGCAGGCCGGACCCCAGCAGGCCCAGCTCCCGACGGCCGCGCAGCTCAAGCTGGCCGACCCGGTGACCGTGACCGTGGCCGACGGGCACCCCCTCGGCTCGCGCAGCGCCATGGGCCTGAGCGCCTTCTACTACGCCCTGGTCCTGGTCGTCTGCGGCATGCTCGGCGCCAACCTGGTGAACTCCCAGGTCGACACCGCCCTCGGCTACCTGCACACCGACTACGGCCCGATCCGCAAGCGCGAGCCGGTACGGCACACCAGCCGGGTCCGCACCCTGGCCATCGGCATGGCGCTGATGCTGGGCCTGTCGTTGGTCATGGGCACCCTGGTCGAGGTCGCCACCGTCGGCATCCTCGACATGGACGCCTCCCACCTCGGCCTGCTGTGGCTCTTCTCGGTCGCCACCGTCGCGGTCGTCGGCATCGGCAGCCTGACGCTGTTCGCGGCCTTCGGCACGCCCGGCATGCTGCTGGCCACCATCGTCTTCGTCGCCATGGCCGTCCCCTCCTCCGGCGCCACCGTGCCGCTCCAGGCGCTGCCCGGATTCTTCCGCGGCCTCGCCGAGTTCGAGCCACTGCGCCAGATCACCGAGGGCATGCGTTCCCTGCTGTATTACGGGGCCCAGGCCGACGCGGGCCTGACCCGCGCGTGGGCCGCCATGGGCGTCGCCCTCGTCGCCGCCCTGCTCTTCGGCTTCGCGGTCACCCGCTTCTACGACCGCCGGGGCCTGCACCGCATCCCCCACCCGGACGCCGGCACCACGCCCGCCGACCCCCGGCAGCCCGCCGAGGCGACGGCCACCACGGCCTGATCAAGCGGTACCACCACGAAGCGCGGGGCGGCCATCGGCCGCCCCGCGCTTCGCGCTTGGCACTTCGGGTGACGCAGGCCACATGCAACGCGGCGGGCCCTGCGGACACTTCCCAGTGTGGATCACCAACTGTTCGCCAGCATCTACGACGCACACGCCCGGGCGGTGCACGCGCACGCCGTCCGGATGACGGCCGACCGCGCCGGGGCCGAGGACATCGTCTCCCTCACCTTCCTGGAGGCCTGGCGGCTCCGCGACTCGCTCGACCAGGTGGCGAACCAGCGGGCCTGGCTCTTCGGGATCGCGACGAACGTCATCCGCAACACCCGCAGGACGGCCCGCCGCCACCGCGCCGCGATGAGCCGACTGCCACCCCCGGACACCGTCCCCGACCCGGCGGACGCCGTCGTCGCCCGCCTGAGCGACGGCGCGCGGGCCGCCACCGCCCTCGCCGTCCTGGGCCGGCTGCGCCGCGCGGACCGCGAGGTGCTCCTCCTGTACGTGTGGTCCGGGCTCAGCCACGAGGAGGTGGCGCAGGTCTGCGGCGTGGCCGTGGGCACCGTACGTTCGCGCCTCTCCCGCGCCCGCGCCCGTCTGCACCGGCTCACCGCCGACCACCTCGCGGAGCCCCCGGCCACCCGGCCGGCCCCCGCGTCCCGCACCGCACGGGAAGGAACCCTGTGAACGCCGCCGACGACGCCGCACGCCCCGAACCGTCCGCCCGCCCCGAACCGCCGGAGCGCCCCGAACCGTCCGAGCGGGAGGAGACCGTCCGGCGCCTGCCCGGCCTCGCCGACGCGGACCTCCCCTTCCCCGCCCCGCGGCGCCAACGGCTCAAGGAGCACCTGCTGCGCGAAGCGGCGCGGACCGAGCGGCCGGCCGCTCGTACCCGTCGGCCCGTCGTCCTGGTTCTCGGCGCCGGAGCCGCCGCCTGCGCGGTGGCCGCGGCCACCGCCCTCGGCACGGGGGGCTCCGGGGACGGCCCCGCCGCGGCCCCGCCCCAGCCGGCTGCCGTCCGGGTGCTCGACCGCGCGGCCCTGACGGCCCTGGAGCTGCCCGTCCCGGTGGTCCGTGACGACCAGTTCCTCTACACGAAGACCACGGGACACTCCACGGCCCTCTCCGAGACCGCGGACGGAGGGATGCGGCCGTCCCGGACGGACGAGTCCGCCGAACGCTGGGTCTCCGCCGACGGGTCGGCCGGCGTGTGGGTCCGCACCGCCGGCGGCCTCACCAGGGAACCGGGGAACCGCGCGGGCGGGGGGACCGTCAACGGCCCCACGTACCGCTTCCTCGCCTCCCTCCCGACCGACCCCGACCGGCTCCTCCAGCTGATCCAGGCCGACACCCGCCGACAGCACGGCCCCGGCTCGGGCTCGACCACCGGCCCCGACCAGGAGGCGTTCGTGGCCATCGGCGACCTGCTGCGGACGATGGAGGCCCCGCCCGGGGTGAGCGCCGCCCTGTACCGCGCGGCCGCCCGTATCCCCGGGGTCGTCTTCGTCCCGGAGGCGCGGGACGCCGCCGGACGCGACGGGGTGGCGGTCGCCCGCGTCCACGACGGCGAGCGCACCGAATGGATCTTCGACAAGGACAGCCTCCGCCTGCTCGGAGAACGCACCGTCCTGCTCAGGGACGGCGCGTGGGGCAAGGCGGGCGAGGCCGTCACGTCCGTGGCGATCATCGGCCACGGCGTCGTGGACGAAGCCGGGCGGGAACCGGAGCGGTAGCCCGCGCGACAGGCAGGTGGTCGGTGTGGCCCACGTCACAGGCGAGGGTGTCACGTCCGGTGCGGGTGCGCTGTCCCCTCTGCGGAAGCGAGAAGAGCGAGAGAAGGGACCGTCACCATGAAGACCGTCATCGTGTGCGCCTCCGTGTCGCACGGCAATACGCGTCGTATCGCCGATGCCATGGCCCGGGTCCTGGGCGCGGAGGTCGTCGCCCCCGGGGACGCCGACCCGGCGGAGCTGGCCGGGGCCGGGCTCGTGGGGTTCGGGTCGGGTGTCTTTCGCGGCCGGCTCCACCCCGGTCTGACCGGTTTCGCCAAGGCGCTTCCGGAGGCCGGGGAGCGGGGCCGGGCGTTCGTGTTCGCCACCAGTGGGCTTCCCGAGCTGCCGGTCGCGCCGTTCACCCGTCCCCTGACCCGGCTCCTCGCACGCAAGGGCTTCACGGTGGACGGGACCTTCACCTGCCGGGCGTTCGACACCTGGGCGCCGTTCAATCTCGTCGGCGGCATCCACCGGCAGCGGCCGGACGGCCGCGACGTGGCCGCCGCCCAGGCCTTCGCCGAACGGCTGCGGGGTGGGCAGGAGATGGCGCCGTAACCGCATGGCGGCCCCGTCCCGAGGTGGCTCGATCTCGCCCACCCCGCTCCCCGCGGCTGTTTTGATCTGGCCATGGAACGAGACATCCCGATGCTGATCACCGCCGGCCGCGTGCTGACCGGGGACGCCGCCGTGGCCGCTGGCGCCGTGCTCGTACGGGACGGCGTCATCACGGCCGTCGGGCCGCGCGCCGAGGTCGAAGCCGGGGCCGGGGCCGACGGCGGGGAGGCGGGGAGCCGGCTGGACTTCCCGGAGTCGACCCTGCTGCCCGGCCTGATCGACGCCCACGTCCACCTGGTCTTCGACGGCGGGCCCGACCCCGTGGCCGCCCTGGGGGACGCCGACGACGAGCGGCTGCTGGCCGCGATGCGCGAGCGCGCCCGGCTGCTGCTGGACTCCGGCGTCACCACCGTCCGCGATCTGGGCGACCGGGGCGGGCTCGCCCTGCGCCTCGGCCGGGAGATCGCGGACGGTACGACGCCGGGCCCGCGCGTCCTCGGGGCCGGAGCGCCGCTCACGCCGCCGGGCGGCCACTGCTGGTTCCTCGGCGGTGAGGTGTCCGGCGCCGACGAGGCCCGCGCCCTCGTACGGCGCAACGTGGCCGCCGGCGCCGCGGTCGTGAAGGTGATGGCGGGCGGCGGCGGCCTCACCAAGGACGGACCGCCCAGCTGGCAGAGCCAGTTCGGCGCCGAGGAGCTGGCGGTCGTCGTCGAGGAGGCGCACCGGGCCGGCCTCAGGGTCGCCGCGCACGCGCACGGTACGGAGGCCATCGCCCACGCCGTGACGGCCGGAGCCGACACCATCGAGCACTGCACCTGGATGACCGAGGACGGCTTCGACCTCCGCGAGGACGTCCTGGACCGGATCATCGAGCAGGGCGTCTTCGTCTGCCCGACCGTCAGCCCGCACTGGCGCATGCTGCCCCGCTTCTTCGGTGAGGAGCGGGCGGCGGTCATGTCCGGGCTGGTCCGGCGCATGGCCGCGTCCGGAGCCCGGCTGATCGCCGGCACCGACGCCGGGGTGCAGCGCGCGGGCTTCGACGGCACTGCGGCGGCCCTCGGCTTCTACGAGGACCTCGGGGTCCCCCGGGAGCGGATCCTCGCCATGGCCACCACCGAGGCCGCGGCGGCCCTCGGACTCGGCGACCTGACCGGGCGCATCGCCCCCGGCCACGCCGCCGACCTGCTCCTGGTCGACGGCGACCCGACCGAGGACCTGGCGGCGCTGGGACGGATCCGTGCCGTCTTCGCCCGGGGGCGCCGCCACCGGTGAGCGGGCGGAGCCGCGTACGCACCCGGCCGCGGGCGGGAGCGGGGTGCCGCGTCCTACCCTGGTGACGAGACCATGCGGGAGGCTTCCGTGGCGGGCCACCATCGGTACCACCTCGATCAGGACGGGCACTCGATCACGGTCCTGTACGACGTACGGGGCCGTCGCGTCGACGTCCTCGTCGACGGGAGGACCGTCTCCACGGCCCGGACGTCCCCCGAGGGCGTCGTCCTGCGCGGCAGCGTCCCGGCCGTTCCGCCGCAGCCGTTCGTGATCCGGGTGCGGCATCCATACGACGCGGACGACGTCCCGCCCTGCGTGCTGGAACGCGACGGCATGCGCTACCTGATGCCGAACGCCCCGCTCACCCCGGAGGAGGAGTGGCCCGCCGAGCACACCCCGCCGGCCCGCACGCCGGGCCAGCTCCTCGCGCGCTGGCGGGCCCGCTTCCGCACCCGCCGGCGCCGGGGCCGTTGACCCGGGGAGGGCGCGTACGGAGACCTCCGGCCGGGCGCCTTGGGGCGAACTCCCTTGCCGGAGGCCCGAAACGGGCAGACTGGACGCATGACCGCACTCATTCGCGCCGCCGCCCTCGTCCTCGCCCCCTCACTCCTGGTCGCCGCGACGGCCGCGACCGCCCACGCGCAAGCGGCCGCGCCGACCGCCCCGGCCGCCCCGGCCGCCCCGGCCGCCTGCGCCAAGGCGTCGCTCGGCTACGAGGCCCACGCCATGCCGCCGATCGCCAGCAGCGTCGTCCTGGTCACCGTCACCAACAAGAGCGGCACCGCCTGCACCATCGACCGCTTCCCCACCGTGACCTTCGCCGGCTTGGACGGCTCCGCCCGCCCGGTGCCGCCCACCGAGAGCGGCCCCCGCCTGCTCGCCGCCCAGGGCCACCTGTACGCGGCGCTGCGCACCGACGACCGCGGCGGCTCGGCGCGCTACGTCCCGAGCCTGGCCGTCACCGCCAACCCGGCCTACCGCGGCACCCGTTTCACCGCGGCCGAGGTGGGCGCCCCCACCCCTGGCTTCGCGGTGTCGGACCCGATCACCACGCTGTGGAAGAAGACGGTGGACGAGGCGGTGGCGGCCCTCCCGGAGGACCCCTCCTGACGGCACGCCCCCGGCCGGCCCCCGGTACGCGTACGCTGCGCGGAAATACCGGAGTTCGCGGGAGGGGAACGGCGTGTCGTTGCGGAAGGGCGCCAACGTACCGGTGGCGAGTGCCCGGGTCCGGGTGGAGCTGGGGTGGGACGGGGGCCCCGGGGTTCCCGAAGTGGACGGGGTGGCGCTGCTGTTGACGGCGGCGGGCAAGGTGCGGTCGGACGACGACTTCGTGTTCTACAACCACCTGGTCCACCCCAGCGGCGCCGTGCGCCACGAGGGCGGACGCCGGGAGGGCACGGGCGTGGTCGAGACGATCGCGGTGTCGCTGGCCGAGGTGGAGCCGGAGATCGCGACGATCGTCGTCGGGGCGTCCACCGAGGGTGTCTTCGGGCAGGTGCCGGGGCTGTTCGTGCGCGTCCTGGACGCGGAGACCGGGGTCGAGACGGCCCGGTTCGACGCCGTGGACGCCACGTCGGAGACGGCGTTCGTACTCGGGGAGCTGTACCGGCGCGCGGGCGCCTGGAAGTTCCGGGCGGTGGGACAGGGGTACGCCTCCGGCCTGGCCGGGCTCGCCACCGATTTCGGCATCACCGTGGACGACCCCGGACCGGCGCCCCAGGCCCCGGCGCCCCAGGTCCCGGCGCCGCAGGTCGCCGCCCCACGGGTCCCCGCCCCGCAGGCCCCGGCGCCCCAGGTTCCGGCGCCGAACGTCCCGGTGCCGAACCATGTTCCCGCCCCGCAGGCTCCGCCGGTGCGGCTGTCCAAGATCACGCTGACGAAGGCGGCGCCCGCGGTGTCGCTGACCAAGCAGGGGGCCACCTCGGGTGCCATGCGGGTCAACCTCACGTGGAGCGCGGCCGCGCCGCCGCGCGGCTGGCTGAACAAGGGCAGAGGCGCCGTCCGGCTGGAGGACGTCGACCTCGACCTCTCCTGCCTGTGGGAACTGCGGAACGGGTCGACGGGGATCGTCCACCCCATCGAGGAGCAGTACGGATCGTTCGACCAGCCGCCGTACGTCCTGCTGGACCAGGACGACCGGACCGGCGCGAGCGAGACCGGCGAGAACCTCCTGATCAATCTCGATCACGCGGCCGACATCAAGCGTCTGCTGGTGTTCGTCGTCATCTACGACGGGGCGTCCAGCTTCGCCGGCCTGCACGGGGTCGCGACGCTCTACCCGCCCGTCGGGCCGCCGATCGAGGTGCGCCTGGACGAGTGCACCGTCGCGTCGCCGGTGGCCGCCGTCGCGCTGATCGAGAACGTGGGCGGGGAGCTGATCGTCCGGCGGGAAGCCCGGTACATCGTGCCCGCGCCCGGCGTCTTCAAGCAGCAGGCCGCGGACCTCGCGTACGGCTGGGGAATGGGCTGGCACGCGGCCGGCAAGGACTGACGGGCGCCGCGCGTGTGCCCCGCGGCCGGGTCGCCGTCCCCCGGCCGGAGATGCGGTCGCGCCGTCCGGCCGCCAGAGTTCGACACGGGGGGGGGTGCGGACCCGGTGACCCCAGGAAGTGGAGACGTGCCATGAGCGAAGACATCTGGAGCTACGACCCGCAGGCGAGGTACGCGCCGGGCACCCGGCTGATCGGCTTCAAGGTCGAGGCCAGTGACGGTCACATCGGCAGGGTCGACGAGCACACCGAGGACGTCGGCGCGTCGTACATCGTCGTGGACACCGGGCCCTGGATCTTCGGCCGGCACGTCCTCGTACCGGCCGGGACCGTCGTCCGCGTGGACGCGGACGACGAGACGATCCACGTCAACCTCACGAAGGACCAGATCAAGGACTCCCCCGCGTACGACCGGGACGAGCACCGCGGTGATCCCGCCTACCGGGAGCAGCTCGGCCGGTACTACGGCCACATGTAGCGGCCGGACCCGGTCCGTGCCGCCGCCGGACGCGCTCGGGGTGCCGGACCGGCCAGGTCCCGGCAGGCTGGAGCCATGGCGGACCAGACGGAGATCGTGGTTCATCCCGTGTCGCCGAAGGGCGGACGGAAGGTCACCGTGCACGCGCTCGGTGTGGACGCGGACCTCGGCCGCGCCCACTCGCCGGCCGACGTGGCGGAGTTCCTGCGGCGGGCGGGCCTGGAGGACGTGGACCTGTCCGAGGACGGGCCCATCCGCTGGGAGGGCGGCGGCCCGGAGGTGTGGAGACGAGCCGCCGGCTGACGGCGGGCGCGCGGTGGCCCTCCCGTGGGGAGGCCGGGAGGGCCGCCGGCCCGGGAAGGTCCGGCGACGGCCACGGTAGACCCGACGGGCGCGCCGGCGATAGGCATATGACACGGACATCCGGGCCGGGGCCGGATGAGCCGCCGGATGAGCCCGGGCCGGGTGGACCCGGCCGCGTGAACCGGGGCCGAGGGGCCTGAGGGGCCGGCAGGACCGGCTCCGGCGACCGGCCGGGTGACCTCCCGGCCGCGTGCCGCGGCATCGGGCACACCCGCGCGCGAGGATGCACAGGTCCGTTTCCCGATTTCCTCGCGGCTGGAGTCCTCCGTGCTCGAACGCAAGCGCCTCAAGGGCCGTACCCAGGTCACCTTCATCCTTCCGGAGCACACTCCGGAGGGGCCGGTCAGCGTCGTCGGAGACTTCAACCACTGGAACCCCGCCGCCCACCCGCTGGAGTCCCGCGGTGACGGCACCCGCGCCGCGACCGTCGCCCTGCCGACGCACAGCGCGCACTCGTTCCGCTACCTGGCCGCCGGCGACTACTGGTTCAACGACGAGCACGCCGACAGCCACGACGGCACCAACAGCCGCCTGCACACCTGATCCTCCGGCCCTTACTCCGCCGCCCGCCCGGGCAGCCGGTGCAGGGTGATCACGTCGAGCGCGGCGTCCGCGACGGTGAGGGTGAGGAAGGTGTGGTGGGGCTGGCGCCGGCGGTCGGTCGGCGAGCCCGGGTTGAGCAGGCGCATCCCGCCGGGGCCGGTCGAGTCCCACGGGATGTGGCTGTGGCCGAAGACCAGGACGTCCGCGTCGGGAAAGCGCGCGGCGCAGCGCCGTTCCCGCCCGGTGGCGGGGCCCGTCTCGTGGACGACCGCGAAGCGCAGGCCGCCCAGCTCCGCCCGGGCGACCTCCGGCAGTCGGCGGCGCAGCGCGGGCCCGTCGTTGTTCCCGTAGACGGCGATCAGGCGGTGCGCCCGGCACTCCAGCAGGTCGAGGGTGGCCTCGTCGGTCCAGTCCCCGGCGTGGATCACCACGTCCGCCTCGTCCACGCATGCCAGGAGGGCCGGCGGCAGGTGCTTGGCCCGGGCCGGAACGTGGGTGTCGGAGGTCACCAGCAGCCTCATGCGTCCACCCTAGGGGGCCGTGGCGCCCCGGTCCTGTCCGCCGGGCCACGGTCCGCCCAGGGGGCGCGACAGACCGGGCGGGGTGGTTCCGCATAGCCGGGGCGGGGCCGGGCAGGCGGTGACAACCGATTTCGGGACAGGTACGACGAGGAAGCGATGGGTAACCGCATGCGAAGCGTGGGCGTCGAGGAAGAACTGCTGCTGGCGGATGCGGACAGTGGCGAGCCACTGGCCGTGTCGGGTGCGGTGCTCGCCGCGGCCGACCGGGCGGACGCCGCCGCGGAGGGCCCCGAAAAGGGGCATACGTTCGAATCGGAGCTCAAGGAGGAGCAGGTCGAGTTCGCCACGAAGCCGGTGACGGAGATGGGCGAGCTCCAGGAGGAGATCGTCCGGTGGCGGGCCGAGGCCGCGCGGCACGCCGCGACGGCGGGCGCGGTCGTCACGGCGATGGCCACCTCTCCGCTGCCCGTGCGGCCGTCCATGTCCCCGGGGCACCGCTACGACTGGGTGGCGCGCCAGTTCGGCATGACCGCGCAGGAGCAGCTGACCTGCGGCTGCCACGTCCACGTGTCGGTCGAGTCGGACGAGGAGGGGGTGGGCGTGCTGGACCGCATCCGGCCCTGGCTCCCCGTGCTGACCGCGATGAGCGCGAATTCGCCGTTCTGGCAGGGCGAGGACACCCTGTACGGCAGCTACCGCAGCCGGGTGTGGAACCGGCTGCCCGCGGCCGGGCCCGTGGACGTCTTCGGCTCCGCGGACCACTACCACGCGGAAGTGGGGGCCATGGTGGACTCGGGGGTGCTGCGCGACAAGGGGATGGTCTGGTTCGACGCGCGGCTGTCCGCGTCCTACCCCACGGTGGAGATCCGGGTCGCGGACGTGTGCCTGGACGCCTCGACGCCGGTGCTGCTGGCCGCGCTCGTACGGGGCCTGGTGGAGACCGCGGCCCGCGCCTGGAAGGCCGGGGAGCCCCCCGCGCGGGTCAGCACCAGCATGCTCCGGCTCGCGTCGTGGCAGGCGGGCCGGTCGGGCCTCGACGGCCCGCTGCTGCACCCCGAGACGCTGCGGGAGACCTCGCCCGAGGCCGCCGTGGAGGCGCTGTACCGGCACGTGGGCGACGCCCTGGCCGACTACGGCGACGAACACCTCGTACGGGCCGGGATCGCGGGCCTGCTGGAGCACGGCAACGGCGCGCGCGTCCAGCGCGAGCTGCTGCGGTCGGAGGGGGACCTGGCCTCGGTGGTCCGGCACTGCGCCCACCGGACCACGGACGGCGCCGACCGCGTCGGCCGCCCCGCCGCCCGCTAGGGCAGGGGCGGTCGCGCTCCCGGTGAGGGGCCGGCCTGTATGATCCTCTCGCTTCGGGACCGGAGGGTCCTTCGCGGGGGAGGGACAGGACGCCATGAGCGCACCAGGGCCATCCGGGCCGCCGTACGCAGACCCGTTCGGGGCAGGGGACACGGGGCCGTTCCAGGCAGTGGACATCGGCCCTTTCCGGGCAGTGGCCGAACTCGGCAAGGGCGGCATGGGGTCCGTCCTGCTCGCCGTCGCCCCCGACGGCCGTCTCGTCGCGGTGAAGCGGGTCCACCCCGAACTGGCCGAGGACCCCGCGTTCCGAGCCCGGTTCCGGCGCGAGGTGGCGGCCTCGCGCAAGGTGTCCGGCGCTTACACCGCCGCCGTGATATCCGCCGACGCGGAAGCCCAAGCACCCTGGCTGGCCTCGGTATTCGTGCCCGGTCCCACGCTCGGCCAGGCCCTCGACGCAGGGGGCCCGTTACCCCAGGAGGCGGTGAGGCTCCTCGCGGCGGGCCTGGCACAGGCGCTGGTCGACGTACACCGGGCGGGCCTGGTCCACCGCGACCTCAAGCCGTCCAACGTGCTCCTCGCCGAGGACGGCGTACGCGTGATCGACTTCGGCATCGCGCGGGCAGCCGAGGAGCACACGAAACTCACGCACACCGGCGCCATGGTGGGTTCGCCGCCCTTCATGGCGCCGGAACAGGTGCGGGGCCTCCCGCTAACCGGCGCCACCGACGTCTTCGCGCTCGGCTCGACCCTCGTGACGGCATGCACCGGCAAGCCGCCCTTCGCCGGCACGTCGGTGCCGGGCGTGCTCTACAACGTCGCGCACGGCACACCGGACCTGGACGCGGTGCCGGAGGTCCTGCGGTCGTTCATCGAGCCGTGCCTGGCCAAGGACCCGGCGCGGCGTCCGTCGCCGCTGGAACTCCTCACGTCCATCGGCACGGTGACGCCCGCGTCCCGGCCGTGGCCCGAGGCGGTACACCGGCTCACGGCCGAACAGCGCTCGGAGATCAGCCGGTTGGTGGACGGACCGGCCGTGTCCGGTGCCCCCACCGTCACCGCGCCCGCCGGGGCCCCGGCTCCGCCCGTCGTACCACCGCCGCTCCCGCCCGCGGCGCCTGCCGCCCGGGCCCGCCACAAGCGCACCTGGTGGGCGGCAGGAGCCGGCGCGGCCGCGACGGTGGCGCTCGCCACGGTGATCGCCGTCAACTTCCTGCCCGCGGACGGCGGCCGGGCGGGCGCATCGCCGGGAAAGGCGGACCCCAAGGAGCCGGCCGGGAGCCCGAGCGTGCCGACCCCCGGGACGACGCCCCTGTCGAAGGTCGGCGACAAGTACACGCAGCTGGTTCCCTCGTGCAAGGAGGCCAAGGGGAAGGTGGAGGTGCCCGCGGGCTACTCCGATCCCAGCGGCAACCTCGAGGCCGTCGGTGAAACCCCGCAGGAGTCGAACGGGTGCTTCTGGAGCAACCGGTACGGCGACAGGATCTACGTCTCCTGGCACCGTCACCTCTCGGCAGGCGGCAAGACCGGAGCCGAACAGGCGAAGGAGAAGTACGAGAGCGGCTACGGCTCCGCCTCCCGGTCGTACGAGCGCGCCGACGTCGGGGTCGGTGAGGAGGCCTTCTGGCAGCGGGACATGGCCAATCTGTACGCCCGTGACATCAACATGGAGCTCAACGTCATCGTGGAGAGCACGCGCTACTCCGACGAGGAGGCCCGGGACATCGCCAAGACCGTGGGGAAGTCGGCCCTGAAGCTGGCGGAGTCCCCACGATGATGCCGCTGGGGCCGGCCGATCCGGCCACCGCCGGGCCCTACCGTCTCCTCGCCGAGCTGGGCCGGGGCGGGATGGGACGGGTGCTGCTCGGCTCCGCGCCGGACGGACGGCTCGTCGCGGTCAAGCGGGTCCACGCGCGGTTCGCCGCCGACGCCGGATTCCGGGCCCGCTTCCGGCGCGAGGTCACCGCCTCGCGGAGGGTGTCCGGCGCGTACACGGCGGCCGTGATGGATGCCGACGCGGACGCCGGCACGCCCTGGCTCGCCTCGGTGTTCGTGAACGGACCCTCGCTGGGCGCGGCCGTGGAGGAGGCGGGTCCGCTGCCCGAGGCGTCCGTACGCCGCCTCGCCGCCGGACTGGCCACCGCACTCGCCGAGATCCACCGGGCGGGGCTGGTCCACCGGGACCTCAAACCCGAGAACGTCCTGCTCGCCGAGGACGGGGTGCGCGTCATCGACTTCGGTATCGCGCGCGTCGCCGAGGGCGCGGAGGCCACCGAGCTGACCCAGACCGGCTGGGTGGTCGGCTCGCCCGCCTTCATGTCGCCGGAACAGGCCGAGGGCCGTTCGCTGACCCCGGGAAGCGATGTGTTCTCGCTCGGCACGGTCCTGGTGATGGCCGCGCTCGGCGAAAGCCCTTTCGCGGGTACCTCCATGGCGGGGACCCTCTACAACGTCGTGCACGCCGAGCCCGACCTGTCCGCCCTGACGCCGGGGCTGCGGGCGGTCGTCGCTCCGTGCCTGGCCAAAGACCCGGCGGCCCGTCCCACCCCGGACCGGCTCCTCACGCTCCTCGGCCGGGTCGCGCCCGCCGACCGGCCCTGGCCGGCCGCCGTGCACCGGACGATCGCCGCCCGGCAAGCCGAGATCGACCGGCTGCTCGGCGACACGGACCGCACGCTCGTGCCGGGGCCGGCCCCGGCCGCGCCCGCCGACGTGGCAACAACCGCGCTCGGCCGGGCGCCCCACCCGACGGCACTCCTGCCCACGCCCCGCCGGCGCACCGCGAGGACCATCGCCCTGGCGGCGGCCGGTGTGCTCGCCGTCGTCGGCATCGGATCCGGGCTGTACGCGCTGAAGGACGGCGGCGGTACAGACCCGCCACGGGCCGGCTCTACGTCCGGAGCGGGCAGTGCGAAGAGCACGCCCGCCAGGCCCGTCATCACCTACGTGAAGGCGCCGATCTGCTCCGAGGTGGCGGTCCGGCTGCCGCTGCCCGCACGGTCGGAGGAACTCGACTACTACCGCGAGGGCTCAGGCGCCTCGACGAGCTGCGCTTGGGGAAAGATATCCGGCGACCCCACGAAGGTCAGGATCGCCGGCCTGGTCGACAAGGTTCACGCGTTCGTCGGCTGGGAACTGAAGCGCACCGAGCGGGAGAGCGAGCAGCAGCGCGAGAAATTCCAAGAGGACGCCGCCAAGGAAACCCGGGCGAGCGACCTCGGCTTCGGCGACGATGCGTACTGGAGCGCCCCCTACCCGGCCTATCCCGACCCCGAAGAGCACTGCGGCCTGTACGTCCGCGACGGCAACCTCGTGGTCCACGTGGCCTTGGGCGGCGAGAAACACCCCGCGCCGACCTGCAAGCAGGAGGCCAGGAACATCGCCCGCGCCGCGATCGCGGCCATGCCCCGCTGAAGTGGAGGAACCGTGCGTACGGCGCAGGAATGGATCGACGCCCTCGGCCTGGAGCCGCATGTGGAGGGCGGGTACTTCAGACGGACCTTCCAGTCCGATCACCGCCCGCCGATCTCCACTCCCCACGGCGACCGCTACACCCTCACGTCCATCCACTACCTGCTCACCCACTGGTCGCCGGTCGGGCACTGGCACCTCAACCGGTCCGACATCCTGCACTTCCACCACCACGGCGACCCGGTCACCTATCACCTGATCCACCCCGACGGCCGTCACCGCACCGCGGTGCTCGGTCAGGACCCCGGACGCGGCGAGCAGCTGGTGCTCGCCGTGCCCGGGGGCACCTGGAAGGCCTCCCACCTCACTTCCGGGGACCACGCGCTGATCAGCGAAGCGGTCGCTCCGGGCTTCGACTTCGCGGACATGACCCTGGGCCTGATGGACGACCTGCTGGAGCGCTTCCCCCAGCACGCCGACCTGATCCGCCGCTTCTGCCGCCCCGCAGGACCCACCGGACCGGCCGGGGACGCGGGTTACGGCCGCTGACCGGTACGGCGCGCGGTGGAGGGCTTCAGGGGTCAGTGGCGGGGGGACCAGAAGTCGGTCAGCGTGCCCGCGCCGGGGGTGAGGGCGTCCCAGCCGCCCGGCAGGTCCACCACCACGACCCCCGACGTGGGGAAGGCCTTCGCGAGGTCCGCCAGGAGCTTCGGCGGGCCCGAGCCGCACAGGGCCTTGGCGAACTCGTGGATGCCGGAGTTGTGCCCGACGAGGGCCACGCAGCCGAGCCCCGCCGCGCACTCGGTCAGGACGGTGGCCAGCGCGTGCGGCGGCGCATTGTAGAGCCGCTCGTCGTGTACGGCGGAGGGCGGCTCGGCCAGTTCCGGGACCAGCAGCTGCCAGGTCTGCCGCGTACGGCGGGACGGGGAGCACAGCGCCAGGTCGGGCGCGTAGCCGGCCTGCGCCAGCCAGCGGCCCGTCCGGTGCGCGTCGGCCCGGCCGCGCTCGCCGAGGGGCCGCTCGGCGTCCTCGGCCGGATCCCCCTTCGGGACGGCCTTGGCGTGCCGCACCAGCAGCAGTCGGCACCCGGAGGGGGTGTGGGGCGCGGGGCCGGTGGTCATGGCCGTCTCCTTCGCCGCGGGGAGTACCCGTACACCGCCATGGTGCGGCGGCCCGGGGTGGTGCGCACCCTCACGTGGCGGGCGCGGGCACGGGACCCGGGCCGGGCAGCGGGCCCGGTTCGGGCCCCGGGCCGGGGGCCGGGGGCGGCACCGGGTCGGGGCCGGGCGGCTGCGGAGGCGCCGGGGGCACCGGGTCCGGGCCGCCCGGGCCGGGCACGGGGCCGGGCAGCGGGCCCGGCTGCGGGCCGGGGCCCGGCCCGGGCGCCGGGGTGGGGCTGGGGGGTACGGGATCGTTCGGAGGGGTTCCCACGGCTTCTCCTCTCCTCGGCCCCGGTACGGGGCGGCTCGGACGTGTCGCATGCCGCGCCTACCCATGCCGGAGGGACGTAGACGTACGCACCCGCAGCGGCCGCGCCGTGTGCCAGTCTGTCCGGACTGCCGGCGAGCGAAGGGAAGTCCCGATCATGGTGCACGTACTGGGCGGCAGGGTCCTCCTGCGGCCGACCGACCCCGAGCGGTCGCGGAGCTTCTACGGCGACACCCTCGGCCTCGCCGTCTTCCGCGAGTTCGGAACCGGCCCCGAGCGCGGCACGGTCTACTTCCTCGGCGGCGGCTACCTGGAGGTCTCGGGGCGTTCCGAGACCCCGCCCGCGCCCGGGCTCCAGCTGTGGCTCCAGGTCGCGGACGTGCAGGCGGCGTACGAGGAGCTGCGCGAGCGGGGTGCCGAGGTGCTGCGGCCCCCGCTGCGCGAGCCGTGGGGGCTGATCGAGATGTGGATCGCGGACCCGGACGGCGTACGGATCGCCGTCGTGGAGGTCCCGGCGGACCACCCCTTGCGCTACCGCCCCTGAGCCGGTCCGGGCCGCCCGCGCGCCCCGGCCGGGCCCGTCGGCTCCGGGTGCGCGCGGTCGCGGCGCCCGGGGCCGCGTGATCCCCTGGTCGGCATGGACGCCGACGCGGCGGGCCGCGGGGTGGGCGGGGACCGGCCCGGGCCGATGAGACGGCTCTTCCCCGAGGGGCACCCGCACGCCCGCCTGGGGGCGCTGCTGTTGGTGCTGACGCTGGTCAGCGGCCTGGTCGACGCGGTGAGCTTCCTGGGGCTCGGGCGGGTGTTCGTGGCCAACATGACCGGCAACGTGGCCTTGCTGGGTTTCGCGCTGGCCGGCGTGGGCGGGCTGTCGGCGCCCGCGTCCGCGACGGCCCTGGCGGCTTTCCTGGGCGGGGCGCTGGTGGGCGGGCGATGGTCCGGCGTCCGTCCGGTCCGGCTGTTCGCGCCGCTGGTGGCCGGTCAGGCGGCGCTGACCGGGGTGGCGCTGGCGGCCTCGGCGGGCGGCCTGGGCCGGTACGCCGTCCTCGTACCGCTGGCCGTCGGCATGGGGGTGCAGAACGCGGTGGTGCACCGGCTGGCGCTGCCGGACCTGACCACCACCGTGGTCACGCGGACGCTGACGGGGCTGGCCGCCGATCCCTGGCGCCCGGCCGGGCCGCGACGCGGGCTGTCGGTGGCGGCGCTGGCCTGCGGGGCCCTGGCCGGCGCTCTGCTGTACGCCGGTCCGGGGCCGGGGTGGGTACTGGGGCTCGTGGTGGTGCTGCTGGCCGTGGTCGCCGCGTCCGCCGGCGTCGCGGGGAGAGTGGCCCGGCCCGCCGGGTGAGACCTCGTCACGGCGTAGGCGCGGTGGGCGGGCTCAGCCGTAGGTGACCGACACCCGCTCGAAGCCCAGGGAGCCGAGCAGCCCCTCCAGCATCACCGTGGTGTTCCGTTCGGCGCGCTGGGTCAGGCCGCTGTCCCGGGCCGCCGCGCCGATGCGTTCCACCGCGAGCTTCTGCACGGCCTGCTCGCCCGCCGGGTTGTCCGAGAAGAGGTCGCCGAGCCGGTCGAGCAGCCCGCGCTGCTTGGAGACGGCGTACGAGCGGGCCGGATCGAGCGCGGGCGCGCCGAGGAGGGCGTGCGGGAGGCGGAGGACCGCTTCAGTGCGGTCGGCGTTGACCGATACGGCCTTCTCGTCGAGGCCGCCCAGCTCCACGTACGCCGAGACGGCGCCGGCGCCGACGTACAGGGTGCGCGTGCCGCGTACGGCGTCGGGCAGGAAGGGGGCGTCGTGTTCCAGGTCGACCACGACCTGGTAGTCGCCCGCCGCGCCCTCGAAACGGCTCATGTCGCGCAGGGACTTCAGGACGGCCGGTCCGGTGCGGTCATGAGTACGGGTCCCGAAGAGGTCACCGAGGGCGGGGAGGGCGAAGAGCCGGCCGGCGAGGACCAGCAGGGCGGCCAGGACGACGAGCGCCGCGGCGCCCCGGGCCGCCCACCGCCACGGCCGGCCCGTCCGGCCGGCCCGCCGGGGGGCGCCGGTTGCGGCGGCGGCCGGCTCGGTGTCGTTCGCGTGGGTGTCCATGGGGAACGGATGCCCCGTCAGTTCATGGTCACCCCTCGGTTCGGGGGCGGGGCGCGCGCCGTCAGAAGCCGGGGCCGTGGCCGTCAGGGGTGGTGAGGGCCAGGCGCGGCAGGGCGTCGGGGTGCTTCTCCGTCAGCCAGGTGATGAGCCCCTCGCGCACGGCGCAGCGTACGGTCCACACGTCGGAGGCGTCCTTCGCGGTCACGACGGCCCGGACCACGATGGTCGACGGGGTGGTCTCGGTGACGGCGAGGTCCCAGCCGCGGCCGTCCCATTCGGGGCAGTTGAGCAGGATCTCGTGGAGCCGGTCGCGCATCTGCGCGATCGGGGCGCTGTGGTCGCAGTGCAGGAAGACGGAGCCGGTCATCTGGGCGCCGCCCCGGGACCAGTTCTCGAAGGGGCGGTTGGTGAAGTAGGAGACGGGCATGGTGATGCGCCGCTCGTCCCAGGTGCGGACGGCCAGGAAGGTGAGGGTGATCTCCTCCACCACTCCCCACTCCCCCGACACCACGACGGTGTCGCCGATGCGCACCATGTCGCCGAAGGCGATCTGGAACCCCGCGAAGATGTTGCCGAGGGTCGACTGGGCGGCGATGCCCGCGACGATGCCGATGAGTCCGGCGGAGGCCAGTACGGAGGTGCCCAGCGCGCGGAAGCCGGGGAAGGTGAGCAGCATCGCGGCGAGGGCGAGGACGGCCACGGCCGCGGTCACCACGCGCATGATCAGGCTGGCCTGCGTACGGACCCGGCGCACCCGCGCGGGGTCGCGGGTGCCGGTCGCGTAACGGGCGTACGCGGTCTCGACGATGGCGGAGGAGGTGTGCACGACGAGCCAGGCTCCCGCCCCGATGAGGGCGAGGGAGAGGACGTGGAGGATCACGGCGCGGTGCTCGGTCAGCGGTGGCCAGGCAATCCGGCCGGTCGCGCCGCGGAGCGCGGCGGAGAGCAGCGCGGCGATCAGGACGATCTGCAGGGACCGGCGGCAGCGGCGCAGCAGTTGCCACAGCGGGGTCTCCGGGTGCCGTGCGTCGGCCCTGCGCAGGAGGAGGTCGACGGCCCATCCGGCGGCGAGGGCGAGCAGGACGGAACCGGTCAGGACGATCAGCAGTCGAGCGACGATGTTCATGTCTCCTCGGGGGTGTCGTGGCCCGCGGGGCGCGTCGGGGTGGCCGGTCGGGACGCCGCTACGGGCGCGGCGCCGGGCTGGTCCGGGCGGCGTGCGGGGTGAGCCGCCGGACGCGCGTTCCGTCGGCGGTGTTCCCGGAGGGAGTGGGGTACGCGGTGAAGTGGTTCATGGGCCCGCGCCTGCCCGGGGCCCCGGCCCGTATGCGGCGGGCGTCGTGCGGCGGGTTTCACATGCGGCGGGGCGGCCCGTGGGCGGCTGATACCTCCGCGGCGGGTCCGTGGGCGTCCGGCGAGCCGGTCAGTCGTGGTGGTCGTCCGGGTGGCGGTGGGCCCACGGATGGCGCAGCCGGATCCAGATGTCCCGCGCCTGGCGCCCGGCCGCCGTACGGCTGTGGGCGACCAGGCGGTCCGCCTCGCCGGAGGTCTCGACCATGGGCCCGGATCCGCGCAGCGGTTTGCCCGCCGTCTCGTGCAGGAACAGCGTGGACACGAAGCCGATGACGCCGGCCGCCATCAGGTAGTACGCCGGGACCAGGTCGTTGCCCGTCACCTCCACGAGGGCGGAGGTGAACAGCGGCGTCGTACCGCCGAAGAGGGAGACGGAGATGTTGAAGGCGAGGGAGAGCGCGGCGTAGCGCAGCCGGGTGGGGAAGAGGGCCGGCAGGGTGGAGGCGGCCGTGCCCGCGAAGCAGACGAGCAGCAGGCCGAGTACGGCGCAGCCCACGGCCGGCCACAGGATGCCGCCCGCCCGGATGAGCAGGAACGCCGGGAGGGCCAGCACGACGAGGGCGAGGCTGCCCGCCAGGAAGACCGGCCTGCGGCCCCAGCGGTCCGAGGTGTGGCCCACCGTCGTGATGGTCAGGACGACGAGCAGCATGGTGCCCAGCACCAGCAGTTGGGCCGTGGTGTCGTGCTGCCCGAGGGTGACGGTCATGTACGTGGGGAGGTACGAGGTCACCATGTAGTTGGTGACGTTGTACAGCAGGACGAGCCCCATGCAGATGAGCACCGCGTGCCAGTGCCGGGTGACGATCTCCTTGAGGTTCCCCCTGGCCGTGGGCGGTGCTTCGGCGGCCGTCGTACCGCCCACCTCGTCCCGTGGGCCGCCCTCGGCGGCGGCGTAGGCCGCCTCCTTCTTGAAGGCCGGGGTCTCTTCCAGTTTCATCCGCATGTACAGCCCGATGAGGCCGAGGGGGCCCGCGATGAAGAAGGGGATGCGCCAGCCCCAGGACTCCAGTCCGTCCGCGCCGAGGGTGAGGGTGAGGACCGTGACGAGACCCGAGCCCAGGGCGTAGCCGACGAAGGTGCCGAAGTCGAGCCAGCTGCCGAGGAACCCGCGCCGTCGGTCGGGGGCGTACTCGGCGATGTAGGTGGTGGCTCCGGCGTACTCGCCGCCGGTGGAGAAGCCCTGGACGAGCCGGCAGACGAGGAGCAGCAGGGGCGCGAGGAAGCCGACCGACGCGTAGGTGGGGAGGAAGCCGACCGCGAAGGTGCTCGCCGCCATCATGATCATCGTGGCGGCGAGCACCTTCTGGCGGCCGATCCGGTCGCCGAGCGGGCCGAACACCAGCCCGCCGAGCGGGCGGACCAGGAAGGCCGCGGCGAAGGTGGCGAAGGCGGCGACGACTTGCGCGCCCGGGGAGCTCGACGGGAAGAAGACCTTGCCCATGGTCCCGGCGAGGTAGGCGTACACGCCGAAGTCGAACCATTCCATGGTGTTGCCGAGCGCCGCCGCGGTGACCGCGCGGCGCACCTGGAACTGGTCGGACACCGTCACGTCCGCCGTGCTCAGCGAGCGCTTGCGGCGGCGCAGCAGCGTACGGAGCATCCGGTCGGTCCTCGCGTGCCCGCCGCGTGGCCCGTGCGGGCCGCGAGTGGGTCCTGGCATGGTGACGGCCTCTCTGCCGGGTGCTCCGCTGCGCCGGTGACCTCCCATCCTCCGGGCCCGTACGGCGTTCGGCAGGCCGGCGGGGCCGTCCGGGTGAGCCGGGCGGGGGCTCCGGCCGCTGCCGCCGTACCGACTGGCCGCGGCCCTAGGCTCGCCGCATGGGTGATGAGGGCGGCGGCGCAGCCGGGGGCGGGGCGGGGCCGAAGCCCGGGGGGCCCGGAGGGTCCGACGCCGCCGAAGCCACTGCCGCTGCCGCCGCGCGGTTGAAGGAGCGGCTGTACGCGACCATCACGATGATCTCCGTGGTGATCGGCCTGGCCGTGTCGGAGCACGCCGACGCCCTCGGCGCCACCGCGACCGTCCTCACCGCCGCCGTCGGGCTGTGGCTGGCGAGCCTCGTCGCGGACCAGCAGGCCCACCGCGTGGTCCACGGCCGGCTCGCCACGGGCGCGGAGCTGCGCCGGATGCTGTGGGTCAGCAGCCCGCTGCTGCTGTCCGCCGTCGGCCCGCTGATCCTGATCGGCTCCGCCATGCTCGGCGTGATGCACCTGCGGACCGCCCTGTACGCCGCCGCCGGGGTGAACGTGGCCAGCCTGTTCGCCTGGGGGTGGTACGGCGGCGTCCGGATGGGCAGTGGTCCGGCCATCGCCGTGCTGGCCGGGGCCCTCGACGCGGCGATCGGCCTTGCCGTGGCCCTGGTGAAGGCGGCGGCGGGCCACTGAGCCGTGACACCGTAGGCCCATTCTTCGTCAGACACCGAAACGATGGGGCATCCTGGAGTACATGAACGAGTCGTACTCCGCCCCGCCCGCCGACAGCCCCGCCCCGGCGGCCCTCCTGGCCGCGTTCGCCGCCGCCCTGGCGGACGAGACCCGGGCCGCGATCTGCATGACGCTGCTGGAGGGCCGCGCCTGGACCGCGGGCGAACTGGCCCGGGTCACCGCGGTGGCGCCGTCCACGGTCAGCGGCCATCTGGCCCGGCTGCTCGACGCGGGGATCTGCGTGACCGAACGGCAGGGCCGCCACAGCTACGTACGGATCGCCGATGCCGCGACCGCCCGCCTGGTCGACGCGCTCGCCTCGCACGCCATCCCGGACCGGGACGCAGCCTTCTCGGTACCGGTGGTCGGCGCCCCGGATCCGCTCGCGCGGGCCCGGACCTGCTACGACCACTTCGCCGGACGGCTCGGCATGGCGGTGACCGACGCGATGGAGCAGCGCGGGCTGCTGCGTACGGAGCGCGTGTTCGAGCTGACGGAGGACGGCCTCGCCTGGTGCGCCGGCGCCGATGTCAGCCTCGTCGGCGCGGGGCGCAGGCCCGCGGTGAGCTCCTGCCTGGACTGGACCGAGCGGCGCCGCCACCTGGGCGGTCTCGCCGGGGCGCGGCTGTGCGCGCGGGCACTGGAGGAGAAGTGGGTGGTGCGCGCCGCGGGCGGCGGGCGGGGGCTGGAGGTGACGGCGGCCGGGGAGCGGGCCTTCGAAGAGCTCCTGGGCCTCCGCGCCGAGGCGTGGGGATGAGGGGCCGGACCAGGCTTTCCGGACCAAACTTTCCGGGCTCGACCGGCTTTCCCGAACCCGTCCGGGCTTTCCTGACCCGCTGTGAACATTTCGGTGGACACCGAAATATCTGCGCCCTAGGGTGAGGCCATGACGTTCCGTCCGAGTCTCCTCCCCCGCGGCGCGCTCACCGTGGCCGCCGTCTCGTTCACGGTGTTCGCCTGGGCCTCCGCCTTCGTCTCCATCCGCAGCGCCGGCGCGGCCTACTCCCCCGGCGCCCTGGCCCTCGGCAGGCTGCTGGCCGCCTCGCTGGTGCTCGTCGTCCTGCTCCTCGTACGCCGCCAGGGCTTGCCGCCGCGCGCGGCCTGGCGCGGCATCCTGCTGTCCGGGGTGGTCTGGTTCTGCGGCTACACGGTCGCGCTGAACTGGGGGGAGCGGCTGGTCGACGCGGGCACGGCGTCCCTGCTCGTGAACACCGGCCCCATCCTCATGGCGCTCCTCGCGGCCCGGCTCCTCGGCGAGGCGCTGCCGCCGCGGCTGCTGGCGGGGATGGCCGTCTCCTTCGCCGGGGCGGTGGTCGTGGGCCTGTCCATGTCGTCCGGCGACGGCGGCTCCACCTCCGTGCTCGGCGTCGTGCTCTGCCTGCTCGCGGCCGTCGCCTACGCGACCGGCGTCGTCGCGCAGAAGCCGGCCCTCGCCCACGGGACGCCCTTGCAGATCACCGCGTACAGCTGCCTGATCGGCACCACGGCCTGCCTGCCGTTCTCGGGTCGGCTGCTGGCCGAACTGCCCCGGGCGCCGCTGTCCGCGACCCTGAACATGGTCTACCTGGGCGTGGTACCGACCGCCCTCGCCTTCATCGCCTGGACGTACGCGCTTGCGCGCATGCCCGCGGGCAGGCTGGGCGCGACGACGTACGCCGTCCCGGCCGTCGTCGTCCTGCTGAGCTGGGGTCTCCTCGGTGAGGTACCGGCCTGGCTGACCCTGCTCGGCGGGGTGCTCTGCCTGGCCGGAGTGGCGGTGTCGCGCTACGCACCCCGGCCCAACCGAACCGGCACGGCCTCCGCCGTTCCCTCCTCCCGCGAAAGGCAGCCCTCATGAGGATCCTCACGGTCGGCGCGGGCGCCGTAGGCGGCTTCTTCGGCGCCCGGCTCGCCGCTGACCCCGTCCCTCTACCGGGACCTGGTCGCCGGGGCTCCCACGGAGGCCGACCACGTCCTGACCGATCTCACCGTGCGCGCCCGTGCTCTGGGGGTGGCCACTCCGCTGCTGGATCTCGCCGCCCTCCAGTTGAGCGTGCACGAACGGCGCCTCGCGACGGCCCGCTCCCTCTGACGGCGCTCGCTCCCGCGCCTGCCGAGCCTCGTCAGCCCGTGGTGTCGATTCCCGTGACGATGGCGGGCCCCAGGGGGGCGTCCTTCTCCGCGAGGCCCGAGTCGGCGAGGGCCGACGCGGCCATGCGCAGGGCGGTGCCTTCGGCGTGGTTCCGGTCCGCCGCCTCGACTTCGAGGCGCAGGCAGAAGGTGCCGTCTTCGTTGACGGTGAGCAGACCCAGCTCCTCCACCTCCCGCTGGTCCGAACGTGCGGGGTCCTGCCGGCGCAGTCGTCGCGCCAGTTCGTCCCGTACGGCGTCCGGTACCTCGGTGAGGAACGTTCCGGGAACGGTGATCACGTAGGCGGTCACGGGGGCCTCCTCCTCGGTGGCTTCGGCCGGGCATCACGCCCGGCCACTCCGCGCACCTGCCCGGAATCCCGGCCCCGACACCGCCCGGCAGGGTGAAGGCCGCCGCCGACTGTACGGACCGGTCGCGGCCGTTACGGTGAGGGCATGGAGCAACGGATCAGCCTGGTCACCCTGGGCGTCACGGACCTCGCCCGCGCCAAGGCCTTCTACGAGGCGCTGGGGTGGCGCGGCACCGAGGTCGAGGAGACCGTTTTCCACCAGGCCGGAGGCCTGGCCCTGGTGCTGTGGGACCGCGGGAAGCTGGCCGCGGACTGCGGGCTTCCCGACGCCCCTCCCCCGGCCGGCTTCGGCGGGATCGCCCTGGCCCAGAACGTCCGTACGGACGCCGAGGTCGACGCCCTCCTCGACACGGCGGCCCGGGCGGGCGGCAGCGTCACCCGGCCGGCCGCGGTCAATCCGATCGGCTTCTACTCGGGCGTCTTCACCGACCCCGACGGTCACGCGTGGGAGATCGCCCACAACCCCGGCTTCACCCTGACCGAGGACGGCTCCCTGGTCCTGCCCGACTTCACGTCTGGCTGATGGCAGCCGGGCTGACGGGCCGTCGGGGTGTCCGCGCACCCCGCGCCCCGCGCCGCCCACGCCGCTCGCTCCGCCGAGTGCGTCAATGCGTCGACCGGGGGCACACGCGCGGTATGACTCCGAATCCGCTCACGTCCCTGGCCCTGACCCCGGTGCCCGGCCCCGCCTGGATCCACCTCGTCGTCATGGCCTTCGCGCTCCTGATCCTCGTCCGCTCCCTGGCCCGGCACCGTTAGACACTCCGGCGTCCGCGACCGCTACCCGGCGCATCACGGTGGGCGGCAAGCGGCCCAAGTGGCGTAGCACGTGCGGGCATTGAACTGGGCGGAAGTCCATATGGGCGCCCGGGACACGCCATTACGGTTCCTTAGGCTTCAACTCCGCTCGGCACCAGCCGCCTTGGGCGAGGCTGAAAGTGTCTTCGAGCCGCCGTGTCTCGCGTGATGCCGACGACCCGGGGCCCTGAACACGGGTGCCGTACCGGGGCGGTGTGAGCCTGTCGGCATGCCGTCGGCACGGGCGGGCCACGGCCCCGAGAGGGCCAGCTGCCATGCGTGACGCGTGCCGCATGCCGGTGAGGCCGCTCCTGCGGAACACGCCGTAGGTCAGGTGAATGCCCGTCGGAAAGGCCCCTGAGGGGGTGTGATTCCGGGGTTCGACCTTCCGTCATCGACCTTGGAGTGACATGCGCATTCGAACCGCGATCGCCGCTACCGTCCTGGCCGCGGCCGGCATTCTGGGCGCCTCCGGTGCCGCCGTCGCCGATGCCCACGCCGAGGGTGCCGCCGTCGGCTCCCCGGGCGTCCTGTCCGGCAACGTTGTCCAGGTCCCGATCCACATCCCGATCAACCTGTGCGGCAACAGCATCAACGTGATCGGCCTGCTGAACCCGGCGTTCGGCAACACCTGCGTCAACAGCTGACGCCCGTGCGGCCGTAGCCGGCCCGCGTGTCCCGCCCGGGGAGCGAGAACCGTACGCATGCCCCGGGCGGGGCCATCCGGTCCTGACCCCTGGGGTCAGGCGTGCAGCCGCCGCGTCCAGTCCGGCGGAACCCGGTCCGCGGGGCCCGGCACGGGCTGGTCCGCGGGGTGGGAGGCCGGCGGGGCGAGGGCGGGGCCGGATTCGTACAGTTCGTCGGTGTCGTAGTTCCAGAACCAGTCCTCGCCCGGTTCGAAGCTCTGCACCAGGGGGTGGCCGCTGGACTTCCAGTGCCCGGTGGCGTGCTGCGCCGGGGAGGAGTCGCAGCAGCCGATGCGGCCGCACTGCGCGCAGCGCCGCAGGTGGAACCACCAGCCGCCCGCCGCCTCGCAGTCGGCGCAGCCGGGGCCGCCGGGCGCGGCGCTCGGGTCGATTCCGCTGATGTCGCTCATACGGGCTCCTCGGGGTGGTCGGAGTTCGCGGAGTGATCGGTGCTGTCGGTCACGGAGACGGTCGTCGGTACGGTCTCGGGTTCCGGGTCGGTCAGCGGCAGCAGGACCTGGAAGCGGGTGTCACCGGGTACGGACTCGACCTGGAGGCTGCCGTGGTGCTTGTTGACGACGATCCGCCAGGAGATGTCCAGGCCGAGACCGGTGCCCTCGCCCACCGGCTTGGTGGTGAAGAAGGGGTCGAAGATGCGGCCGCGGATGTCCGCCGGGATGCCGGGGCCGGTGTCGCGGAACTCCACCAGCAGCCGGTCCCCCTCGCGTGCCGTGCGGACGGTCAGGGTGCCGTCGCCGCCGGTGCTGCCGATGGCGAAGACGGCGTTGTCGATGAGGTTGGTCCACACCTGGTTGAGTTCGGCCGGGTAGGCGGGCACCGGCGGCAGGGAGCGGTCGTAGTCCTTGACCACCCGGACGCGGGGGCCGGTCTTGGCGGAGAGCATCAGTAGCGTGCTGTCGAGGAGTTCGTGGACGTCCACGGTCCGGTAGGGGGCGCGGTCGAGCTGGGAGTACTGCTTGGCGGCGTCCACGAGGTGGGAGATCCGGGTGGTGGAGTCGTCGATCTCGTCCATCAGCAGTTCGGTCTCGACGGTGTAGTTGAGCCAGCCGATGGCGCCCGGGAGGATGTCCTCGGCGACGGTCGCCGCGACCTGCTCCAGCCAGTCGGTGTCCAGGCCCGCCTGGACGAAGGTCGGCGCGATCCGCCAGCCCTCCGCGATGCCGTGGTCCTCCAGCCAGTCGGCGAGCTGGTCCTCGCGGTCGGAGGCCTCCAGGGGGCTCAGTGCCGGTGCCTTGGCGACCCGTTCGGCCGTACGTTCCTGGATCTCGATGAGTTCGGCGAGGGCCTCGCGGGAGTAGGGGCCCTGGGCGATGACGGCCAGCTTGTGGCGCATCTTGCCGACCCGTTCCCGCAGGGTCGCGGTGGCGCGGACGGCCGCGGCGGCCGGGTTGTTGAGCTCGTGGGTCAGTCCGGCGGACAAGGAGCCGAGGGCCAGCAGCCGTTCGCGCTGTCCGATGGCCCGCTGGGTGTTCTTCGAGCCGAAGAAGAGCCCTTCCAGCAGGTGGGCGGCCATCGGGAACCATTCCCGCATGACGTCCGCGAACGACTGCGCGGGCAGGACGAAGAACCGGGTGCGCTCCGTCACCCGCATGGAGTTGGTGTACGTCTGCGGTACCCGGTCGCCCAGGTAGGCCTGCATGGCCCCGGAGTACACGCCGCGCTGGGAGGTGCGGCTGACCTCCACGTCGTCGGCGCCGACCCGGCGGGACATCACGAGGGTGCCCTCGATCATCACGTAGAAGCAGGTGGCGGGGTCGCCCTCGGTGTACACCGGTCCGGGTTCGAAGAGTTCCACCCGCCCCTCGGCGCACAGGCGTCCCAGCTGTTCGGGGGTGAGTTTCTCGAACAGGAACAGCGAGGCGATCTCCTGCGGGGCGCAGGGCATGATCCGGCCGCTCATGACTGCTCCAGGTACCGGTGGACGAGCATCACTGCCATGGCTCCCTCTCCGACGGCCGACGCGACGCGCTTCGCCGAGCGGGCGCGCGCGTCACCCGCCACGAACACGCCGGGGATGTTGGTCTCCAGGTGGTAGGGCGGCCGGTCCAGTTCCCACTCGGCCGGGGGCCGGCCGTCCGGGGTGAGGTCCGGCCCCGCCAGGATGAAGCCGTGCGCGTCACGCAGGACGGTGCCGTCCAGCCAGTCGGTCAGCGGGGCGGCGCCGATGAAGACGAACATCCACTGGGCGTCGACGAGTTCGGTGGCGCCGCTGTCCACGTCGCGCAGCGTCAGCTGCTCCAGGTGTCCGTCGCCGTGCGCCGCGTCGACGGTGGTACGGGTGCGGACGGTGATGTTGGGAGCTTCCTCGATCTGCTGGATGAGGTAGTACGACATCGACGCCCTCAGGGACTCCCCGCGCACCAGCAGCGTCACCGATTTCGCACCGCGTGCCAGGTACATCGCGGCCTGTCCGGCGGAGTTGGCGCCGCCGACGATGTACACGTCCTGGCCCTGGCAGGAGGAGGCCTCGGTCAGGGAGGAGCCGTAGTAGACGCCGCAGCCGGTCAGGTCGTCGCAGCCCGGCGCGTGGAGCTGCCGGTAGGTGACGCCGGTCGCCAGGATGACGCTGTGCGCGGCGATGGACGTGCCGTCGGAGAAGCGGACGACGCGGGCCGGGCCGTTGGCCTCCAGTGCCGTGACCTCGCGGGTGGTGAGGATCTCGGCGCCGAAGCGGCCGGCCTGGCGGCGGGCGCGGTCCGTGAGCTGGGCGCCCGACACGCCGTCGGGGAAGCCGAGGTAGTTCTCGATGCGGGAGCTCTGCCCGGCCTGGCCGCCGGTCGCCGACCGCTCGACCAGTACGGTACGCAGCCCTTCGGACGCCCCGTACACGGCGGCGCCGAGTCCGGCGGGACCGCCGCCGATGACGACGAGGTCGTAGAAGTCGGCGGCCGGGGTCGTCGCGAGGCCGACGTGGGCCGCCAGCTCGGGGGCCTCCGGCTCGACGAGGACGGCGCCCTCGGGGGTGATCACCAGGGGCAGCCGCTGCTCGTCGGCCCCCGCCGCCTCCAGCAGTCGGCGGCCCTCGGGTTCGTCGGAGGAGTACCAGCGGTAGGGCACCTGGTTGCGGGCGAGGAACTCCCGCACCTCGGAGGAGCGGGCGGACCAGCGGTGTCCGACCACCTTGGTGGCGGGGACGGGCCGGTAGTCGCTGGAGCGCCAGGCCGTGAGCAGGTCGTCCACGACCGGGTAGAGCTTCTCCTCGGGCGGGTCCCACGGCTTGAGCAGGTAGTGGTCGAGGTCGACGACGTTGATGGCGTCGATCGCCGCGTTGGTGTCGGCGTACGCGGTCAGCAGCACGCGCCGCGCGCCTGGGTACACGTTCAGGGCCTGTTCGAGGAACTCGATGCCGTTCATCTGGGGCATGCGGTAGTCGGCCAGGATCACGGCGACCAGGTCGCCGCGCAGTTTCAGCTCGCGCAGCGCCTCCAGCGCGGAGTCGCCGGATTCGGCGCGCACGATCCGGTACGAGGCGCCGTAGCGGCGGCGCAGGTCGCGGGCGACGGCGCGGGAGACTCCCGGGTCGTCGTCCACGGTCAGGATGACGGTCCGCGCTGTGTCGGCGACCTCTGTCATACGTCTCCACCCGGGGGGTCGGCGGCGCGGTGGCGGCACGGCGAGCCGCCCGCGCCGGTTCCCGCCCATCGTATGTTCGATCGTCGGGGTCCGCTGCCGGACGCGGAGCCCCGCGCGGCCCGCGCACGCGGGGTGTGCGGGCCGTCGCGCGGGGTCCTAGTCTTCGGGCTCCCAGGCCTGAAGCCGGTCGAAGATCCGTGGGTCGCCGTCGAGCTTCAGGGAGTCCATCGGGATCCGGTCGTACAGGGCGAGGACCAGCTCGGAGGCCGTGCCCCGGGCGGAGGCGTCGGCCGTGCCCTCGCCGGCGGGGGTGCCGGGCGCGTCCTCGCCGGCGGTCGTGGGGTGCGGGGGGAGGCGGACCGTCCGTGCGCCGTCGGCGGAGAGCAGCAGGCGCCAGGACCGGCCCTCGGTGGCGTGGTATTCGACGGTGGCGGGCTCGTGCGGCCAGGCGCTCGGGGTGGTGCAGCAGGTGAACAGGAAGTCCTCGACCCCGTCGAGCGCCACCTCGTCCGGCAGCGGCTGGGGGGCGCCGAGTGCGAGTTGGGCGTCGTAGGTGTGCACCGCGATCTGCTGGAGCTGGTGCCGGGCGACGGTGCCGGAGGTCCGGGGGGACTGCGAGGGGTCCCACCATCCCCAGCAGCCGCGGTCCGGCCCGGCCTCCCGCAGTGCGGCCAGCAGGTCCTCCGTCGCCGCGGCCAGCCAGGCCGTCAGGGCCTCGCGGTCCTCGGGCTCGGCCGGGGCGTCGTCGGGTATGGGGGCCTTGTCGGCGGCCGGCCCGGCGGCCACGGTGGCGGCCCAGCTGCGGCGCCCGTCGCCGATGTGGCGTACCAGGTCGGCCAGCGTCCACTCGGGGCAGCTCGGCACCTGGACGTCGAGGCTGGGCGCGGCGGCGACGGCGGCGCGGAAGGCGGCCGAGCGTTCGTCGATCAGCCGCAGCAGGTCGGGGAATTCAAGAGGCGTATGCACTCCCGCTGTTTACCACCGGGGCCCCGGCGACGGACAGCGAATTTCCTCCGGCCCGCTTCCCCGCCCGTCCGGGCGGCCCGGCAGGCGACCGCCAGGGCCGACGTCAGCGCGGGCCCCGGCGGTCGTCGGGTGTGAAACGTACGGGTGCGCCGCTACTGCGCGGGCGGAGGGGGAGGCGGTGTGGTTCCGCCCTGTCCGCCCTCGTGCCGCAGCTGCTCCTTGAGCTTCTCCTGGGCGGTGTCGACCTGGCCGCTGTACTTGCCCTGGGTCTTTCCGTCGACGAAGTCGCCGGCCTTGTCGATGCCCTGGCCGGCCTGTGCCTCGTGGCCCTTCAGCATCTGCTTGAGCTTGTCCATCATCGACATGATGATTCCTTCCCGTGGTTCGGCACCTCCAGGATCGCGGCCCGTCCCGCAAACCGCATCCGCGCGGTCCCGGACCGTCACCGAAAGGCCGTCGAGACGGTCACTGCTTCTTGAAGGACCGGATCTGGTAGTTGCCCATCAGGTTGCCGCCCGCGCCTCCCGGCGTCGATCCGACGCGCGCGTTGTAGTTGGTCTGCGTGTAGTACTGGACGCGGTTGTTCTTTCCGTTCCACACGGAAAGGACGTTGTGCCCGTTCTGGATGAAACCGCAGCTGTCGGCCGTGTTGGCCTTCTGCGCATCTGGGAACTCGCAGCGTTCACCGCCGCCGTTCCAGCCGCTGTAGATACAGAAGTTCCCGGAGTTGCAGGTATAGGCGGCGGGTTGGCTCTCGGTGGCTGCCGCGATGGGGGCGGACCCCAGCAAGACGGCGAGGGAGAATCCGGCGGCGGCCCATGAGGTGCTTCGGCGCATGACGGAACGAGCCCCTTTCGACATCCAGGCCGGGGCAGGGCCCCGGAAATGAGGGACGGAACGCAGGCCGCGGAACCGTCCGGGCTCCCTCCAGCTTGGGGGGTGAAACGGCTTCCGCGTGAGGCCTTTTCCCGTCACCGTATTGCGGGCACCGGCCGACGAATACCGCGACTTTGTTCGGTGGCGCGACCCGTTGCGCGGGAGTGCGCCGTCGCACGCCGGACTGCGGGCACTCCGCAGGGGTGCACAATCGTTTACCCTGGGGGTGAACAGTCGTACACCCTTGCGTCTCGCCCGTGTCTGGAGCCGTATGCCCCCCGCGATACCCGCACCCGGTCCGGCCCCCGACGCCGCGCCCGCCCCCGGGTCCACCGCCGCGCCCGACCCGCACTCCCGCCATCCCCGGCTGGTCATGCCCGTCCTGGCCTTCTGCGGCATGGTCGTCGCCGTCATGCAGACCCTCGTGGTCCCGCTGCTGCCGCACGTCCCCGACCTGACGGGGGCCAGCCCCGGCGCCGCCGGCTGGCTCGTGACCATCACGCTCCTGACCGGGGCCGTCTTCACCCCGGTCCTCGGCCGCGTCGGTGACATGTACGGCAAACGGCGCGTCCTGCTCGCCTCGCTGGGCGTGCTCACCGCCGGCTCCGTGCTCTGCGCGGTCAGCTCCGACATCGGCGTCCTGATCACGGGCCGGGCCCTCCAGGGCGCGGCGCTCGCGGTGATCCCGCTGGGCATCAGCATCCTGCGCGACGAGCTCCCCGCCGACCGGGTGCTGTCCGCGATCGCGCTCATGAGCTCGACCCTCGGCATCGGTGCGGCGATCGGCCTGCCGGTTGCGGCGGTGGTCATGGAGAACTTCGACTGGCACACCATGTTCTGGGCGTCGGCCGCCCTCGGCCTGCTCGATCTGCTGCTGGTGCTGTGGATCGTCCCCGAGTCGCCGGTGCGTTCCCGCGGGCGCTTCGACCTGCCGGGCACCCTCGGGCTGGCCGCCACCCTCGTGGGGCTGTTGCTCGCCATCACCCAGGGCTCGGACTGGGGCTGGACCTCCGCGCGCACCCTCGGCCTGCTCGGCGCCTCCGTGGCCGTGGGCCTGCTCTGGGGCTGGTTCGAGCTGCGCACCCCCTCCCCCATGGTCGACCTGCGCGTCTCCGCCCGGCCCGCGGTCCTGCTCACCAATGTGGCGGCCCTGCTGATCGGTTTCGCCTTCTACGCGAACTCCCTGGTCACCGGCCAGATGGTGCAGGAGCCCACCAGCACGGGCTACGGGCTCGGGGCGTCCCTGGTGGTGAGCGGTCTGTGCCTGCTGCCCGGCGGCCTCGCCATGGTGGCGCTCTCCCCCGTCTCGGCACGGATCTCCGCCGCCTACGGGCCGCGCACCGCGCTCGCGCTCGCCGCCGTCGTCATGGCCGTCGGCTACGTGGTCCGCTTCTTCACCAGCCACAGCCTCTGGCTGATCGTGGCCGGCGCCACCGTGGTGGCCTCCGGCACCGCCATCGCGTACTCGGCGCTGCCCGCCCTCGTGATGCGGGCGGTACCGGTGGGCGAGACGGCCGCGGCCAACGGCCTCAACACCCTCATGCGTTCCGTGGGCCAGGCCTGCTGCAGCGCCGTGGTCGCGGCCGTCCTGGCCCATGTGACCTTCGTGGCCGGCGGCCGCACCGCGCCGACGCTGCACGCTTACCTGCTGATCTTCCTGATCGCCGCGGGGACGGCGCTCGCCGCCCTCGTCGCCACGCTGCTCCTGCCCTCGGACCGTACGGGAGCCCGCCGCGGGCCCCTGCGCGGGCGCGGCTGCGCGAGCGGTACGGTCACGGTGTCAGCGTCCGTGACCGCCGCCCAGGAGAGCGCATGAGCGGTACCGAGGAATCCGTCGCCGCGCCGGCACCCGCCCCGGGCGATGCCGGGGCGGGCGCCGAGACCGGCCGCGAGGCCATCGTGCGGGCCGCGCGCCGGGCGTTCGCGCTGCGGCCGTACGCCGAGGTCACGATGCGCGGCATCGCGGCGGCCGCCGGGGTGAGCCCGTCGCTGATCGTGAAGCGCTTCGGCAGCAAGGAGGCCCTGTTCAACACGGTCGCCGACTTCCGGGCGGCCGCCGACGAACTGTTCGCCGCCCCGCCGCCCGTCCTCGGGCGGCACCTGGTCCTGACGATGGTCGAGCTGCGCGACCGGTTCCGCGGGGACCCGCTGCTGCGGGTCGTGTTCTCCCTGGGCATCGAGGACGAGCGCACGCTGCTGCGGGCCCGTTTCCGCGAGCAGGTCACCGACCGGCTGGCCGCCGCGCTGACCGGCCCGGACACCGGGTTGCGGGCCGAGCTGATCGCCGGCCAGCTGCTGGGCCTCGGCGCCACCCTGAGCCTGCACCGCCCCGACGGCGCCGGCGTCCACGCCACCCCCGAACGCCTGGCGGACCTGTACGCCCCCGGCCTCCAGCGGCTCATCGACGGCCCCTGAGACCGGATCCGCCCACGACGAAGCCCGCTCCTGGTGGGAGCGGGCTTCGTCGTGTCCCGGTCCGGGCGCCTGCTAGCGGCCGCGCTGGATCTCGAAGTGGTCGACGCGCTGGCCCGTCTCGGCGAGGGCGCTCACCTTCAGCTTCGGGAAGCGGCCCGTCTCCACCTCGACCGCGAGGAAGGAGTAGTTGGTGTACCGGACCCGGGACCACTCGACGGTCTCGGTCTCCTTCGCACCGCCCTTGGCCCAGTGGAAGGTGTCGACGCTGTCGCGGTCCGCGACCTGGCCCTCGTAGGAGTCCGGGACGGGGAAGCTGTACAGCGAGCGGCCCGCCGCGCCGGCGGTGACGTAGACGATGCCGTCCCGGGTCGGGTCGGTGCGCTCGCCGATCGGGACCTTGCGGCCCACCTTGTTGCCCTTGATGGCGTCGGTGCGCTCGTACACGTGGTTGTGGCCGTTGATGACCAGGTCCACGGTGTGCTTCTCGAACAGCGGCACCCACGCGTCGCGGACGCCGCCCTCGGAGGCGTGCGAGCTGGTGGTGGAGAACGCGCAGTGGTGGAAGAACACCACGATGAAGTCGACGTCGCGGTGGTGGCGCAGCTCGCCGAGGCGCCGGTCCAGCCAGGCGGTCTGCTTGCCGCCGCTGATGCCGAAGTTGGCGGGGATCTCGTACGAGACGTCGTTCGCGTCGAGCGCGACGACGCCGACGTTGCCGTGCACGAAGGAGTAGACGCCGGGCTGGTTGACGGGGTCCGGGCCGTTGTCGGGCAGGGACCAGCGGGCGTTCTGGCCGCCGTAGCCCTGCGGGGAGTACCAGGCCTCCATGTCGTGGTTGCCGGTCGTCACCATCCACGGGACGCTCTTGGCCACCGACTCGGTCTGGGCGAGGAACTGGTCCCAGGTGCGGGCGTCGTAGGTGTCGCCGGTACCGCCCGAGCCGGAGGGGTCGGCGTAGCAGATGTCACCCGCGTGGAGGTGGAAGGCGGGGTTCTGGGCCATCAGCACCGCGTCGTTGGCGAGGGCGTGGTAGCTCACGCCCTGGTCGCCGAAGGCGGTGAAGGTGAAGTTCTCGGCGCGCGCGGGGGCCGTGGTGAAGGTGCCGAGCGTGCCCAGGTTGCGGTGGTCGGCCGGGTCGAACCCGTCGTGGCCGACACCGTAGTAGTACGTCTGTCCGGGCCGCAGCCGGTCCAGGCCCACGTGCAGGTAGAACTGCTCGGCCGCCGCGATCTTGCCGCCGTTCAGGACGGGGGTGGTGAGGTGGCGGACCTCCGCGTCGATCTTCCGGCTCAGCGCCCAGGGGCTCGTACCGATGCGCAGGTACGGCTGCTTCACCGCGAAGGGCACCTGCCAGGAGACCCGCATCTGGGTCTTGGGGTCGGCGCCGTACTGCAAGTGGCGGCCGAACGGCGCGGTGAGGGAACCGTCGACGCCGCGGCGCTCGGCGGAGGTCTGCACGACGGCCGGGGCCGCGTAGGCGGGCGAGGCGGCCCCCGTGCCGAGGCCGACGCCGGCCACGGCCGCGGTGACCGCGCCCGCGCGCAGGGCGCCGCGCCGGGTGAACCGAGCGCGCAGGTAGTCGTGCTGCTCGGCCATGCTCAGGCGGGACGCGAGCTTCTGGGGGATACCGAAATCGGGAAGGTCCATGACGTGAAACATCCTCTGCTCGGGCGAAGCGCATCCCACCGCCGGGTGAACGAGGGGGATACGGACCCCCATGCGACTCCCAGAATCTTCGCGAACGGGCCCCGGAACGCGGAGGTGACAGGCCGTAGGACGGTGTTCGGCGCCCGCCCGGCCGCACAGGGGGTGTTTTCCGCCAGATCCTCCGTTCCGCGCACGGCGCCGGAAGTGATCAGTAGCGTGAACCGGGCTAATGGCCGCGGCGTCCGGCAGGACGGGTGCCGGGCCCGGTCGTGTGACGTATGACGTGAGGGAGCGGGCGCCGATGGCGAATGTGGAAGTGTCCCTGAAGGAGATCATGACCTCGGTCGAGGGCGCGCTGGGCGCCGCTCTCGTCGACTACACCAGCGGGATGGCGCTCGGGGTCCTGGGCGGGGGCAAGGACCTTGATCTGGGCGTGGCCGCCGCGGCCAACACCGATGTGATCCGGGCGAAGCTCCGCACCATGGAGATGCTGGGTCTGCAGGACGGCATCGAGGACCTGCTGATCACGCTCGGCACCCAGTACCACCTGATCCGCCTGCTGGGAGGCAACGGCATGCACAACCTGTTCCTGTACCTCGTCCTGGACCGGTCCCGCTCCAACCTGGCCATGGCGCGCCACCAGTTGAAGCGGATCGAGGCGGCGCTGGAGCTCTAGCCGGGGTCCTGCGGGCCCACGCATGCCCACGAGTTGAAGAATTCTTCAACTGGGCACATCCGAAACTGGTCGACTCCGGGCGGGCGTGGGCCCCGCGGCCACGATGATGGGCATGACAGCTCTCGGCCGGAACCGCGGCGCGGGGGCGGCGGGTTCGAGGGCGAGGGCGGGAGCGGGCGGCGTGGGCATGCAGGTACCCCTGTACCAGGCGAAGGCCGAGTTCTTCCGCATGCTCGGGCACCCCGTGCGCATCCGGGTCCTGGAACTGCTGCAGAACGGCCCCCGGCCGGTGCGCGAACTGCTCGCCGAGATCGACGTGGAGCCGTCCAACCTCTCCCAGCAGCTGGCCGTGCTCCGCCGTTCGGGCATCGTCGTCTCCATCCGCGAGGGGTCGACGGTGAGTTACGCCCTCGCCGGCGGCGATGTCGCCGACCTGCTGAGGGCGGCCCGGCGCATCCTCACCGAGCTCCTGGCCGGGCAGAGCGAACTCCTCGCCGAACTCCGGCAGAACGAACCCCTGGCGCACGGAAGCACGCGCCCGACTTCCGCCGGCGTTCCGCGTCAGTCGGTGACGAGGCGAGGGTGAAGCCGTCGTAGTCCTGGCACCGCGGGGCGGGGTTGAAACCGTCGTAACCCTGGCACCGCGAGGGCCGGCGCGGGATCAGGCGGCGGGGTGTTCGCGGCGGGCGCGGGCCCGGACCACGCCCGGGTACCACTCCGTGAAGCGCACGGCCGCCACGATGGCGGCGATCTGGATGACCCAGCCCGTCCAGATGTTGTTCGGATCGTGCAGCACCAGGTCGCCGTAGCCCCCGGCGACGGCCGCGATCAGGAACGCCAGCCCCCAGGCACCGGTGATCATGTAGTTGGCGTGCAGGAAGGCGGGCGTGTGCCAGTACTCGGGGTCGACCCGCTCGCGCGCGTACTGGAGGGTGAAGGGCACGCCCACCGCCATCGAACCGAAGGCGATCAGTACGAGGGCGATGTTCGACACCTCGCCGGCGTACGTCTCCAGCCAGCGGTGCGTGTCGTCCCCCACCAGGGCTCCGATGACCGTCATGACGGCGAAGAACACCACGTCGCAGCATTCCAGCAGCTTCCAGGAGCCGCCGCGGCGCACGAGGCGGCCGGCGATGACCAGGAACAGCGAGGTGGCGAGCGCGAGGCCGACCGCAAGTTCGAAGCGGCCCGGCCCCACCAGCACCGAGAAGATGATCCACGGGGACATGCCGATGACGGGGCTGTCCAGCAGGCCGGCCAGCGGTCCCCCGGACCGGGAAGGGGCCTCGGTCTCCATGGGGCGGCCTCCCGTTCTCGCGGCTCCTTCCAGGCTCCCCCCGCCGCCCGCCCGGCGCGAGCCGGACGGGGCGCTCGGCGGGCGTCAGTTCCGCAGCAGCAGGAACACGGCACCCAGGGCCACCGCCAGGAACAGGGCGAGGACGCCGTAGGCCGGCCGGTGGTCGCGGAGCACGGGCACGAACCGGTCCAGTGCGTAACGGCCCGGACCGGTCAGGGCGAGGGTGACGGCCGCGGCGATGATCAGGGACTCGAACTCCACGCCCCGCAGACCGATCATCTCGCCGGCCCACTTCGCGCAGACCGCGTTGATCATGACGCCGACGACCGCTGCCGCTGCCAGCGGGGTGAACAGCCCGAGGATCAGGCCCAGACCGCCCAGGACCTCGGTCAGGCCCGCGAGCGTCGCCATGGCCTCCCCCCACGGATAGCCGGCCTTGGCGAAGAACACGCCGGTGCCCTTGATGCCGGGACCGTCGAACCATCCGAACAGCTTCTGCGTTCCGTGGACGGCCATGATCGCGCCCAGTACGAGGCGCAGCACCGGCAGGCCGACGTCGTAGGAGGTGGCGCTCTCGTTCGTGAAGCGAGGTCCGGCGGAGTAGCGGGTCGTGGTCATCGGCGCGCTTTCTGTCGGGGGGTGGGAGAGGGCGGTCAGGAGGGTGACCCGTGCTCGGGCGGGGGCCGTCGCCCCTGGGCCGTACGGTGTCCCCCGCGCGTCGGCGGGGCCGGGTCGTCGTCGGGGTGCAGGCCGAGCATGTCGAGCAGGAGCAGGAGTGCGGCGGGATCGGTGGCGTGCGCGGCGACCGTGCGGCGCGCGGCCGCGCGGTCGCCCGGGTCGGCGGGAGCCAGCAGGGACGGGTCGTCACAGCCGAAAGGGTCCTTCATGCCCTGATGCGACCAGCTGTGCGGCCGGGGCGCAGCCCGGCGTGCTCCACCCGGCCCCCCGGGCGGCGCGGCCGCGTCAGCCGCCGTTCACCGAGAAGTGCTGGTAGTCCGGCTCGGACCAGCGGGCGCCCCAGAACCAGTCGGCCTTCGCGAAAGCCCTGGTCACGGCGGAGTGGGGGGTGATCAGGCCGGGGACGGGGCGGTCGCGGCGGAGGTGGGCCCGCCCGTTCGGCGGGTGCACCGCGCCGTGGCGGTCGACGTACGGGTTCTCGACGGGGTTGATGTCCACGGCGTCGCCCCAGGCGTGCCGGGACGTCCGCCCGGAGTCGCCGGTGACCTGGCGGCAATTGAAGGCGGAGGTGTTGTCGTCGGCCATGGCCCGCTCGTCGCTGCCCCCGTACGCGGCCATCGCGCGCATCCGGCGGATCGGGAACCGGGCCTCGAAGGCCTGCGCGAAGACGCGGAGCAGGGGGCCGACCGCGTCGCGGTGGACGACCAGCTCGCCCCGGTGGATCCGGCCGTCGAAGCCCCAGTGGTTCATCCGTACGAGCCTGAGCAGATCCGGCGGTACGGGGCAGCCGGGCCGGTAGCTCGCGCCCAGGTCGGCGTTCGGGACCGACGAGACCTCGGCGGCCAGCTCCGCCACCGCTTTCCCCGGCGCCACCGCCCGCAACCCGGGCGCGGCCGGCTCCGGGCCGCCGCAGGACGACGACGTGGACACGCAGAGCGCGGCGGTGAGGGCCACGGCCGCGAGGCGGTAGCGCACTGATCCACCGTAGATCCGCCCCTCGCGCCCGGCACGGCGTAGCGGCGGGGACCCTGCTCAGCCGGCGCCGCCCCGCACGCCGTCGGGGCTGAACGTCACCGGGAGGCTCACGGGGCCGCGCAGTCCGCCGGGCCGCCAGCGGAGCTCCTGCGGCGGCACGGCGAGGGCGATGCCGGGCAGCCGGCTCAGGGCGGTGCCGATGGCGATCTGCCCCTCCAGCCGGGCGAGCGGCGCTCCGAGGCAGTAGTGGATACCGTGCCCGAAGGCCAGGTGGGTGTTGTCGCGCCGGGTGATGTCCAGACGGTCGGCGTCGGAGAAGTGGTCCGGATCGCGGTCGGCGATGGCCGAGGCGATCAGCACGGTCGCGCCGCGCGGGACGGCCACCCCCGCGATCTCGACGTCCTCGCGCGCGAACCGGGCGATACCGGGGCTGACCGGGCCGTCGTAGCGGAGGAACTCCTCGATCGCTCCCGGCAGCAGCCCGGGGTCGGAGCGCAGCAGGTCGAGCTGGTCGGGGTGGGCGAGGAGGGTGGCGATGCCGCCGGCGATGAGGTTGACCGTGGTGATGTAGCCGGCGGCCAGCAGCAGGAACACCATGGAGACCAGCTCGTCCTCGGACAGCCGCTGCTCCTGGTCCCGGGCGGTGATCAGGCCGCTGAGCAGGTCGTCGCCGGGGTCGGCCCGCTTGTCCCGGATCAGGTCGCCCAGGTAGGCGCGCATGTGCCGCCACGCCTCGTTCACCACCTCGGGGTCCGGGGGCTCGGCGCCGCGCATGATCATGCGGTCGGTCCAGCGCTGGAAGTCGTGGCGGTCGTCGACCGGGACCCCGAGCAGTTCGCTGATCACCGTGACCGGGAGCGGCAGCGCGAACTCCGCGACGAGGTCGGCGCGGCCCGCCGGCACGACGGCGTCGAGCAGCCGGTCGGTGATCTCCTGGATCCGGGGCCGCAGGCCGGCGACGCGGTGGGCCGTGAACGCCTTGGAGACCAGGCGGCGCAGCCGGGTGTGGTCGGGCGGGTCGCTGCGGAGCATGTTGCCGAGCATCGCCTCGCGTTCGGTGCCGGGCAGTTGGCGCAGCAGCCGGGTGTCCGAGGCGTCGCGTACGTCGCTGCTGAGGCGGGAGTCGGAGAGGGCCGCGAGCCCGTCCTCGTAGCGGGTGACGATCCAGGCCTCCACTCCGCCCGCGATGACGGCGCGGCGCACGGGACCGTCCTCGCGCAGCTGCCGGTACAGCGGGAAGGGGTCCGCGACGAAGGCCGGATCGGCGTAGGGCAGAAGGACCGGCCGCTCAGTCATGTCGCCTCCAGGGGTGCGTCCGCGTCGCCCGCGCCGCGAAGCACGAGGACTCATGTCCCATTGTTGCGGAATGCCCGTTCCTGTTCCTCTCTCCCGCGAGCGGATCCGTCAGCCCCGGCGATCGTCGGGGAGGCGGGCCGCCTTTCGGCCAGGGGCCGCGCGGCGGTGTTCCCGGGGGGTGTCGTCGGCGGAAGGGCGTCGCTAGAGTGATGATTACACGTGTAACACGTCCAGTGTTCCCGGGCATCGTGCGCACTCGCTCGGTTCAGACCGGAGCGAGACGGAGCCCGGGTCCCGGCAGAAGGGCCGCAATGACGCACTCCCACCCGGCCGAGCTCGACCCGGCCGATATGACCTGGCCTCCCCCGCCCTACCAGCCGCCGGCCCCGCCCGTGACGGACGCGGACGGCGTGCGCCACTTCGACGGGGTCACGTACGCCACCACGCCCGGCTACCGGCCGCGCCTGCTCGACGTCCGGCTACCGGCCGGCGAGGGTCCCTTCCCGGCGGTCGTCTGGATCCACGGCGGCGGCTGGCTGGACGGCGACCGCCGCTACCCGCCGCCGACCGTGCCCGCCGCCCTGCTGCACGGCTCGGTCCTGGCGGCCGGGCTCGCCCTCGTCTCCATCGACTACCGGCACAGCCTCGAAGCCCCCTTCCCGGCCCAGCTGCACGACGTCAAGGCGGCGATCCGCTACGTCCGCCACTTCGCCGGGCCCCTGGGCATCGACCCGGACCGGCTGGCCGCGTGGGGCGAGTCGGCGGGCGGCCACCTCGCGGCACTGGCCGGCCTGGTCGGTCCGGCCACCGCCGGCGCCGGGGCGCTGGAGGGTACGCACGGGGTGGGCACCGGGGACACCGGCGTACGGGCCGTCGTCGACTGGTACGGGGTCTCCGACCTGGTCGCCCTTGCCGGGCACCCCATGCCCGCGATGCCGTCCGGCGCCGACTTCCCCGACCCGTACGAGGCCCTGCTCGGCGGCACCGAGGAGGAACGCCCGGAGCTGGCGCGGGCCGCGAGCCCGGTCACGTACGCGGGTGACGCGACGCCGCCGCCGTTCCTGCTGGTCCACGGCACGCACGACGGGTTGGTTCCGTTCAGCCAGAGCGAGGCGCTCGCGCAGGCTCTGACCGGCGCGGGCGGCGAGGTGACCCTGCGGCCCGTCGAAGGCGCCGACCACATCTTCCTGGGCTCCCCCGACATCGCGGGGATCGTCGCGGAGAGCGTCGCCTTCCTGGCCCGGCACTTGGGTGCGGACGCCTGACGGTCATAGCCCACCCCGGGCGGTGGGGCCACTGCTGCGGCTCCGCCCGGGCGGCGCACCGCTCAGGAGGTACCGCGGTGTACGAGGACGGGCTCGGTCTCGGGGAGCGGTGGGGTCGAGCCGGTCTCGACCAGTTCGTGCAGGGCGTCCGCGATCCGCGCGGGGGACGGCAGGTCCAGGCGGATCGTGGTGAGCGCGGGCTCCTGGAGTTCGCCGAGGACCAGGCCGTCGGAGCCCACGACCGCCACCTGCTCCGGTACCGCGATGCCCTCGGCCCGCAGCGCGTGCAGGAGCAGCGCGGCGTACTCGTCGTTGTAGGCGAAGACGGAGTCGAGGCCGAGGCTCGCCCACCGGCCGGCCAGCGCGCTCGCCGACTGCCGGGTATAGGCCAGCTCCACGGGCGTCACGGTGGCCATGTGCCGGGCGGCCACCGACTCGGCCCCCGCGAGCCGCGGCCGGGCGAGGGCGGCGAGGCCGCGCTCCCGCGGCATGACGACCCCGATCCGGGTGCGGCCACGGGCGATCAGGTGCTCGGCGGCGGTGGCGCCGATGCGGGCGTGGTCGAAGCCGACGGTGTGGACGCCGGGCAGGGGGCGGGCGGCGAAGGCGAGCAGCCCGCGCACGCCCGCGCGCCTGAGCAGTTCGGCGGCCTGCGGGGTGAGGCGGTCGCCGTCGAGGGCGATCACCGCGGCCGGACGCAGCTCCGCCCAGGCCCGGGCGGCGTCGACGGGGTCGTCGAAGCGGCCGGCGTGCAGGACGGCCGTGTAGCCGCGACGGTCGAGCTCGCTGTGCAGGTCGTCGACCCAGTCGCTGACGAGCCGGCCGATCGCGGAGATCGACGCGGGCATCAGGACGAGGTTGCTGCGTCCGGCGCGCAGGGAGCGGGCGGCGGCGTGCGGGACGTAGCCGAGGCTGCGGGCGGCGTAGAGGACGCGGGCCCGGGTGCCTTCGCTGACCCGGTGGCCCTGGGTGTCGTTGAGGACGAAGGAGACGGTGGCGCGCGAGACCCCGGCGAGGCGGGCCACGTCGGCGCTGGTGATCGAGGCGGGGACGGAAACTTCTTCGGCCATGACGTCCCTCGACGCTCCTTGCGGTGGGTCCGTGCTGCTGTGGTTCCTTTTTCTCCTTCGACGTTACACGAGTAAGGGCATGGCGGCGGGGGCCGCCGTCCGCACCGGACGGCCCCAAGTACTGCGCCTGCGCTAGGACACGGGGCCGCGTGCGGCCGGACCGTGCAGGCGGCGCACGTCGCCGGCGAGGTCGGGGAGGGCCGTGACGACGGAGTCGAAGCGCATGGTGGTCCGCGTACCGGTCTCGTACGGGCTCCAGGCGGGCATCGAGGGGTGGTTGGGGTCGCCGGTGCGGGCGAAGGCGATCCAGGCCCGGTGCATGGTGTCCGCCAGGCCGTCGCGGACGGCGGGGTCGAGCCCGGCCAGGAACGGGGCGTGCGCCCACTGGTCGAAGTTCGCGAAGACGAAGGGGAGTTCGAGGCAGTGGGCGGCGCCGAGCCGCCCCCCGCAGGCGGGCGTGGGGAGGTCGAACTGGTAGGCCCGGACGGGCCGGCCCGCCGTCGCCCTGGCCTCGGCCAGCCGCAGGGCCGGGACACGGAACAGCTCGTCGGTGATCAGGTCCATCAGTACGTCGACGGGTCGGGCGCCGGGCCGGGCCCGCTCGTACGCGGCGTACACCTCGGGCGCGGCCCCGGCCCCGAAGGTCTCGGCGATGCGTGCGGTCACCCGTTCCCGGTCGGCCGCGGCGTACCCGGGGTCGAGGGCGAAGCCGAAGTTGGCCTCCTCGCGGGTCCAGCCGATCATGACGTCGATGCCGGTCGCGGCTCCGTGCAGCAGGGCCTCGGCGGGGTGGCGCGTGAGGGTGACACCGTCGACGACGGGCAGGAACGGGGTCGGCCAGTAGCCCCAGCGCGCGGTGCGGGCGGACAAGCCGGCGGCCGCGCCGATCAGCGCGGGCCAGGGCAGGGCCCGCAGCTCGGCGACGGTCTTGACGCCGGCCTGCTCCAGGAAGGCAGCGGTCCGCTCCAGGTGCGCGTCGGGGCCGGGCAGGTCGAGCCCGAAGGGCGGGCTCTGCAGGATCACCCGCTTGATCAGCCCCTGGGCTTCGGGGAGTCCGGCGAGGGCGGCGGTGGACAGGGCGCCGCCCGACTGTCCGGCGACGGTGATGTTCTCCGGGTCCCCGCCGAAGGCGGCGATGTGCCGCGCGACCCAGCGCAGGGCGGCGAGCTGGTCCCCGAGCCAGACGTTCCCGGCGCCTTCGGGATTGCCCTCCTCGGGGCCGGTGTAGAGGTAACCGAGGGGGCCGATGCGGTAGTTGACGCACACCACCACGAGGTCGCCGTTCCTGACGAAGGTCGCGCCGGAGTAGTTCGGCATCGATCCGGAGCCCGAGACGAAGCCGCCTCCGTGGATCCAGACGAGGACCGGGCGGCGGCTCTCGTCGGCCGCCGGGGTCCAGATGTTGAGGGTGAGGGCGTCCTCGTCGAAGGGCGGCGCACCGTGGCCGCCGAGGACCGGGTCCCCGCCGTCCACGTACGGCTGCGGGACGCTGGGGCCGTCGGCGGTGGCGTCCCGGACGCCGCTCCAGCCGGGGTGCGGCCGGGCGGGTCGAAAGCGCAGGTCACCGACCGGGGGCGCGGCGTAGGGCACGGCCCGGAAGACGGCGGCCCCGCCTTCGCGCGCGCCCCGCAGACGGCCTGCGGGGAGGCGCACCAGCGGGTGGTCCGGGTCGGGGGTGAGAGCCATGAGCCGATCCTCCCTGGGCCGCGCGCCGGACGCGTGGCGATCCCCTCAAGATGCCGCGTACGTTCTCCGGCCGTCAACGATTCGCGATACGGGAGGCCGGCGACGCTACGGCTCCGGCCTCATCCGCTCGGGGGCGCGGCGCGCACTCCTTCGAGCAGGGTGGTCAGGTAGCGGCGCGCGGTGCCGGCCCGGTCGGCGGGGGTGGCGGCGGCATGGACGTGGACGGCGTAGGCGATGCCGCACATCAGGGGGACGAGGTCGCCGGCCGTCACATCGGTACGGACCACACCGGCGCGGTGGGCCCGCTCCACGAGGACGGTGCCCGCCGCGCTCACGGACTCCTTGAGTTCCGTGGTGCGCGGCAGGGCGTCCGCCGGCGCGGCCGCGACGGCCGAGAGGGACGCGTCGCCGACCTGGGCCTCGACGACGCGCAGGAGGTAGCCCTCCAGCGCACGCCAGGGGTCGGCGTCGGCCAGAGCCGCTTCGCCGTGAGCGGCGAGGGCCTCCAGGCAGGGGGTGGCGACGGTCTCCAACAGGGCCTCGGCCGTGGGGAAGTGCCGGTAGACGGTGCCGACGCCGAGGCCGCTGCGGCGGGCAACGTCATTGAGCTGCAACGGCGTTCCCGCGTCCACCAGCTCGCGGGCGACGGCGAGGATCCGCTCCCGGTTGCGGGCGGCGTCCTTGCGCAGCGGTGGAGTGGGGCTCATGGGGCCAGTTTAATCGGATGTCCCATCCGCATCGCCTGGCTGCCGTCGCGGGGAGTCACCCCGCCCGCGCCCTGCCTCACCCGGCTGCGGCGAGAGGTGCGTGCCGTTCACTGAGGCGGCGTACGGCCGCCGCGATACGGGGGTCGGTCGCCGCGCGCGGCGGTGCGACCGGGCGCACCCGCGGCCCGATGACGACGCCGGTCCGGCCGGCCAGGGCCGCGTCGGTGGCGGCGTACAGGGAAGACCTGGCGGCGACCGAGGCCGGGCCGGAGGTCGCACGCTCGAACCTGCGGCGCACCAGCGGCCACAGCAGGCGCAGCCCGGGCGAGACGATCCTGGGGTCGGTCAGGGTGCCGGCGGTCATGTCGGTGGCGGCTCCCCCGGGGTCGGCGGCGAACACCGAGACGCCGGTGCCGTCCAGCCGTGCGGCCAGGTCGAGGGTGTGGGCGAGAGCGGCGAGCTTGGCGCGGCCGTACCAGTGGAAGCCGTAGTAGCCGCCGGGCGGCTCGACGGCGTCGAACACCCGCTTCGCCAGCCCGACGGCCCCGGAGGTCACGTTCACGATCCGGCTCGGCGCACCGGCGGTCAGCGTCGGCAGCAGCAGTTCGCTGAGCAGGTACGGGGAGAGGTGGTTGACGAGGAACGAGGCTTCGACGCCGCCCAGGTCCCGCCGGTCGGGAAACATCGCCCCGATGTTGTTGACCAGGACGGTCAGCGGCTCGCCGGAGGCGATCCGGCCGGCGAGGGCGCGGACCCCGTCGAGGGAGGCGAGATCCGCCGGGAGGTACCGGGCGGGATGGGCGGGCTCCGACCGGTTGATCCGGTCCACCGCGCGGGCGCCGCGCTCGGGGTCCCGTCCGACCACGGTGACCGCGAAACCGGCCTCGGCCAGCCCCACCGCCGTCTCCAGTCCGATACCGGCCGTCCCCGCCGTGACCACGGCTGTCCTTCTCATGATCGCCCACCCCTTCGAGGCATACGGATACTCCATCCGGTTACCTGGACGCTAACACGAATCCGGATGAGCTATCCACATAGCTCTCACCTCCCATCCGCCCCGTGGACGTCAGCGAACTTGTTCGTAACGAACATGTTCGTTACGGTCGGACCATGACACCGCGCACCCCCTCCCCCCGCAGCCGCCGCGAGCGCCCCGCGAAGCCCGCGCTCACCCTCGGCGGCATCGTCGCCACCGCGGTCCGGCTGATGGAGGCCGAGGGGCTCCAGCGGGTCACGATGCGGCGGCTCGCCCAGGAGCTCGACACCGGGCCCGCCTCGCTGTACGTGTACGTCGCCAACACCGCCGAGCTGCACGCGGCCGTCCTGGAGGAACTGCTCGGCGCGGTGGACCTGGGCGCGGCGACCGGCGGGGGCGACTGGCGGGACCGGCTCGCCGGTGTGCTCACCTCGTACACGGACGTGCTGTTCGCCCGCCCCGGCCTCGGGCTCGCCGCGCTGACGGCGCGCCCCTCGGGCCCGAACTACCTGGCCCTGGTCGAAGCGCTGCTCGCGCTCCTCCACGAGGGCGGGGTCCCCGACGCGCAGGCGGCCTGGGGCGTGGACGTGCTGCTCCAGGTGGCCACGGCCACCGCCGTCGAGCACTCCACGCGCGACCGCGACGCCGGGGCCGGGGACGACCACACGGCCCTCACCTCCGCCCTGCTGGGCGCCGACGCCACCACGCACCCGCGCATCGCGGCGATCGGCGGCGATCTGGTGTCCGGCGGTCCCGAGCAGCGCCTGGCCTGGATCTTCCGGGCCGTCATCAACGGCACGTCAGCCACGCCTCGTACGGCGCCGGCCGCCGCCGAGTAACCCCCACCGACCCCCACCCCGAGCGAGGACACCATGAGCACCCACCACCCCATCGCCGTCATCGGCGCGGGACTCGGCGGCCTGACCCTGGCCCGCGTCCTGCACGTGCACGGCATCGAGGCCGCCGTCTTCGACCTGGACGCCTCCGCGACCGCCCGCGCCCAGGGCGGGATGCTCGACATCCACGAGGAGTCCGGTCAGGCGGCCCTGCGCTCGGCGCGGCTGTACGAGGAGTTCCGCGCCGGGGTGCATCCGGGCGGCCAGGCCCTGCGCGTCCTCGACCGGCATGCCCGCGTCCTCCACGAGGAGACCGACGACGGCACCGGCGGCCGGCCCGAGATCGACCGCGGGCACCTGCGCGACCTGCTCCTGGGCTCGCTGCCCGACGGCACGGTGCGCTGGGACACGAAGGTCACCGGGGCCCGGCCGCTGGGCGGGGGCCGGCACGAGGTCACGCTCGCCGACGGCGGCGCCTTCACCACCGGCCTGCTGATCGGCGCCGACGGGGCCTGGTCCCGGATCCGGCCGCTGCTGTCGGCCGCGACCCCCGCCTATACCGGCATCTCCTTCGTCGAACTCGACCTCGTCGACGCCAACGCGCGCCACCCCGCGTGCGCCGAACTGATCGGCGGCGGCATGTTCTTCGCCCTCGGCGACCACAAGGGCTTCCTCGCCCACCGCGAGAGCGACGGCAGCCTGCACGTCTACACGGCCCTGCGCACCCCCGAAACCGGCCTGGCCGCCCTCGACTTCTCGAACGCGGACGCCGCCAAGTCCGGCGTCCTGGAGCACTTCGCGGACTGGGCGCCCGCGTTGCGCCGGCTGGTCGCCGAGGCGGACGGGCCGCTGGTGCCGCGGCTGATCCACGCGCTGCCGGTGGACCACCGCTGGGAGCGGGTGGCGGGCGTGACCCTGCTCGGTGACGCGGCGCACCTGATGTCGCCCTTCGCCGGGGAGGGCGCCAACCTCGCGATGATCGACGGCGCGGACCTCGGGGAGTGCCTGGCCGCGCATCCGGGCGACACCGAAGCGGCTCTCGCGGCGTACGAGGCACGGCTGTTCCCGCGCGCCGAGGAGAAGGCCCGGGATTCGGCGGCGGGCCTGGAGGCCATCTTCAACGCCGAGGCGCCGCAGCCGCTGCTCGACATGTTCAGCGCACTCGCCTGAATCCCCGGTCCGGTCGACGGCCTGTGTCAGCGGACGGTCTGGTCCCGCCCGGGGCCCGACGGCCTGCGTCAGCGGACGCTCTGGTCCCCGTCGGGGACGTCCTCGACGCCGACGCGGGCGCGCGGCTGCCCGAGTCCGGCGGCCACCGCCTCGGCGAGACCGTCGAAGTCCCGGCCTCGCGGCACCGGCACCGGCTCGTCCTCGCCGTAGGCCTCGATCGCCTTGACGAAGTAGCTCGGGTCCCAGGCCCCGACGGCCCCTCTGACCTCGACCGCGGCCACGGGGCGGTCGCCGACGCGGTCCTTCAGGGCGGCGAGGATGGCGTCGGAGCGCAGGGCGCCGGGCACCTGGAACAGGCTCGCGTGCGCGCCGATCAGGCCGCCGCCCCGCAGGCGTACGGTCACCGTGAGGCAGCTGGTCACGCTCGGGTAGGTGATCACGCCCCCGGGCGCGGCCTCGCCGACCTGCCCTTCCGTGACCGTCACCGCGCCGGCCACTTCGGACCCGGCGCCCGTACGCGAACCCGCGCGGCCGCCGTGACCTGCTGCCTGGGCCACGACGCCGGTGCCGAGCTGAAGGCCGAGGAGCGCCGACAGGAGCAGGGCCCCGCCCGCCACGGCCCCCCGTCCGGCTCGGATCGTACGGGTCCTCTGGGCGAACGGCGGCTGCGCTGACACGGTGGCTCTCTCCTGTGCGGTCGGCCCGGGCTGATCGCCCGTCACCAGAGGCCACTCTAGGGCGAAATGGGACGGGCTTTCGAATCGACTCGGGTCGGCGCCCCGCCCCCGTACGGCGTCCCCGAGGCCGGGGCCTGTCCACCACCGGCCGCGGGGAACCGGGCGGGCACACCACGCCCGCCCCGGTGGCTCAGCGCCCGGCGAGGAGCTGGAGCGTGTCGATCACGCGGTTCGAGAAGCCCCACTCGTTGTCGTACCAGGCGACCACCTTGACGTGGCGGCCGTCGACGCGGGTGAGGGCCGAATCGAAGATCGACGAAGCCGGGTTGCCCGTGATGTCGGAGGAGACCAGCGGGTCCTCGGAGTATTCGAGCACCCCGGCGAGCGGCCCCTCGGCCGCGGCGCGGTACGCCGCCAGGACGTCCTCGCGCGTCACGTCGCGGGCGACGGTCGTGTTGAGCTCCACGATCGACCCCACCGGGACGGGTACCCGGATCGAGTCGCCCGACAGCTTGCCTTCGAGGTTCGCCAGCACGAGGCCGATGGCTTTGGCGGCGCCCGTCGTGGTCGGCACGATGTTGACGGCGGCGGCGCGGGCGCGGCGGGGGTCGCGGTGCGGGCCGTCCTGCAGGTTCTGCTCCTGCGTGTAGGCGTGCACCGTCGTCATGAAGCCGTGCTCTATGCCAGCCAGGTCGTCGAGCACCGCGGCCAGCGGGGCCAGCGCGTTGGTCGTGCAGGAGGCGTTCGAGACGATCGTGTGCAGGGCCGGGTCGTAGGCGTCGGTGTTGACTCCGTACGCCAGCGTGACGTCGGCCCCGTCCGCCGGCGCGCTGACCAGCACCTTCCTGGCACCCGCGTCGATGTGGGCGCGGGCGGCCTTGGCGGAGGTGAAACGGCCGGTCGCCTCCAGCACGATGTCGACGCCGAGCTCCGCCCACGGCAGCCGCTCCGGCTCGCGCTCGGCGAGGACGGTGATGCGCCGCCCGTCGACCACGAGGACGTCCCCGTCGACGCTCACCGGGCGGCCGAGCCGTCCCGACGTCGTGTCGTACGCGAGCAGCCGCGCGAGCGTCGCCGGCTCGGTGAGGTCGTTGACGGCGACGACCTCCAGGTCGCTGTCGCGCTCCAGCAGCGCGCGCAGCACGTTGCGTCCGATGCGGCCGAATCCGTTGATGGCGATGCGGGTCATGAGGCATGTCCTTTCGGGTGCGTTCGCCTCCAGGTTCGCGCGCCGCGGCCACCGGTGGAAGCGGCGTGATCGCCATGGTCCGCAAGGATCCCGCCACGACCTGCCACGGCCTGCCCCGAGGGCCGGCTACTCGCCCCGGGTGAAGGTGCGCCGGTACTCGGTCGGCGTGGTGCCGAGGATGTGCTGGAAGTGCAGCCGCAGGTTGGCGCCGGTCCCGAGGCCGACGTCGGCGGCGATCTGCTCGACACCGCGTTCCGAGCGTTCGAGCAGCTCGCGGGCCATGTCGACGCGGGCGCGCATGACCCACTGCATCGGCGTGTAGCCCGTGTCCTCGGCGAAGCGGCGCGAGAACGTGCGCGGCGACACGGCGGCGTGCCGGGCGAGCGCCTCCAGGGTGAGGGGCTCACCGAGCCGGCGCAGCGCCCACTCGCGGGTGGCGGCGAACCGCTCGCCGAGTGCCTCGGGCACGCTGCGCGGTACGTACTGCGCCTGGCCGCCGCTGCGGTAGGGGGCCGCGACCAGGCGCCGCGCGGTGTGGTTCGACGCGGCCACGCCGAGGTCGCCCCGCAGGACGTGCAGGCACAGGTCGATGCCCGAGGCGGCGCCGGCCGAGGTCAGCACGCTGCCCTCGTCGACGAACAGCACGTTCTCGTCGACGCGGACCAGCGGGCGCTTCGCCGCCAGGGCCCGCGCGTAGTGCCAGTGCGTCGTGGCGCGCTTGCCGTCGAGCAGGCCCGTGGCGGCGAGCGCGAAGGCGCCGGTCGAGATGGCGGCGAGCCGGACGCCCCGGTCGTGGGCGGCGATCAGCGCCTCGACCACGGCCGGCGGCGGCTCCTCGCGGTCGGGGAACCGGTAGCCCGGGACGAAGACGATGTCGGCCCACGCCAGCGCCTCCAGGCCGTGCCCGACGTGATAGGAGAGGCCGTCGCCGCCGGCCACGAGGCCGGGCTCCGCGCCGCACACCCGTACCTCGTACGGCACGCTCGCGCGGGTGGTGAACACCTGCGCCGGAATGCCGACGTCGAGGGGCTTGGCGCCTTCGAGCACGAGGACGGCGACACGACGCAGGCGGGGAGCTGGCACGGGAACGAGCGTACGCGGGGCGGGCGCGCTGGTGGGACGCCGGACGGCCTGGCATACCGCCTGGCGTACGGCCCGGCGTACGGCCCGGCGGACAACGCCCGGCGCACCGCTCATGCGGAACGATGCCATCCGCACACTTACAAGGGAGAGTTACGGACATGTCCCTATTTGGTAAAACGCGTCGCGTGCAGCCACGCCCCGGCCCGTCCGGGGGGCCAGAGTGTGCCTGCCCGGCTGGACGCCGGGACCGTTCGGAGCCCGACCGCATTCACCAGACCGGTCGGTGCTGTCTGTTGAAGTTGAAGGGGTCATCTTCATGTCTGCTTCTCTCGCCACCCGCCGGGCCGTCACCGCCTTCCTGGCCGCGGGCGTCCTCCTCGGCTCGGCGGCCCTGCCGGCCGCCGCCGCCGACCACGGGCGCGACCACGGCCGCGCGCACTCCGCGATCGCCATCGGCAACGTCCAGTACGACGGCCCCGGCCGCGACGACCGCTCCAACCACGCGCTGAACGGCGAATGGGTCGAGGTGAAGAACACCGGGAAGCACACCGTCAACCTGCGCGGCTACACGCTCACCGACCGCCAGGGCAACCGCTACCGCTTCGGCGAGTTCCGGCTGGCGGGCCACTCCGCCGTCAAGGTGCACACCGGCCAGGGCCGCAACACCAGCCGTGACGTGTACCAGGGCCGCCGCCAGCAGATCTGGGACAAGGTGGACACCGCCACCCTGCGCGACGACCGCAACAAGGTGATCGACACCAACTCGTGGGGCCATGGCGGCCACCACCGCGGCTGACCCGGACCGGCGGCCTCACCGACGACGAGGGTGAGGCCGCCGCCCCCGCGCGTGCGGCGCGTCACGGCCACCGGCCGGGGCGCGCCGCACGCGCGTGCGGCCCGGTTCAGCCGGTGCCGAGGAGCCGCAGGGACGCCCAGAGGGCGGTGACGGCGGCGGCGAGGGCGGCCGGGGTGGTGAGCAGGCCGAGCCGGGTGAACTCGCCGAGGGAGACCCGCTCGCCGTGCTCGTGCACGATGCGCCGCCACAGCAGGGTGGCGAGCGAGCCGACGTAGGTGAGGTTCGGGCCGATGTTCACGCCGATCAGTACGGCGAGGACGGGCCCGGGGCCGGCCGGGGCGGCGACGGGAAGCAGGGCCAGGACGGCGGGCAGGTTGTTGATCAGGTTCGCCAGTACCGCGGCGATCCCGGCGACGGCCAGCAGGGCGGGGAGCGAGGCTCCCCCGGGCAGGACGGTCCCGAGGGCGTCGCCCAGGCCGTGGTCGACGACCGCCCGTACGACGACGCCCAGCGCGAGGACGAACAGGCAGAACGCGGGCGCGGCGGAGGCGACGAGCCGTCGGGGCGTCGTCTCGCGGCGGTACAGCGCGCGGCAGGCGAGGACGAGGGTGCCGGCGAGGGCGGCCCAGGCGGGACTGGCTCCCGCGAAGGAGGCCACCGCGAACCCGGCCAGGGTCAGCGCGAGCACCACCAGCGGAAAGCGCGGTACGGACGGGGGCGCCGCCACGGCCCGTGGCGGGTCCACGGGCTCGGCCAGGACGGTCCGGAAGAAGCGGCGGAGGACGGCGTACTCGACGGCGATCGCGGCCAGCCAGGGCAGTGTCATCAGGGCGGCGAAGCGGGTGAAGGACAGGCCGCTGGCAGTGAAGGCGAGCAGGTTGGTCAGGTTGGAGACCGGCAGCAGCAGGGAGGCGGAGTTCGCCAGGTGCGCGGTCCCGTACACGTGCGGCCCGGGCCGGGCGCCGAGGCGGGCCGCGGTGGCGAACACGACCGGGGTCAGGAGCACCACCGTGGCGTCCAGGCTCAGCGAAGCGGTGACGAGGGCGGCGACCGCGAACACCCCGCCCAGCAGGGTCTTCGGGCTGCGCCCGCACCGGCGGGCCACCGCGTCGCCGGCCGCCCGGAACAGCCCCTCGTCGGCGCACAGCCGCGCCAGCGCCAGGATCACGGCGAGGAAGCCGACGACGGGCAGCAGCTCCCGGGTCTGCTCCCAGGCGGCCTTCGGGGCGACCGCCCCGAGCCCCACGAGCAGTCCGGCGGCCGGTACGGCGGCCACCGCCTCCGGCAGCCCGCGGGGCCGGACGACGGCGAACGCCAGCACCCCCAGCAGCACGGCGAGGGACAGCGACTCGGCTATGACGGTACTCAGCGCGCCCTCCCGGCGACGGAACCCACCCGGCCGGACGACGGCCACGAACCTCTCCAGGATGACACCCGCGACGCCCGTGACGCCCGCGACGCCCGAGGCCGGCGGGTGACGGACCGGGCGGATGTGCCCAGCGGTCCGGGAGCGTATCCCGCCCGCAGGTGCCGGTCCCGGCTGACCCCAGGAACTGGCTCTGCGGCCGCTTCGCCGCCTGACCGACCCGGACGAGGACGTACGCACCCGACACAAAGCGCCCCCGCGTCAGCCCGAGGGCCGGTGCTCCCAGGGGCGGACGCGACCGACGACGTGCGGGCCGCCGCCGCCCGGGTCCCGCACCGCGGCCAGCACGCCTTCGCTGATCTGCCGGTGGTCGAGCCACCGGGTCCGGGGCCCGTCGCCGGTGAACCCGAGGACGACGGCGCGGTGGCGCAGGTGGCGCAGCGCTTCCGGTGGCCGGTGCGCGGGCGCCGTCGGCGCGGCGGCGCCACTGCCGAGGACCTCGACGACCAGCGCGTCGTCCGCAAGGGCGTCGGCGACGGCGGCGTACGCGTGCGGACGCCCCCCGGCGTGCACCCACAGCACCGCCAGGCGGAACGGGCCCGTACGCGCGGCGGCGTCCCGGAGCCGCTGGGCGAAGCGGGCGGGGTCGGCGTAGTCGGCGCTCACCGGCACCAGACGGCCACGGGCCGCCACCCCGGAGCGCGCCGGACCGGGACGCGCCGGACCGGGCCGGCGGGAGACCACCGCCGTGGTGCGGCCGTCCTGGAGGAGGCCGGTCACCACCCCCGCGAGCATGCCGGTGCCACCGACCACCAGGGCCGGCCCGCGCGCTGTCGAGTCGGAGGAAACGTTCATGCGAACACCCTGGCACAGGAGTCGGGTGCCGGAGGGCCGGCCGCCGGGGCCGCGGCTCGCCGGGCCGGCCCATCGACGAGGTCACCACACTCCCCCGTGCCACCGGATTCTTCGCGACGTCCGGTCGGGACGGAATTGCGATGCCGTACCCGGGTTGCGCCTCGCGGATGAGAAGGGGTCCGCGCGGGGTGGAACGCGTGCGGCTAGCGTGCCGGATGGGGCGGCCGGCAGGTCGCCTCGCATGACCCACCGATTCCGAATGAGGCGTTGTCTACATGAGCCTGAGCATCCGTAACCAGATTCCCGGCACCATCACCTCCGTCACGACCGGTGAAGCCATGTCCGCGGTGAAGATCCGCCTGGCGGGCGGTCAGGACATCACCGCCGCGATCACCACCGACGCCGTCAAGGACCTGGGCCTGGCCGAAGGCACCGCCGTCAAGGCGCTCGTGAAGTCCACCGAGGTCTCCCTGGCGACCGGACCGGTCGAGGGCATCTCCATCCGCAACCAGATCGCGGGCACCGTCACCGACGTGGCGACCGGCGGCGCCATGGGCACCGTCAAGGTCTCCGTGGCGGGCGGCGAACTGACCGCCGCGATCACCAAGGACGCCGTCGAGGCCCTCCGCCTCGCCTCCGGCTCCCCCGTCGTCGCGCTGATCAAGTCGACCGAGATCTCCCTCTCCGTCTGATCCGCCTCACGAGCGAGGGGCGGGCGGGCGGGCGGCGCGATGCGATGCGATGCGATGCGTACGGTGGCGTCGCATTGACGCCCTTCCGCGCCGCTTGTCCGGCATTGGAGTGAAACGCCGTTTCCGGTGGACCGGGTGTGACGTTTAACCGGCCGACGCGCACCTTCCCGACGCGCCATCCGGAAATCCTTAGGAGTAGTCATGCGTATGCGCTCTGCCCTCACCGCCACCGTCCTGGCCGCGGGCATCATGCTGGGCGGCGCCGGTGCCGCCCTGGCGGACGACGGCGCCGACCTGGGCCACTTCGAGGGTGGCCACGCCGCCTTCGCGTCCAACTGCTCGTCGGCCGCCGCCATCCCGGCCATGTTCGGCCCCGTCTACACCTCGGCGTGCGCCAAGGAAGGCGAGAAGGAGTGGGCGGAGTTCGCCCACCTCGGCACCAACTGAGCCAGGAGTACGCCGGACGGGGGCGGTCGGCGATCGCGCCGGCCGCCTCCGCGCCTCACGTCCCGCCGGCTTCGGCTCCCGCGCCGGCTCTGGCCAGGGCGAACACCCCGGCGCAGATCAGGGCCAGGCCGAGCAGCTGCGGCAGCAGCCACCAGTGCGCCCGCAGGTGTTCCTCGTACAGCAGCACCCCCAGCGCGACGCTGGCGCCCGCGTCCCCGAGCGTCAGCGCGGGCTGTGAGGCGACCAGCGGGCCGCCCTGCATGGCGTGTTCGAGGAGCAGCAGGGCACAGACCCCGCTCGCGCCGAACGCGTACGTCTCCCAGGCCGTCAGGAACCCGACGGCGCCACGCTCCTGGAGCACGTGCACGGCCGACTTCATCAGGGCGGCGGTGAGCGCGTAGCAGACGGCGGTGGCCGCGCCGAGGCAGCCGGCCCGCATCCGCCCGGCCGGCCGCCGCAGTCCGGCCGTGGCCAGCACGGCGACCGCGCCCGCGCACGCCGCCAGCGCCAGGCCCCACCGGTCGAGCGGGACGTGCGTACGGTTCCCGGCGGGCGAGGCGGCCACGAGCAGGACCCCGAGCCCGGCCACCACGCCCGCCACCGCGAGCCACACCCTCCCCGGCAGCCGGCTCCGCGTCACCAGCGAGGCGATGAGCAGCGCGAGCGGCAGCTCCAGTACGAACAAGGGCTGTACGAGGGCCAGCGCACCGGTCGCCAGCGCCGCGGCCTGCCCCACCCCGGCCGCGATCACCGCGAGGATCCCGCCGATCCAGAGCGGCCGCTTCAGCAGATCGAGGACGAGCCCGAAGCGGAAGCGGCCGCTCTGCGGCACGGTGAGCGAGGCCCGCCGCTGGAGGACGGTCGCCAGGGCGTTGCTGAGCGCCGCGAACAGCGCGAAGAGGACCGGCAGTACGAAGCCCATCCCCCGATCCTCACCGCGCCCGCCGCCGCGCCCCGCCGTGACACCGCCCTGTCCCCCGTCCGGGCCCACGGGGCCGCGGAGACGGCGCGCCGCCCAGGTGCGTGTCGGTTCGCTGTCGGTCGCGCGGTTGCGGCTGTCGGTCCGGTGTCGGTGGGGTTTGGGACCTTTGCAGGGATCCGCCGGGCAGCCGCCCGGCGGTCGGCAGGGGAAGGGGAACCCTCGTGCATGACGTAGTGATCGTAGGCGCCGGTCCGGTCGGTCTGTTCCTGGCGTGCGAGCTCGGGCTGGCGGGCTGCTCGGTCCTCGTGCTCGAACGGGAGCCGGAGCCCGGCTCCCCGCTCAAGGCGCTTCCGCTCGGCCTGCGCGGGCTGACCGCCGCCTCGGCCGAGGCGTTCTACCGGCGGGGGATGCTGGACCGGATGCTGACGGCCTCGGGCGGCCCGCGCGGCCCCGGCGGGGAGAGGTCGCCGTTCCCCCGGCGCGGGGGCCACTTCGCCGGCATCGTGCTCGACTCGACCGGGATCGATGACGACGCGCCGTTCCGGCTGCCCAGCCCGGCGCCGGAGAACGTGGCGACGCACCTCGCCGCGGTCGAGGCGGTACTGGCCGAGCAGGCGGCCAAGCTCGGCGTGGACATAAGGCGCGGCGTCACGGTCTCGGCCGTCGCACAGGACGACGAGAGCGTGGTCGCGCAGGCCGACGGCGAAGCGTATCCCGCGCGCTGGCTCGTCGGCTGCGACGGCGGACGCAGCACGGTGCGCCGGCTCACGGGCTTCGAATTCGTCGGTACGGAGCCCAGGTTCACCGGCTTCCTCATGGACGCCACCCTCGCCGACCCCGAGAAGCTGAGCCCCGGGTTCCACCTGACCCCCATGGGCATGTACCTCTCCGTCCCGAACGGGGCCATCGGAATGATGGACTTCGACGCGGGCGCGTTCGACCGCTCGCGGCAGCCGACGCGCGAGCACCTCCAGACGGTGCTGCGCCGGGTGTCCGGCGCCGACGTGACGCTGGACGACGTCCGGCTCGCGACGAGCTTCACCGACCGGGCGATGCAGACGACGTCCTACCGGCGCGGACGCGTCCTGCTCGCGGGCGACGCCGCCCACATCCACTCCCCGCTCGGCGGCCAGGGACTCAACACCGGTCTCGGCGACGCCCTGAACCTGGGGTGGAAGCTGGCGGCCACCGTGCTCGGGCAGGCACCCGAGGGGCTCCTCGACACCTACACCGGTGAGCGCCATCCGGTCGGCGCGCGGGTCCTCGACTGGTCGCGCGCCCAGGTGGCGGTCATGGACCCGGACCCGCACGCCCAGGCCATCCAGAAGGTGGTGCGCGACCTGGTCTCCACTCCCGACGGAACGGCCTACGTGGTCGAGAGGCTCTCGGGGACGTCGATCCGTTACGACCTCGGCGGCACCCATCCGCTGATCGGCCGCAACGCCCCTGAGCTGTGCCTCCAGGACGGCACCCAGCTCGGCGAGCTGCTGCGGGAGGGGCGCGGCGTCGTACTGGACTTCAGCGCCGGCCGGCTCCTGCGGGACGCGGCGACGGGCTGGGAAGGCCGGATCCGGTACGCGGCCGGGCCCGCGCGGGACGACCTCGGACTGGGCGCCGTCCTCGTCCGCCCCGACGGCGTGGTCGCCTGGGCGGACGCCCCTCAGCCCGACCCGGCGGCCTTCGAACGCTCCGCCACCACCTGGTTCGGCAACCCGGGCCGGACTGACGCGTAAGTCGGCCGCGCCGGCGGACCGTCGAGGAAGGCGGTCGTCGTCGTCACGAAGCGGGTGGGGTCGTCGAGCCAGGGGTGGTGGCCCGCTCCCGGCTGGACGACCAGGGTGGGGTCCGCGAGGAGTTCCGCGAACTCGGCGACCGTTCCGGGCGGGCTGTTCAGGTCGAGCTCGCCGACGAGCAGCAGTACGGGGGCCGTGAGGGCGGCCAGGGCGCGGCGGGTGCCCTCGGGGTCGAAGGCGCCCTCCGCGCCGAAGTGGGCGACGACCTCCATGTCGGACGGCCGGGCCGCGGCGTGGTGGGCGCGTGCCGCCGCGTCCCACCGGCCGTGGAAGAAGGGGGCGATGGCCTCCCAGTCGGCGCCCGTGCCGGTGGTGATCGCCTCCAGCGCGGCGAAGGCCTCGGGGAACCAGGGTTCGGCCGCCCGGCGCAGGGCGAGTGCACGCCGCGCCTCCCCGGTGGCCTCGATGCCGACGGCCCGGATGCCGGGGCCGACCAGCGCGAGCCTGCCGATGCGCCGCGGGTACCGGGCGGCGTAGCGCGCCGCGAGGTTCGCGCCCGCGGAGTGGGCCAGTACGTCGACACGGCAGAGCCCGAGGTGGGCGCGCAAGGCCTCGACGTCGTCGGTCTGGCGGTCACAGCGGTAGCTCGCGGGGTCTTCGGGGACGGCGGAGCGGCCGGTTCCGCGCAGGTCCAGGACGATCAGCCGGCGGTGTGCCGAGAGGCCGCCGAGGTCGCCGAGGTAGCGGGAGTCGGTGGGGCCTCCGGGGAGACACAGGAGCGGGTCGCCGTCCCCGCTCACGCGGTAGGCGAGGCGGGTTCCGTCGGGTGCGGTGAAGGTGGGCATGGTGCGGAGCGTGCCACTTATAACCAGGTTGTACAACCTGGTTATCGGCAGTCTCGCCAGCCCGGCAGTCCGGTGTATAACCGAGTCATGACAGGCGAGGACCAGGCAGCGCGGGACCCCGGCACGCTGACCGAGGAGCAGGCGGGGCGCGTGTTCGCGGACATGAACGAGGTGATCCGCGCGGGCGAGGAGATGCGCGGGCGGCGCACCGAGCTGATCAGGGCGCTGGCGGCCCTGGGCTGGAGCCAGCACAAGATCGCCCGGCTGACCGGGATGAGCCAGCCTGCCGTGTCCAAGCAGGTGACGAGGCACGGGCCGGGCGGGGCTCCCGCTCCGATGGACCTCTCCCTCGACCAGTACGACCTGCCGTGGCTGGAGGGCCGCCTGTGGGGCCTCGCCGAGGAACTCGCCGAGACGTTGCGCGGCGCCGCCCGCTGCGCCGGTCACGTCGACGCCCTCGCCCGGAGCCGGAAGCGGTTCACTCCGCGCGACGTCGATGAGCTGCGGCGCCTCGTGGAGGCGGACCTGGCGGCGCACCGGGCGGAGTTGCCCGGCGGGTACCGGGACGCGTACGACCGGATCAGCCGGGGTCTCGACGCACCGGCGAAGGCCGCTCCCGCCGACACCGCCGCCGGCTCGGCCTCCGTACGGCGCGCCCTCGCCCACCGGATCCAGCGCGACCGGCTGGGGGACGGCGCGTAAGCCTCACTCCCCGGCCAGCGCCCGCGACCAGCCGGGCCGGCTGACCAGAATGCCACCGTCCACGGGCAGGGTCACCCCCGTGATCCAGGCGGCGTCCCGGGAGGCCAGGAAGGCCACCGCCGCCGCGATGTCCTCGGGCAGGCCGACCCGGCCGAGCGGGTACTGGCCCGCGGCGATCTCCAGGATCTCCTCGCGCCCCGCCCAGGCGTCGGTCCGTACGGTGCCGGGGGCGATCAGATTCACCCGGACACCGCGCGGCGCCGCGTGGCCGGCGAGCGTACGGGTCAGCCCGGCCAGGCCCGCCTTGGCCGCGCTGTAGGCGTGGTTGCCGAAGTCCTGCTCGCCGTTGACCGAGCCGATGCTGACGATGGCTCCCCGCCGGCCGGGGGCGGCCGCGAGGTGCGGGAGGGCGGCCCGGGCGCAGCGGTAGGCGCCGGTCAGGGTGATGTCGAGGTCCCGCTGCCAGACCTCGTCGGTCTCGTCCTCGAAGCGGGGGGCGTCGGGGTGGCAGGCGTAGGCGTTGTTGACCAGGACGTCGAGCGTGCCGAAGTGCCGGACGGCGTACGCGACGGCCGCCTCGACGGAGGCCCGGTCGCCCACGTCGCAGACCAGCGCCTCGGCCGCGCCCGCGCCCTCCCGGATGCCGGCGGCCGCCTTCTCGGCCCGGTCGCCGTCCACATCGGTGACGAGGACCCGCGCCCCCTCCCCGGCCAGCCGCCGTGCGACGGCCTCACCGATCCCACGCCCCGCACCGGTGACCAGCACCCCATACCCCTCAAATCGCCTCATGCGCGCCCCCTACCCGGCACGGCCCGACCCGGAACCGACGGGCGCGGAACAGTCGGGCAGATGGCGTACGCCGAAAGGCCCCGGTCTCCCTAAGGAGGCCGGGGCCTTTCGTGGTTGAGCGCTGGGCAGGCCTTGCACCTGCATCCCCCCACGGGAAGTGGGGTGTCTTTCCTTGGACCACCAACGCCGGTCCCGCTGTCGTGGCGTACGGCCGCGGGAACAAGATCAATCTAACACGTCGCGGCGGCCCCCGCCAAACGGGCCGCCCGCCGGGCGCGTTCCGCCGGCCGCCGCGTCAGCCGCTCCGTCAGCCGCCTCCGCCCCGCCAGATGTTGTCGAATGCGGCGTCCTCGATGGCGCGCCGCTGTCGTACGGATCCCAGCTCCACCAGCGCGTCGTTGACGGCGGCGAGTACCGTCGCCACGGAGTCGTCGGCCACGTCCGGAGTGTCCGCGCCCGCGCCCCGTTCGCTCCGTACGCCCAGGGCCTCCGCGAGGAGGACGAGGACCGGTTCGTCCGAGGCCCAGCGGTCCGCGGCCCGGCGGCGGGCGGGCGTATCGGCCGGGGCGAGTTTGCCGGCCCGGAAGGAGATCCCGCGGTGGCGTTCCCGTACGAGCTCGCCCTCCCCCTCCATCGCGGTCCGGTACGTCTCGGACAGCCCGCGGCCCCTGCGCCACAGCCAGTCCTCGACGGATTCGTGGGGGGTCTTCCGGTCGAGCGACCCGGCCGCCTCGTCGAGCAGGCGGTCGGCCTGGGTCGTGGGGTCGCCCGGCACGATCCGGTCGCCGTCCAGTGCGGTGGCGCCGGCGCCGAGGAGGTCGATTAGTTCGGCGCCCGCGAGCGCCAATGACAGGTCGCCCTGTTCGACAGGGCGGTCCGACGCCGTGTCCATGGTGACGATCAGCAAGTCCCGCGGTGTCGTCATGAAGGCTCCACGTCCCGTCCGTCCGCATCCCATACGTCCCTGAGCGGCACGAGCTTACGGAGCGGGGAGGGCCCTCGCACCCGACTTGGCGCCGGCCCGGTCCGGTGTCGCCGCCGCCTTCCCTCGCCGGGGCCGCTCATGCCGGATCCGGGCGGTGACCGAGGGCTTCCGGCCGCAGGGCATAGTGCATGATCAGGGGCCTGTACACCGCTCCCTGGGGAAATTCATGAGACGTTCCGTACCCGCGGCCCTCGCCGTACTGTTCACGCTCGCCGCGACGGCGGGATGCGCCGGGCAGACTCCGCGGGCGGGCGCCGGACCGGCGACGCCCGGGCCCGTGCCGAGCAGCGCGGCGGCCCCCGCCAAGGCTGCGCCCCTGAGCGAGGACGAGGCGCGGGGCGTCGTCAAGGATCTCGCCGGGAAGGTCGACGCCGACCGCTTCGACGCCGAGTACTGGAAGGGCGTCACCGAGGGTCCGCTGCTGGAGCAGCAGCTCGCCGTCGTGGCCACCGCCGAGAAGTACGGGACGGAGCGGGACGCGGACCCCACCGACGCGCCGGCGACCGATCCGGCCGTGCACACGTGGACGACCGGTAAGGACGACGGCAGCGACCGCTGGATCCTCGGCGCCCACGAGGTGTCCGGCCAGACGGTCGGCAGCGCGAAGAAGGAGACCGTCCTGCGCTGGTCCCTCTTCCACCAGGAGCGGACGGGCTCCCCCTGGCACGCGACCTTCCTGGCCCGCGCCCCCGAGACGACGGCGCTGCCCCAGGTCGCGATCGGTCCGGACGGCCGGGCCGTCACCGGCGGGGACGTCAAGGGCCTCGCCGCCGGCCCGGCGAGCGTGTGCGGGCGCTACGGCGACTACCTGCACACCGACCTCGGCGCGGGCGGCGTGAAGTGGAGCCAGGATGTCACCGACCTGCGCGCGTCCTCCGCGGACGCTCTCGCGGCCCTCCGCAAGGAACTCGGCGGGCAGGGCAAGGCCGAAGCCGGCGCCGATGTGGCCCGCGCCCCGCACGGGCCGGTCTGGCGCACCACCGACGGCGGCGCCCTCGTGGCCTGCACCGCCGTCACCACGCTCCGTACGGACCTGGGCCCCGGGCGCGCGCAGACCTTCAGCGCCAGCGGCTGGGCCGGTACGGCGGGGATCCCCTGGTCCTCGTACACGCAGCGCGTGATGGGCCTGACCGTGCTGAAGGTTCCGCCGGCGGGCGGCTCGGCGGAGGTCTCCGTCGCGGCGCTCTCCAATCTGCCGTACTCCTTTGACGGGACGAAGTTCACCGGCTGAGCGAGAGGACCGACCGCGATGACCCCCATGGCCGACCCCGTCCGCGGCGCCCTGCGTCTTCTGGAGGAGACGGGCGCCGCGCGGACCCCGCATCCCGGTGGCACGCTCGGTGCCCATCTGCTGCGCGTGCGGCGGCGGCTGGCGGAGTGGGAGGCGCGGCCGGCCCTCCAGCTCGCGGGGCTGTGCCACGCCTTCTACGGCACGGACGGATTCCCCCTCGCGCCACTGCCGGCCGGGGAGCGGTCCAGGCTGGTGGCGGTCATCGGCGCGGAGGCCGAAGCGATCGTCCACTTCTACGCGAGCTGCGACCGCGCGGCGTCGTACCCGGCGCTCGACGCGGCGGAACCTGTCTTCCACGACCGCTTCACCGGCCGGGCGTTCGTCCCCGCGCCGCAGCAGCGCCGCGACTTCGCGGAGCTGACCGCCGCCAACGAGGTGGACATCGCCTCCGTGGACGACGCCTTCCGCGCCGCACACGGCGCGGGACTGCTGGCCCTGCTCACCCGGCTGCGGCCCTTGCTGAGCCCACCGGCGTGGCAGGACTGCGTACGCGTCCTCACCCCTCCCCCGGCCGACCCCTGACCGAGGCGTCATGGCGGGATCCAGCCGCCGGCCAGGCTGTGCGGGTGGCCGGCGACACGCGAGCCCTGAGCCGGCCGGAGGGGGCGGCGGCGGGCGTCAGGCGTCGTTGAGGACGCCTGGGGGTTGGGTGGCCTCGCGGAGGGCGGCGATGGCGTGGAGGGTCCCTCCGGTGCGGCCGGCCAGTTGGCCGCGGGGGGTGTGGACGTTCCAGAGGCTGCCCGTGTCCGGCTGGGCCTTGCCGAGGGGGAAGGGGCGGGTGATGTCGGTGATGTCCTGGATGACGACCGTGTCGTCGCACCGGCTGGCGCTGTACCTGCGGCCCATGCACTTGAAGATCCAGGGATTCGCGGTGATCTCGCCGAGTCCCAGGGCGCACGTGTCCTGATCGGGCTTGGCGCCGGGAAGAAGACCCAGCATTACGCCTCCATTACACTCTGTGTCTGACTTGAATCCCATAGTAGCCACACCGTGATGTCCCCCGCCGCCGGGGGTGCGTAGGCTTCCCGCGTGAGCGGGGTGGAGTTGAGCCGGCGGCGCGTGGCTGCCGGGTGGGTCGGGGCGGGGCTGGCGGCGGTGGCCGGATGTGGGACCGGCGCCGGGCCGGCGCGGCGGCTGCGGCTGCGGCTTGCGACGGGGCCCGAGGGAGGTCCGTACAACGCCTTCGGCGAGGCGCTGGCGCGGGCCGTCCGGGCGAGTGGCGCCCGGCTGGAGATCGTGCCGGTGAGTACCTCCGCGAGCGTGGACAACCTGCGCAAACTCGCCGACGGGTCGGTCGAACTGGCGCTGGCGATGGCGGACGTGGCCGAGGACGCGGTGCTGGGGCGCGAGTCGTTCACCCGCCCGGCGGCGGTGACGGCGCTCGCGCGGACCTACGTCAACTACACGCACCTGCTCGTCCCGGCCGGCGGGCCCGTGCGGTCGGTGGCGGACCTCGCCGGGCGGCCCGTCGCGGCGGGCGCGCCCGGGTCGGGGGTGCAGGTGGTGGCGGGGCGGGTCCTGCGGGCGGCCGGGCTGGGGCCGGGGCCCTCGGCGGTGCGGGACTGGCAGCTGGGCCTGGGCGCGTCGGTGGCGGCGCTGCGCGAGGGGTCGGTCGACGCGCTGTTCTGGTCCGGGGGCGTGCCCACGCCGGCGCTGGCGGGGGCGGCGCGCGAGGTGCCGTTGCGGTTCCTCGCGCTGGACGGGTACGTGGGCGCGCTACGGGAGGCCTTCGGCCCCGTCTACTCGGCGGTCACCCTCCCGGCGGCGGCATACGGGCTGGCCGAGCCGGTGGGCACCATCGGGGTCGCCAACTTCCTCCTGGCCCGGGCCGGCGTACCCGACGACGCCGTGCGCGCGGTGCTCGCGGTGGTCTTCGACCGGTGGCGCGACCTGCTGCGCGACGTGACGGCGGGGGTGCGCCTGGAGCCCCGGTTCGCGATCTCCACCGGGAACGTCCCCCTGCACCCGGGGGCGGCTCGGTACTACCGGTCGGTCTACGGCTGAACGGGGGCCGCGGCGCCGGTGGCGGGCGGCAGCCGCAGCTCGACGACGAGACCGTGCGGCGTGTTGCCGCGGACGCCGAGGCTGCCGCCGCTGAGGCGGGCGATCTCCTCGGCGATGGCCAGTCCGAGTCCGCTGCCGGGCACGTTCTGGTGCTCGGGGCAGCGCGCGAACCGCCGCAGCAGCAGCGGGAGGTGCTCCCGCGCGACCCCCGGGCCGTCGTCGCGGACCCGTACGACGGCCTGCCCGTCGGCGCCGTGTGCGGCCTGGACCTCGACCCGGCCGTCCGTCGGCACGAACTTGACGGCGTTGTCGAGGAGCGAGTCCAGGATCCGGGCCGCCGCGTCGGGCAGGGCTCGGGCCCGCAGTTCGGCCGGCGGCCCGGTGAGCGTCAGCGTGAGGCCGGCCGCGCGGAAGACGGGCGTCCAGGCGGTCACCCGGTCCCGGACCGCGCGCCCCACGTCCTGGTCCGCCGGCGCGGCCGTCCCGGACTCGACCCGGGCCAGGGCGAGCAGGCCGTCGAGCAGTTCCTCCAGGCGTTCCGCCTCGTCGAGGGCGCGGGCGTGGTCGTCCCGGCCGGGTCCGGGGGCCACGTACGGTTCGACGTTCTCCAGCTGGAGCACCAGGGTGGCCAGCGGGTTGCGCAGTTGGTGGGAGGCGTCGGCGACGAAGTCGCGCTGGCGGCCGATGGAGTCGGCCAGCGCCTCGGCCATCGTGTTGAACCGCTGCCGCAGCCGCCGCAGTTCGGGCGGTCCGGTGTCGGAGACGGCCCGCGCCCGCAGGCTCCCGGCGGTCAGTCCCGCCACGGCCCGGTCCAGGTCGAGGAGCGGGCGCATCAGCCAGCGCGTGATGCCCGCCGCGACCAGGGCCGCGGCGGCGAAGGCGGCGAGGGCCCCGGCGGCGATGAGCGACCAGCGGACCGTGACGTCCCGGCGGGCCGCGTCGGTGCGTACGGTCACCAGCACGGCCCCGCTGACCTGTTCGTCCCGGCCGACCGGTTCGGCGATCACGACCGTGCGCGGACCCCAGGGGCGGACGGTGGGCAGCCGGTCGGTGGAGCGGCCGGTCAGGGCCCGGCGGCAGGCCTCCTCCGCCGGGGAGCCGGGGCGGAAGGGCTCCGCCCCCGCCCGGGCGACGGTCGCGCCGGCCGTGTCGACCACGACGACGCCGGCCCCGTACAGCTGGGCGTAACGGCCGAGCTCGGTGTCCAGTTCCGCCCGGTCGGCGCGGGTACGGATCCGGTCGGCGAGATCGGCGAACCGGACGGCGTCCGAGCGGCGTTGCAGGAGCAGGTGCTCGGTCCGGCCGCGGGCGTAGGCGTCGGCGAGCGGGGCGCAGAGCAGCAGCGCGGCGGCGCCCATGAGCACCATCAGCACGAGGAGCAGCCTGCGCCTCACGGCTCGCCGTCCGAAGCACCGCCCGCCACGCCGGCCGCCGCATCGTCCGCCGCGCCCGCCACGCCCGCCACGTCCGCCGCGCCAGCCGTCGCACCGTCCGCTCCGGGCGGCGGCGGGTGACCGAGCTGGTAGCCGTACCCCCGGACGGTGCGGACCAGTCCGGGGCGGCCGGTCTTGGATCGGATGCCCGCCACGTGCACGTCCAGCGAGCGGGAGGCCGCGAGCAGCACGTCGCCCCAGATCCGGTCGAGGATCTCCGCGCGCGGGTGGACCTCGTCCGGGCGGGCGGCGAGGAGGGCGAGTACGTCGAACTCGCGGCGGGTCAGCCGGATCCCGGTCCCGGCCACGGTGACGGTACGGGCGGCCGGGTCGATCTCCACGTCACCGGCGCGCACGGGTCGGCCGCCGCCGGGGTGTTGTCCGGGGCCGGTGTCCGGGTGGCGGCCGGGGTGGTGGTCGGTGCGGCGGCGCACCGTGTCGATGCGGGCCATCAGTTCGGCCATGCGGAACGGTTTGACGACGTAGTCGTCGGCGCCCGCCCGCAGCCCCTGGACGATGTCCCGCTCCTCGCAGCGGGCGGTCACCACGATCAGCGGCGCGTCGCACAGGGTGCGCAGCCGGCGCAGCAGTTCGAGGCCGTCCAGGTCGGGCAGGCCCAGGTCGAGGAGGACGAACCCGGCCTCGTGCACGTGCCGCAGGGCGTCCAGGGCGCGGTCCACCCGGCGGACGGTGTGGCCGCGCCGGGTGAGGGCGGTGCCGAGCGCCTGGGCCATCCGGTCGTCGTCCTCGACGAGCAGCGCGTGCATGGGCGGACTTCCTCGTGAGCGGTGGCCGGGGGCGGGGGTGACCCGGGGTGCCCCCGTACGGGTGACCCATGGCCAGGGGACAGCAGCTTACGGGTGCCGTCGCCCCCGGTCACCGGGGCCGGTCAGCGCGCTTCGGCGCCGGCCGCCGCACGCGGCTCCGGGCCAGGACCCGGGCCCGGGGCGCCCCCGGTCTCCGCCTCCTGCGTCCCGGCGGGGCTGAGCTCGGCGTCGCGGGTGTCGGGCATCAGGAGGTAGGTGACGAGGGAGACGAGCGCGCAGCCGGACACGTACCAGAAGAACATCTTCTCGTGGCCGCCGTTCTTGAACCACAGCGCCACGTACTCGGCGGTCCCGCCGAAGAGCGCGTTGGCGATCGCGTACGGCAGGGCGACGCCGAGGGCGCGCACGCGGGTCGGGAACAGTTCGGCCTTGACGGCCGCGTTGATGGAGGTGTAGCCGGTGACGATCACCAGGGCCAGCAGGGAGAGGCCGAGGGCGGACCAGTACGAGGACGCCGAGCCGAGGGCGGTCATGATCGGGTACGTGCCGACCGTACAGCCCACCGCGAAGGTGATCAGCAGGGGGCGGCGGCCGATCCGGTCGGACAGCATCCCGGCGAAGGGCTGGAGCACGGCGAAGAGGGTCAGGGCGGTGAAACTCACCAGGGTGGCGGTCGTCTTGGGCATGCCCGCGCTGCCGACGAGGTACTTGGTGAGGTAGGTGGTGTACGTGTAGTAGGCGACGGTGCCGCCGAGGGTGAGCGCCATCACCAGACCGGCCTGGCGCCGGTGCTGCCACAGGGCCTTCAGGGTGCCGCGCCGGGTGTCGCCGCCGGCGCCCCGCTCCCGCGTGAACGCGTCGGTCTCCTGGAGCCGGCGCCGCAGCCAGAACACCACGCCCGCGAACAGCGCCCCGAAGACGAAGGGGATCCGCCAGCCCCAGCTCTCCAACTGGGCGGTGGTGAGCGTGTGTTGCAGGGTGATGAGGATGCCCAGGCCGAGCAGTTGGCCGCAGGTCATCGACACGTACTGGAAGGACGAGCCGAGGCCTCGGCGGTCGCGGGCCGAGGCCTCGGTGAGGTAGGTGGCGCTGGCCGCGTACTCGCCGCCGATGCTGAGGCCCTGGAGCAGGCGGGCGAGCAGCAGCACCAGGGCGCCGAAGTAGCCGGCCTGGCCGTAGGTCGGGGCGATGGCGATCAGCAGGGCGGCGGCCGACATCATGGTGACGGTGAGCGTCAGGGCGCTCTTGCGTCCGTGCCGGTCGGCGGCCCGGCCGAGGATCCACCCGCCGACGGGACGCATCAGGAAGCCGACCGCGAAGATGCCGGCCGTGTTCATCAGCTGCGTGGTCGGGTTGTCGCCGGGGAAGAAGGAGTCGGCGAAGTAGATCGCGAAGCTGGCGTAGACGAACCAGTCGTACCACTCCACGAGGTTGCCGAGCGATCCGCCGATCAGGGCGGTACGCCGCTTCCTGCGTTCGTCGGAGTCGGAGGGCCGCGAGTTCGGGGCGGGCGGGGAGCCCGGGGAGTTCGGGGCGACGGGGTGCGCGGACATGGCGGCTCCAGAGGGAAGTCCCTGGTGGACGGGGGGGGGATCGCCCCGCGGAGGGGGTTCCCCAGAGCATGCGGCGGGGTGCGCGGCCGGACAAGGTCCGCCCCGCAGATCTAACGTCCCGATAAGGAAGGGAGGCCGGCGGCCGCATGAACCGCGGCACGGGCGGAGAGATGGGGTGGTGACCCAGGCTTTCCCGCCCGCTTGGGATCCTCCATCGAACTCGGGGACGGTTTTGATAACTCACCTCATCCGGCGCTCTCGCGCGGCGCTCGCCGTGACCCTCACGGCCGGAGCCCTGCTCACGGTGTCGGTACCCGCCCACGCGGCGGCCGCGCCGCCCGTCACCGCCGCCGGCGCGTTCGTGATGGACGCCGGCAACGGGGCCACGCTCACCTCCAAGAGCCCGGATACCCAGCGCCAGATGGCGAGCACCACGAAGATCATGACGGCCACGGTGGTGACCACGCTGCCCGGCCTGGACCTCGACCGGAAGGTCACCGTCAAGCAGGAGTACCTCGACTACGTCTATCGGGAGGGGGCCAGTTCCGCCCAGCTGAAGGCGGGCGCCACGCCTACGGTCCGTCAACTGCTGTACGCGATGATGCTGCCCTCGGGCTGCGACGCGGCGTACGCGCTCGCGGACACCTTCGGCTCGGGCACCACCATCGCGGCCCGCAAGGCGGACTTCATCGCGAAGATGAACGCCAAGGCGAAGGCGCTGGGCCTGACCAACACCGTGTACGACACCTTCGACGGCATCTCGCCGACCGGCCGGAACCTCACCACCCCGCGCGACCTCGCGAAGCTCACCCAGGCCGCGATGGCCAACTCCCTGTTCCAGTCGATCGTGCGGACCACCTCCTACAGCTCCGGCGGCACCTCGGCCCTGGCCACCTGGAGCAACAGCAACCTGCTGGTCCAGCCGCGTCCCACCGGCTACGGCTATCCGGGGGCGATCGGCGTCAAGACCGGCACCGGCACGGCGGCGGGCAAGTGCCTCGTCTTCTCCGTGACCCGGAACGGCAAGACGATCATCGGTGTCCTGCTGAACGACGAGGAACGCTACGTGGACTCCATGGCGCTCTCCGACTGGGCCCTGGGCTCCGTCTCGGGCTCCAAGGCCGCTCTGCAGCGCGGCAACACCGACCCGATCCCGGACGTGCGGGACTGAGCCGGGGGCCGGCCGGGGCGGGGCGGGACGGGGTCTTACGACTCCGGTTCCGCCTCGCCCCGTCCGGACGCCGCGTGGGCGTAACGGCGGGCCAGGTACGCGAAGGCGTCCTTCAGTTCGGGCGGCCCGATGACCTCGATGTCGGCGTCGTAGGCGCCGAAGGCGGCGGCCAGGCCGGCCCACGACCAGGAGCCGAGCGTCAGCCGGCAGCGGTCCGGGCCGAGTTCCTCGACGGTCCCCTCCCGGGTGTAGCGGGCGACGGTGTCGGCGGGGAGGTGGAGGACCACCTCCCCGCGGCAGGGCCAGCCGCCGGCGCCGTCGGCGCCCCCGGACCCCCGGAACCGGTCGGTCACGAAGGCGGCCACGTCCCCGCCGGGCAGCTCGCGCGGGGTGAACCGGGGGCCAGTGGGAGTGCGCGGGGTGAGCCGGTCGGCGCGGAAGACGCGCCAGTCCTCGCGGTCGAGGTCCCAGGCGACGAGGTACCAGCGTCCGTTCCGCGTGACGAGGTGATGGGGCTGCACCCGGCGCGGCGGGGCGGCGGCGCGGTCGCCGGCGCCCCCGGGCGGGGTCGCGGCGTAGTCGAAGCGCAGCACCTCGCGGGCGTGGATGGCGGCGCTCAGCGCGACGAGCACACCGCTGTCGACCGGCGGGTCATGCCGGGGTGCGGGCCGCTCCAGGGCGGTGACCCGGAAGGTGTCGATGCGGCGGCGCAGCCGGCCCGGCATGACCTGCCGGACGGTGTTCAGGGCGCGCGCCGCCGCCTCCTCGATGCCGGCGCCGCTGGTGGTGGAGGCCGTCTGGAGCGCCACGGCGAGGGCGACGGCCTGCTCGTCGTCGAACAGCAGCGGGGGCAGCTCCGTCCCCGCGTCGAGGCGGTAGCCGCCCTCGGGGCCCTTCGTGGACGCGATGGGGTAGCCCAGCTCGCGCAGGCGGTCGACGTCGCGGCGCACCGTGCGCGGGCTGACGTCGAGCCGGTCGGCGAGGAGCGCGCCCGGCCAGTCGCGGCGCGCCTGGAGCAGGGAGAGCAGCGACAGCAGTCGCGCTGAGGTCTTCGGCACACGCCCATGGTGCCCCGGGTAGCGGCCACTTCCTGACCGCTACCGCTGCGAGTGTCGTCCTGTGACGGACCGCGCGTCACGACATACACAAACGACCGAGGGGAACACCGCCACCGTGACCACCGTGCTCGACGACCGGGCGCTGGGCCGGGCCACCCTGGCCCGTCAGCTGCTGCTCGAACGCTCCGTCCTGCCCGCGCTCGACGCCGTCGCCCACTTGGGCGGCCTCCAGGCGCAGGAGCCGCAGGAGCCGTTCACCGGGCTCTGGTCGCGGCTGCGCGGCTTCGCGGCGGCGGAGCTGTCGGGGCTGCTGACCGGGCGGAGGGCCGTACGGACCCACCTGATGCGCCGCACCGTCCACCTGGTCACCGCCCAGGACGCGCTGGCCTGGCGCTCCCGCCACGAGGCCATGCTGCGCGGGCGGGTGCTCGGGGTCTACCGGCGCGAGCTCGACGGCGTGGACCTGGCGGAGCTCGCCGCGGCGGGCCGGGCGGTGCTGGCCGACGGCGTGCCCCGCTCGATGGGCGAGCTGGCCCGGGCGGTCGCCGGACGGTGGCCGGAGCCGGGAACACGGGCGCTCGGGGAGATGCTGGCCGCCGCCCTGGTCCCGGTGGCGCAGCTGCCGCCGCGCGGGCTGTGGCGGACGAAGGCGGGGGCGCGCTACCTGCCGCTCGCCGCCTGGCTGGGCCGGGACGTCGACCCGCCCGCCCCGGCGGGCTCCGATCCGGTCGGGGAGGCACTGGTACGCCGCTACCTGGCGGCCTACGGGCCGGCCGCCCCGGCCGACCTGCGCGCCTGGTGCGGCCTCGCCGGGCTGCCGGCCGCGGTGGCGGCGGTACGGGGCGAACTGGTCGCCTTCCGCGACGTACGGGGCCGGGAGCTGCTGGACCTGCCCGACGCGCCGCGCCCGGACCCGGACACTCCGGCGCCGGTACGCTTCCTGCCCGCCTTCGACAACGCGGTCCTCGGCTACCGCGAACGCGGCCGGATCGTGGACGACGCCCACCGCGGCCTGTCCGTCGCGGGCGAGCGCGCCGTCCTGGTCGACGGGCGGGCCGCCGCGACGTGGCGGGTGGCGGACGGCGCGGTGGTCGTCGCCCCGCTGCGGCCGCTGTCCCGGGCCGAGCGGGACGCGGTGGGCGACGAGGGCCGGGAGCTGGCCGCCTTCCTCTCGGACGGGGAGGTTCACCGCGTACGGGTGGCCACCTGACCTCCGGCGGCCGCCGGCCCGTCGAGCCGCGCCCGCAGCAGCTCCAGGACGGCGGCCGCCGCGGGCCCGGCGTGCCCCTGCGCCCGCCAGGCCAGGGCGACCCGGCCGCGCAGGCGGGGCTCGGTGATCTCCAGCGTCCGCAGCCCGAGGGCCGTCGCCTCGTCGGCGGAAAGGGCCGGAACCACCGCCACGCCGAGCCCCCGGGCGGCGAGCCGGGCGAGGAAGGGCGGCGCGGCCGCCTCGAAGGCGATGTGCGGCCGGAACCCCGCCGCCGCGCACGCCCGGTCCAGCACACCGCGTATGGCTGAAGTCCGGCGCCTTTACGTGGTCCTGACGGAGGGTCCGGTCGACTTACCCGGTCGGCTGACCAGGCAGGCGTTCGACGCGGTGCTCGACTTGTTCCGCACCAGGCACCTCACGTCACAGGCGGGAAAAACATCGCGATCCGGCCAGTCCGAAAGGGCTGACGCGGCGGCGGCGAAGTGCCACCATGATCGGTGCTTCGACTAAGTGCCGGTGCGTGCGCCCCGGAGCAGTGAGGGCGCACGTGTCGGCAGCCTACGCCGTGAAAGGGCCGACCCCACATGCGCGTTACACCGTACGTAGCGTCCTTAGGCAGTGGTCAGGGCATGAGCGATGACGCGGAAGTGAGCCTCTACTACCACCGCAAGACGCAGGAGATCCTGCACAAGTACGGTCCGGGTCCGCGCGTCCACTTCCATGTCGGGATGTTCCCCGGCGGGGAGCTGCCCTCGGCCACCGTCTCCCAGCGGACGCTCGCGCAACGCATCCTCGCCTCGCAGGAGTTGATAGTCGAGCACGCGGCCCGCTCCTGGGGCGCGTACGAGAAGCCACCCCGCCGGGTCCTGGACATCGGCTGCGGCCTGGGCGGCACCTCCCTGTACTGGGCCGAGGCCCACGGGGCCGAGGTCACCGGCCTGACCGTCGCGGCCGAACACGTTCCGCTCATCGCGCACTTCGCCCGGCAGGCCGGCGTCGGCCGGCGCGTGCGCCCCCTGGTGCGGGACGTACACCGGCTGGACGACACCCACGCCTACGACGCCGCGTACGCCAACGAGAGCAGCGGCTACACCGATCGCCACAGACTCTTCGAGGTCGTCGCCAAGGCGCTGGTGCCGGGCGGGTGGTTCGGGATCCAGGAGCACTTCGTGCGCCGCCCCGAGTGGCTCGACTTCATCGACGGCTACTACCGGACGCGGCTGGGCACGCGGGAGGAGTACCTGACCGCGGCCGAGGCGGCCGGATTCGCGCTGGAGGCGGACGAGGACGTGACCGACGCGGTGGCCGAGTTCTGGATGCAGTCGATGGCCTGGAACACCGCCGAACTCGACCGGCTGCGCGCGGGCGGCGCACCCGTGGCCTGGAGCCGTCAGCGGCTCGCGGAGTCGACGGTCACGCACAGCAAGTTCTTCCGCCTCTGGCGCGATCACGCCGTGGAAACGCGGCTGCTGCTCTTCCGGGCCGGAGGTGGCCGATGACGGCTGCCGTCCCGGACCCCCGGACGAGCGCGGCCGACCCGGGCCCGCCGGCGACCGTGGCCGCAGGGGCGGCCGTACCGCCGCGACCGCCAACGCCCCGCCCCTCCCGTCTCGGGGAGCGGCTGCCCGCCTTCTACTGCCCGCTGCCGCGCGACCTCGTCCACCCCGAGGCGAAGGAGGTGGAGGCCCGGGCGGTCGCGTGGCTGGACTCCTTCGGCCTGTACCCCGATCCCGTCGAGCGGGCCTGGGGCCTCGCCACGCACAGCGCCGACTTCTCCTGCCGCATCATCCCCGAGGGGGACGCGGAGGCGGTCCTGCTGTTCACGCAGTGGAACTACTGGGCCAACGCCGTCGACGACTGGCAGGACTCGGGCGCGAGCGAGGTCCGCACGGCCGCCGTCGCGGAACACGGCGTACGGCTGCTGCGGACCATCGAGAACCCGGCCGCGGCCGTCCTGCCCGACGGCCCGATGACGCGGGCGCTGGCCGACCTGGTGACCCGTACGCACGCCCTCCTGACCCCCTTCGAGCTGCGCAGGTTCATCGAGGGGACCCGGGACTGGCTGCTCGGGGCGGCCTGGCAGGCGGCCCGGGCCGAGGGGGCGGGCATGCCGGGGCCGAACGACTTCGCCGCCATGGGAGGGCTGGCGAACGGCACCCGGTTCTCCCTGACCTGGTCGGACGTGGCGCGCGGGATCCGGCTGCCGGCGGACGTCCTCTACTCCCCCGCCCTGCAGGCGCTGACGGACGCGGCGGGCTTCGTCGTCAGCACGGACAACGACCTCTTCTCCTACGACAAGGACGACCACCTGGAGCCGCCGGAGGTGAACCTGGTCAACGTCCTCGCCCATCAGGACGGCTGCTCCCCCGCCGAGGCCGTCCCCCGGGCGGTGGCCCTGCGGGACCGCGTGATGAGCCTCTTCCTGCGCCTGCGGGCCCGGCTGGAGGACGGGGCCGACCCGCAACTCGCGCGCCACCTGGAGGGCTTGGGGCAGTACGTCGCGGGCTCCATCGCCTGGCAGAGCCGGGCGCCCCGGTACGCGAGCCCGCGCAACCGGCACGCCCTGCCCGACCCGGAGGCGCGGTTCGAGATCCGGTACGCCGACACGCCGAGCGATCCCACGACGGGACCGCCGGCCCTGCCCGCGCTCGCCCGGTGGTGGCAGCAGGCCGGCGCCTGAACGCCACGGCGGGGCCCCGGACGCCGGTGCCGGGGCCCCCCGGGCGCGGTGCGCGCCTCAGAGCCGGCCGAGCAGGCGGCGCCACCAGCCGGCCCGGCGCGGCTCGCCGGCCGGGGCGGGCCGGACGGCCGGCCGAGGCGGCGGGATCTGCACGTGCCCCGGGTGGCCCGAGGGCTGCTCGGGGTGCGGGTAGCCCCGAGCGGCGTCGGCGGCGTCGGCGGCCTCGGCGTCCGGGACGGGGCGCGGGGTGAACCGTACCGGCAGCGACAGCAGGTGGCGCGACATGAGGGTGCCGCGCCAGCGCAGGTCGCTCGCGTCGACGGCCAGCTGGAGGTCGGGCAGCCGGTCCAGCAGCACCTCGATGCCGGTGTCCGCGATGGCGCGCCCGATGTCCTGGCCGGGGCACTCGTGCGGTCCGCTGCTGAAGGCGAGGTGCGAGCGGTTGCCGCGGACGGAGGTGTCGGGGTGGGGCCGGATCTGCGGGTCGACGTTGCCCGCGGCCAGGCCGAGCAGCAGCATGTCGCCGGCCTTGATCTGCTTGCCGCCGAGGAGGGCGTCGCCGGTGGCCCACCGTCCGATGATCGTGTTGATCGGCGGGTCGTCCCACAGCACCTGTTCGATGGCGTCCGGCAGGGTCATGTGGCCCCCGGAGAGGCTCGCGCGGAAGCGCTGGTCGGTGAGCACGGTGCGCAGGGTGTTGGCGATGAGGTTCGCGGTGGTCTCGTACGCCGCGATCAGGACGACCCGCAGGTGCATGAGCACCTCGGTGTCGCTGAGGTCCGCCGGGTGCTCCAGCAGCCAGGAGGCGAGGTCCCGGGAGGGCTCCGTCTTGCGGTCCCTGACGAGCTGTTCGAGGGTGGCGGTGACGTAGCGGTCGCTCTGCAGTGCGGTCTCGGTGCCCTGGAGCATGTCGCGCGCCGCGTTGACCAGCCGGGGCCCGTGTTCGTCGGGGGCGCCGACGAGCTGGGTCATCACCAGCATGGGGAGCTGGTCGGAGAATCCGGACACCAGGTCGGCGTGGCCGTCCGCGGTGATGCGGTCGACGAGCTGGTTCGCGAAGCGGGTGACGTAGCGGCGGATGCCCCGCTTGTCGAAGCGTTCCAGGGACTCCACGACGGCTCCGCGCAGCCGTTCGTGGACGGGGCCGTCGGTGAAGTTGCACACCGGCACCCAGGAGACCATGGGGCCGAGCGGGGTGTCGGCGGGGACCCGGCCCTCCTTCAGGTCGCGCCAGCCGCGCGGGTCGCGGGCGAACCGCGACGGGGTGCGCGCCACGTCCAGGTTCTCCCGGTGGCCGAGGACCAGCCAGGCCGGGAGGTCGCCGCTGACGAGGACGGGGGCGACCGGCCCGTGTTCGGCCCGCAGCTTCTCGTACAGCCCCATCGGGTCGGCTTCCGCCTCCGGCCCGTGGAGCCGGTACAGGCCGCCCCCGCCGGCGGCGTGGGCCGGGCACTGGGGCGGCGGGGTCGGGTTGGTGCTCACATTGCCTCCGGGGTGGCTGCCTGGGAGTGCAGGTAGCGCATCAGGGTCAGCAGGACATCGCGGCAGGAGTCCCGTCTGCGGGCGTCACAGGAGAGGATGGGTACGGAGGGCGGCAGGTCGAGGGCCTGGCGCAGCTCTTCGAGGGAGTGGTCGGGCGCGCCGGGGAAGGAGTTGACGGCGACGACGAAGGGCACGCCCCGCTCCTCCAGCCGTCCGATGACGTCGAAGCTGATTTCGAGCCGGCGGGTGTCGAGGAGGACGACGGCGCCGAGCGCGCCCTCGAAGAGGCCGCGCCACAGGAACCAGAAGCGCTCCTGGCCGGGCGTGCCGAACAGGTAGAGCACGAGTTCGTCGTTGAGGCTGATGCGGCCGAAGTCCATGGCCACGGTCGTGGTGGTCTTGCGCGCCACGCCGCGCGTGTCGTCGACCCCGATGCCCGCCCGCGTCATGGTCTCCTCGGTCGTCAGCGGTTTGATCTCGCTGACGGCGCCGACCATCGTCGTCTTGCCGACGCCGAAGCCGCCGACGATGACGAGCTTGACGGCGGCGGTCGCCGTTTGCGGGAGTATGTCCGCGCTGCGGGGACCGGCGATCACGTCAGAGCTTTTGAAGTCCATCGATCACTGCCTCGATCAGAGCAAGGTCGGGTAGCTGGGCGGCGGGGACGGGCGGGCGGACCTGCACGCGCTTCGTCGCGAGCAGGTCTCCGACGAGTACGGTGACGGCGCTGACGGGCAGGCGGGCGTACGCGGCGATCTCGGCCACCGACAGCGGGGCCTGGCACAGCCGCAGGATCACGGCGTGCTCGGGCTGCATCTCGGGCCGGGCCGCCGCCTTGGCCACGACCAGGGTCACCAGGTCGAGGTGGGTGGCGGTGGACGGCTCGCTGCGGCCGCCGGTGATGACGTAGAGCCGTTCGGGGCTGCTGTCCTCCCAGCTGGCGGGGGGCTCACTCACGCGGGCTGTCCGTCATGTCGGGGCGGACTGCTGAGGTGGTCCCCCATCCGGGTCACGAGGCCGCGCATCTGTGCGCCCATGAGGCCCGCGTCGACGCCCTCGTCGGCGAGGACGGCCAGGTAGGAGCCGTCACCGGCGGCCATGAGGTAGAAGAACCCGCCGTCCATCTCGATGACGACGAGACGCATCCTGCCCTCGGAGTGGGGCAGTTCCGAGGCCACGGCGCCGGCGAGGCTCTGCAGTCCCGCGCAGGCCGCCGCGAGGCGGTCGGCGGTGTCGGTCTCGGCTCCGTACTGGGCCACGCACAGGCCGTCGGCGGACAGCACGATCACGTGCCGCGTCTGTGGCACTCCGGCAGCCAGGTCCTTGAGCATCCAGTCCATGCTGCTTCGCTGTGTCATCACTGCTTACATCCCCTTGGTCACTGAGTCCGACGCGTCCTCGCCGTCGGGTCCGCCCTGGCCCGACGTGCCGGCCAATCCGCTGTGGAAGGCCTCCAGCCACATGCCGGGTCCCTCGTCCGGAGCGGACCGCGGCGCCGCGACGGGCGGGTAGTCGGAGCTGGTGGCGCGGTCCTTCCGGCGTCGCTGCGGCAGACCCGTGGCGGTTCGTTCCGTGACCGGCGTGTCCTCGTACGAGGCGGTCCGGGCGGGCGCGGGAGGCGGGGCCGGCGGCCGGGGCGCGGGCGCCTGGGCCTGCTGCGGCCGGGCGGCCGGCGGGGCCGGGGGCGCGCCGGCCGAGAGGTGGTCGACGGGGTGCTCGCGCGGGGCGGGCGCCACGGCCCGGGGGCCGGAGGAGGAGCCGATGCCGTGGGCGAGGCCGGTCGCGGCGGCCGCGGTGGTGATCAGGTGCTGGGGGACGATGACCACCGCCCGGACGCCGCCGTAGGCGGAGGAGCGCAGGGAGACCTGCAGTCCGTACGACTGGGCGAGCCGGCCGACGACCGCGAGGCCGAGGCGCGGCGTCTCCCCGAGGTCGTTGAGGTCGATCCCGGACTGGGCCTGGGCGAGCATCCGTTCGGCGCGCTTGCGGGCCTCCTCGCTCATGCTGAGGCCGCCGTCCTCGATCTCGACGGCGATGCCCGACTGGACTTCGACGGCGGTCAGGTGGACCCGGGTGTGCGGGGGCGAGTAGCGGGTGGCGTTGTCCAGCAGCTCGGCCAGCATGTGGATGAGCGGCTCCACGACGGGGCCGAGGACGGCGACCTCGGTGACCGAGTGGAGTTCGACGCGCTGGTAGTCGATGATCCTCGACATCGCTCCGCGCAGCACGCTGTACAGCGTCACGGCCCTGCTCCACTGGCGTCCGGGGCGGGCCCCGCCGAGGACGGAGATGGAGTCGGCGAGCCGGCCGATCAGCGCGGTGCCGTGGTCCAGGCGCAGCAGGTCGCCGAAGACGTCGGGGTTGCGGCCGTGCCGGTCCTCCATCTCGCGCATCTCGTGGGCCTGCTGGTGGACGATCGCCTGGACACGGCGGGCGATGTTGACGAAGGCGCGCTGGGCCGAGTCGCGGAGGTTCTCCTCGTTGTCGACGGCGTCGATCACGCGGGCCAGCACGGTCTGCAGGGCGACCCTGAACCGCGGTGTCAGGGCGGAGTCGTTGCCCCACCGGTTGCCGTGGCCGCCCCGGCCGCCCAGCGCGGTCAGGATCTCCTCGGGGAGTTCGCCCCTGCGCAGGCGTTCGATGGCCTCGGTGAGCACCACGTCGGCGAGGCGGACCGCTTCGGCCTCCTGCCGGGTCAGGGCGTGCCGCAGGGCGGCGATCTCGGCGTGCCGCGCGTCGAGGGCACGGCCGCGCCGCAGGGCCTCGGCGACGGCCGTGGCGGTGCACACGGCCCCGAGGGCGACCCAGGCGATACGGGCCGGATCCCAGGGGGAGGCGAGGGCCCCGACCACGCACACGGCGGCCACGACCGCGATGGCGGGCAGCGGCCACCTTATTCCCGCCGCCGGGCGGGAGGCTTCGGGTGGAAAGTTTTGTTGCGCCATCAAGTTCCTCGAACCATCGAAAGAGGGGATCTTATGACCGGTGGGCGGGAGCTTAACGGCGGTCAACTCTCCGGTTCGGCACTTTCGTTGGAGTTCATCGGACCGGAGGATCCACTACGCGCCATTGACGGCGCGGGTGTTCCGCCGTCGGCGGCGGCGCATTACGGGAACTTCCCCGAAAGTGGTGGTCCACGGCATGCCCGCTCGTACACACACCATGGAATTCGAACGCATTCCCATACGATTTCGGCCTCGGAGTGAAAATCGGGCAGTGGCATCCGGGAACGGGCCGTGCTAAAAGGCACCCCCGGTGCGGAGCGGCGGGGGCCGGTCAGGCCCGCCCGAACCGGTCGTGTTCGTAGCCGCGATGACGTCCGGCCGGGGCCTGACGGGCCGGAACCGTGCGCCCCGAGCGCGCCCACTCCCGTACGAGACGGTCGTAGATCGGTGTGCCGGTCTGCGCCGGGGGCTCCTCGGCCGGCCGCGCTGTGGTCGCCGGTGCGGCGAACCTCGTCTCCTTCATACAGGCGCAACGATTCTGCCGGTGCCGTCGTGGCGCCCGGTGTCCGAATCGTCATCAGCCGCCCGCGCGTCCACAGGTGCGTCGACATGTGCGTCCACACGTACATCCACACGTACATCCCCGTGTGAAGCCAGGCGTACATACACGTGTGCATACAATGGGTGAATGATCTTCATTGTGGTGAAATTCCCCGTCAAGCCCGAATACGCCGACCAGTGGCCCGAGAAGGTCGCGGAGTTCACCCGCGCCACGCGGGCCGAGCCCGGGAACCTGTGGTTCGAGTGGTCGCGCAGCCTGGCGGAGCCCGACACGTACGTGCTGGTGGAGGCCTTCCAGGACGACGCGGCGGAGGCGCACGTCGGCTCCGACCACTTCCGCGCCGCGCTGGAGACCATGCGCCCGCTGGTCACCCGTACGCCCGAGATCGTCAGCACCACCATCGAGGGCGCCACGGGCTGGAGCCGGATGGGCGAGCTCCAGGTCGACTGAGCGGCGGTGGCGGCCTCGGTGAACTTCCAGCGTGGATCTGCCCGTTGGACTCCGGGGCGCATCGGGTAGCTTTCTGGAAAACGATTCCGAGGCTACGGGGCTGACGTGTTGGAGCTCAGGGGGAGCGGGGCGGAACCGCTGGAGGCGGACGATCCGCGCCGAATCGGGCCGGTCCCGCTGGCGGGCCGGCTCGGGGCCGGGGGCATGGGGCGGGTGTACCTCGGGGTGTACGAGGGCCGGTACGTCGCCGTCAAACAGCTGCTGTCCTCGGTGGTCGGTGAGGACGCGGACTTCCTGCGCCGGTTCGGGCACGAGCTGGACAACCTCGCCCGGCTGCCGGCGAAGGCCACCGCTCCGCTGCTCGTGAGCGACCGTACGGCGCGGCCACCGTGGTTCGCCACGACCTATGTCCCCGGCCTCACCCTGCGCGAGGCCCTCGACCTGAACGGGAGCCCGTTACCCGCCCAGGCGCTGTGGCTGCTGCTGCGGGAGACCGCCGAGGGGCTGGCGGCGGTGCACGCGCTCGACATGGTGCACCGCGACCTGAAGCCGTCCAACGTCATGCTGACCCTCGACGGGCTCACCCTCATCGACTTCGGCGTCGCCCGGGCCGCCGAACAGAGCCAGCTGACCCGGACCGGCATGGTCGTGGGTACTCCCGCCTACATGGCGCCCGAGCAGGCCTCGGGCAAGAAGCGGGTGGGCGGCCCGACCGACGTGTTCGCGCTCGGCTCCGTCCTCGCGTACGCGGCGTCCGGGCGGCCCCCCTTCGGGGACGAGTCGGGGCACGGCGTGCTGTACCGCATCGTCCACGAGGAGCCGGACCTGGAGCCGCTGCGCGCGCTGGAGCCGGAACTCGCCGACCTGGTCGCGCAGTGCCTCGACAAGGACCCCGAGGGGCGGCCGACCGCCGCCGAACTCCTCGAACGCGCCGCCGGACACGTCCCGTCCGGCTCTCCCCGGTGGCCGCGGGCCATCGCCGAGCGCCTCGCCGAGCGGGCGGCCTTCGCCGCGCACGTGCAGGACGTCGACGTACCCACCCTCCCGCTCGGTGCCGGGAAGGCGGGGGCCGGGGCGGAGGGGGCGGAGCCGGAGATGGCGCCCGCGGCGGAGGTCACGCCCACGGCCGGTCCGCGCCCGGAGCGACCCGAACGGCGGCGCCGCACCCGGGTGCTGCTCGCCGTCCTGCCGGTCGTGGTGGTCGCGGGCGGTACGACGCTCGCCCTGCAGAACCTGCCGTTCACCGCCTCCCCGGAAGCCCGGGCGCAGCACTCCCCCTCCGCTTCGGGACCGGCGGCGGTGAACCCGGCCGCACCGGCGGCGGGCACCGGCCCGTCGGGTTCGGCTCCGCCCGGGCAGTCGCCCTCCCCCCTTCCGAGCCCCGGTGAGGCCCAGGGCGGTACGGGTGCTCCCCCGGCCGCGGCCACCGCGGGAGCGGGGCCTGGTACCGGACCCGGCCAGGGAGCCGACGCCGGCACCGGCACCGCCACCGGTAATGGCAACGGCAATGGCAACGGAGGTGCCGGTGGCGGGAACGGCGGCGCCCAGAACGGCTCCGGCGGCCCGCCGGCGTCCGGGAACCCGGGCGGCGCGGCCGGCGGCACCCGGCCCTCCGGGGGCGGCCAGCCCACGGCTCCCAAGCCCCCGGCTCCCCCGCAGTCCGGCACGGGCCGCTACCGCAACGGCAACGACGGCAGCTGCATCACCCAGGTCTACGGCTCCTCGGACTCGGGCAGTTGCTCGGACTCCTCGGCCCGGTGGACCGTCCGCAGCACCGGCGACGGCGGCTTCAAGCTGGCCAACGAGCAGTCCGGCCAGTGCCTTTACGCCAACATGCTCGGCCAGGCCGTCTTCGTGGGCGACTGCGCGCAGGATGCCGGCCGGATCTGGCGGTCGGGCGCGGACGGAAGTCTGCGCAGCGCGGCCAACGGCGGCTGCCTCGATCTCGGCATGAGCGGGGGCCTGGTGACGTCCACGTGCTCCGGAAAGGCCTCACAGCGCTGGACGAGGCAGGCCTGAGCCGCGCACGCCTCTCCGGTCCCGCCGGCCGTCGCCGGGGTCCGGGGGGCTAGGATGGCCGCAGGGCCCGGGTACCGCATCCCCCGTCGGTATCCGGGCCCTTCAGGACGTCGCGCGTACGGCTCACGTACGGCCGGCGGAGGGGCCCCGGGTTCACCCGGGGCCCCTCCGCCGTGTGGGCCCGCCCCGCCCCACCCCCGTGGAGGCAGAACGGGCCCGGTCAAAGGCGCCCGGTCACGCGGTGAACGCGGGCGGTCGCACGGGCTGGGGAAGCCGTCGCGCGAGGTGTCCGGCCAGGTCGATGACCGTGCGGTCGGCCAGATAGGGGCCGATGATCTGGATCGCGAGCGGCAGGCCGGCGGCGGTCCGGCCGGCGGGCATGACGAGCGCGGGGAGCCGGGCGGGGCCGGCCAGGTTCAGCCAGGCCGTCTGGTCGAAGTACGAGCGCTTCTCCCCGTCGACGGTGATGTACCGGCTGGGGACGGGTACGTCCGTCTGGTCCTCGACGGCGGCCGTCGGGGTGGCCGGGGTGATGAGGACGTCGTGGGTGGCGAAGTAGTCGGCCCACTGGCCGCGCAGCTGCTCGCGCTCCTCGTTCGCCCGCAGCCAGTCCCGGTGGCGCATGGTGCGCGAGTGCAGGAAGAGGCCGGCGGGGGCGTCGGGGGGGATCTTGTCGGCAGCCGCGATGTCGTCGGCGAAGGCGCCGTCGGTGGCGGTGGCGCTCGCCGTGGCGTACATCAGCCGCTGGAACAGCCGGTCGCTCTCGGCGAGGCGCACGGGCCGGGTGGCGCCGTCCACGGTGGCGCCCGCGGACCGCAGGATCCCGGCCACCCGGTCGAGGAGAGCGCGGGTGTCCTCGTCGACGTGGCAGTACGGATCGTCCCGCCACAGGCCGACGTGGTAGTCCGCGAGGCGGCCGCGCGCGGGTGCCGGGAGGTCGATCCGCCAGGCGGCGGCGTCGGCCGGGGCCGGCGCGGCCAGCACGTCGAGGAGGAGGTCGAGGTCTTCCGCGTCGCGGGCGAGGGGGCCGATGCTGAGCATGTCGGAGCTGGTGAGCCAGCCCGGCGGCCGGGGGATGTGGCCGCGCGTGGGGACGATCCCGCCGCTGGTGCGCAGCGCGTAGACACCGCAGTACGCGGCCGGGAGGCGCAGCGAGCCGGCGAGGTCGGAGCCGACTTCGAGGGCGCTGAGGCCCGCGGCGACGGCGGCGGCCGGGCCGCCGGAGGAGCCGCCCGCCGTCCTGGTGTCGTCGTACGGGTTCTTCGTGCGGCCGAAGAGCGGGTTCGCGGTCTGGATGTCCTGGCACAGGACGGGGACGTTCGTCTTGCCGACGATGACGGCGCCGGCCGCGCGCAGCAGGGCGACGGTGTCCGCGTCCCGGCCGGGGACGTGCCCGGCGAGGTCCGGGGAGCCGCAGGTGGTGAGGAGGCCCTTGGTTTCAAGGGCGTCCTTGAGGGTGAGGGGCAGGCCGTGCAGGGCGCCGAGCGGCTTTCCGGTGGCGGCCAGGTGGCGGTCGGCGGCGTCGGCGGCCGCGCGCGCCCCGTCGGCGTCGAGGGTGGCGACGGCGCCGAGCGCGGGGTTGGCACGGGCGATGTGCCGCAGGTACTGCTCCAGCAGGGCGCGGCTGGTGACGGTGCGCCGGCGCAGGGCGGCCAGCTGTTCGCGGGCGGGTGCCAGGTGCAGGTCCTCGCGCGGGGGCTTCGCCGGTCCGGCCCCGGAGCCGGAGCCGGTGGGCGCGGCGGAGCCCGGGCCCGAGCGGGCGGCGGCGGGCGTGCTGGCCATGGCGGCGGCCGCGGCGACGGCCGTGCAGGCGACGATCAGGGTGCGGCGGAGGATCACGGGCGGGCTCCTGAGGTGATGCCGCGGGAGTCGGGGGCGGCGCGGCGCTCGGGGGTGGGCGGGATGAAGTGGGAGGCGACGCGCTGGAGGTGGAGCAGCTCGTCCTCGGTGGTGTCCAGGCCGAGTTCCGCGTCGGCGAATTCGGCGGGGGCGGCGACCGGGTCGTCCGCCCGGTGCCGGACGAGGGCGGCGTGGATCTGGTCGGCCGTGACGGCGGCGACGAGGTCGGCGCCGGTGAGGCCTTCGGCGCGGCGCCGGGTCTCGGCGTGTTCCCGGACGGCGGGGTCGAGGTAGCGGCGCATCAGCTTCTGGCCCTGGCGGATCTCGACGCGGCGGCGCAGCAGCGGGAAGTGGGCGCTGCGGCCCCGCAGGAGTTCCGCGCGCTGGCGGGCGGGGCGGCGCAGGGTGATGCCGGGGTCGGCCTGGTCGAGCGCGGACCACAGCGCGGCGAGGCGCCGGTAACGCAGGTGCGCGGTGGTCCAGTCGAGGGCGCCGGCGGTGCGCCGGGCGAGGGTGGGGATGAGGTAGCCGATCTGGGTGAGGGTGGCTCCGATGTCCCCGCACGCCCAGGCGAACCCGTTGAGGCCGTCGACGCCGAAGCCGGTGTCGGCGCCGACGACGGCGGCGATGCGGATGCCGCTGTAGCCGAGGGTGATGACGGCGCCGATGGTGACCAGGCGCAGGCTGAAGGCGATCGAGCGGTTGGTGGCGGTGCGGGCGTACGTCCAGCAGGACCGGGCGAGGTAGACCTCGGCGACGCTGTAGGTGCCGAAGTAGAGCAGGACGTAGGCCTGGAAGAACGGGTCGTGGGCGTAGTAGAGGGAGAAGTCGGTGGGCCGGGTGGTGGCCGGGGTGAGCAGGACGAACAGCAGCGCCATGGCGGCGATGACCCCGGCGGCCGCGACGAGGAGCAGGCGGCTGCGGCGGCGGGCCTCGGCGGGCGGTTTCGCCCAGTGCGCGAGGACGGTGGCCTGGAGGGCGAAGACGAGGATGACGCAGCCCTGGGCGATCGGCACGACGACGTTGGGGACGCCGAGCAGCCCGTCCACCCGTACCCAGACGGAGGTGAGCGAGACGGCGTAGCTGATCGCGGAGAAGCCGTAGGTGAACGCGAGGGCGACCAGGGCCGGTTCGCGGCGGTCCTTGAACAGGTCGCGCAGCAGGACGAGGAAGCCGGTACCGGCGATGGCCAGGCACAGGGGGTGAAGGATGTCTTTCACGGGTCCCTATCCGGTCAGCGCAGCAGGGTGCGGGCTATGGGGTCGGCTTCCCCGCGGTCGGTGGCGCGGGAGGTGCCGAGGCGCTCCTGCAGGAGGGATCCGAGGAGTTCGGCCTCGAACTCCTCGGGTTCGTTGTAGCGGGTCCGGCCGAGGACGAGTTGCACGGTGGCCGGGTCGATGTCGGTGATGAGGCCGCCGAGGTCGCCCGTCGCGAGGGGGGCGGTGCCGCGGTGGCGCTTGAGCATGTGGCCGAACTCGTGGCCGACGATGATCTCGGCGTGGGCCCGGCTGATGGCGGTGTCGTAGAAGACGTAGTCCGTCTCGGCCGTGGCGAGCCACAGGCCGCAGGGGGAGGAGGCGTCCAGGGAGTCGGGGTCGGCCGGGTCCGAGGCGAAGGGCATCAGCCGGATCGAGCGGTCGAGGCGCTCCTCCATGAACGGTACGAGGTCCAGGACGCTGTCGACGGCCGGCAGGTCGAGGCCCTCGACGAACGCGCGGCTGCGGCGCTCGGCTTCGTCGGCCTCGCGGGCGGCCGCCCGGTCGGGCCGGCGGCCGGGGTCACGGCGGGCGCCGCGCTCACGACGGCTGAACCACATGGGGCTTCCTCCTCTCGGCGTGACGACGGACGCCACCGGTCACGGCAGTTCCCTTTCGGGTTCGGCGGGCAGGCCCTCCTCTTTCCGTACGGCTTCGAGGGCCGCCAGGACCTTGCGCTGGCCCGCGGCGGACACGCCCATCGCGCGGAGGGCGATCTGCTCGACCCCGTTCTCCTTCAACCTGCGCAGGATCTCGAACTGCGTCGCGATCTTCCGCGTCACCTCGTCCTCGACGAAGTAGGCGGCCTCCACGCCGAAGAAGCGGGCGAGGAGCGGCACCATGGTGATGGTCGGGGTCCGCTTGCCCGCACGCAGATAGCTGATGTGGGAGCGGGTGTAACTGTCCTCGCCGTACGAGGAGATGGTGCGGGCCACGTGTGCGTTGGTGTACTCCTCCGCTCCCGGAGGGCGCACCCGGTCGAACAGGAAGTTGAGGCGGTCGCTGAAGGCGGCGCCCGGTCCCGGGACCGGGACGGGGCCCGGTCGTGGTGCGTCCGGTCCGTCGGGGTTGCCGTCTGAGTCCGCCACCGCGTGCTACTCCCTTTTCTCAGGCGTAACTATAGTTGACGCCCGTTGCCGTAACTATAGTTGACGGCTTGGAATGCGGAAGTCCCCCGGGGTCGGGGAAGGTCGCCCGCACGGCACCGTTCGGCCGTGGCACACCAAGGCGCCCGGCGCCCCGCGGCGGGGAGGCCGCCGGGCGCCGGGGCGGGGGAGGCGTCGGCCGCCCCGGTCCGGTTACGGAGTGCCCTCGCCGGCCTCCGCTCCGCGGGGCGGGGCGGAGGCGCGGGGGCGGCGCTGCCACCAGTGGTGCCGACGCGGATGGACGGCGCGGCTCGCGCGGCGGCCAAGGACGAGGAAACCGATCAGCGCGCCCGCCGTGTTGAGGATGACGTCGTCCACGTCGAAGGCGCGGCCCGTCACCAGCGCGCCCTGGATCAGTTCCACGAGGGTCATCACGACGGCGGTGGTCAGCGCCACCCGCAGCAGGCCCCGGGTCTGCGGCACGAGCACGGGCAGCAGGATCCCGAACGGGACGCCCAGCAGGACGTTCCCGCCGAGCTGCTTGGCGGCGTCCTTGACGGAGGCGCCGTCGAGGTAGGCGCCGATCGACGCACCGGGGTGGACGTTGCTGTGCACGAGCGCGGCGGAGGCCGCCGACGGCTCCAGGGTGACCCGGGCCAGGGCGATGCTGAACAGGACCGTGCCAACGAAAGCGGCGAGCACCGCGAGGGCCCGCACGAGCGGATGGGCGGGCCGCCGGGGCGCGTACGCGGACGAGCCGGCCGGAGGCGCCGACGGCCGGCGCCACCACCCCGGCCGGGCCGAGGGCCGCGCCTGCGGCCGCCCGGACGGCTTCTCCGGCGGGGGCGCCGGCACCCGGGGCGAGTCCTGCGCCGGCTTGCGGACCGTCGCGCCGTCGGGCGTGCCGGTGCGCGTGCCGTCGCGCAGGCCCCGGAGCCACCCGGGGCGCCAGGTCAGGGTGGGGGCGGGGGTCTTGCGCTCGTCCACGGGTCACTCCCTCGGCGGCCGCTCCGGTCCCGGCGGGGCGGACGCCCCGGGGCTGCCGCGTGTACCCCTGGACCGGCTTCCCACACGGGCCCCGTCACCCGTCGCGGCGGGGGCAGCGGAACGGCGGTCCGACGCCCGGGCGACCGGGCACCGCCGGGCGGTGACGAAATGCCGGTGGACTCCCCCACCACGCCGCAGTCAGGTCAACCTCCTTACGTACAGGCGCAGTTACCCGGCACCGCCGAGAACCGGCCACCTCCCCCGCCCGGGCAGGCGCCGCCCGCCGGGCCGGCGCCGGATGTCCGGCCGCGGATCGTGCGGGCGGACCGGCTTCGGGCCGCGGGAGTGGGTTCGGCAGGATGAGGGGATGGATCTTGGTGCTCGTGGTCATGGCCGTCTTCCTCGCAGCGCCGCCGGGCGGGCCCGGGCGGTGGCGGGCGGGGTCGCGGTGCTGGTCGTGTGTGCGGGGCTGGGGCTTCGGGCGGTGGCGGCGGGGGACGTGGCCAAGTACGGCGGCGACGCGCTGTACACCGTCCTGGTGCTCGCCCTCGTCGTCCTGGCCGCGCCCCGGGCGGCGCCGGTGCGGGCCGCGGGGGCGGCGCTGGCCATCAGCTGGGCCGTCGAGCTCCTCCAGCTCACCCCGGTACCGGCCGCGATCTCCCGGCACAGCACCGCCGCCCGGCTGGTGCTCGGCTCCACCTTCAACGCCCCCGACCTCCTCTGGTACGCCCTCGGAGCGGCCGTCGGCGGCCTGGTCCTCTCGGTGTTCCGGCCCCGGCGCCGTCCCCTGTGACCAATGCCACGGCCCGTAGAACCGACCCGTGCGGGCAGCGGCGACGGCGGGTCCCGGATCCGCCTCGGGGGCCGTTCGGCCCGGGGGTGCGCCCGTACGCATGACCTAGCCTGGACCGGCAACGCGAGAACCGGGGGCCGAGCGCAAAGGAAGAGCGCGTCCATGGGCAAGACCAGCAGTTCCGTACGTCGCCCGCGGGCGGGATCCGTCGTCGCGGCCGCCGCCCTCGGCCTCCTGGCGGCAGCCGGCGCGCCCGCCCTCGCCGCCACCGACGGCACCGCCGGCGCGGCCCACCGCCCCTCGGCCACGGACGTCACCCGCCCCGCGCACGGCGCCCCCGCGATCCCGCAGAGCATCTCCCGGCTGGCCGAGGGGCCGGGCCGCGCCGTCGCCATCACCATCGACGACGGTCCGGACCCGCGCTGGACGCCGCAGGTCCTTCAGGTGCTCCGGCAGAACCATGTGAAGGCCACCTTCTGCATGATCGGCACCAAGGCGCAGAAGTACCCGGACCTGGTGCGCGCGGTCGCGGCCGACGGGCACCAGCTGTGCGACCACTCCGTCGACCACGACGTGACCATGGACCACAAGCCGGTCCCTTACCAGCGGCAGCAGATACTCGACGGCAAGGACATGATCGAGAAGGCCGTCCCGGGCGTCGCCGTGAACTACTACCGGGCGCCGGGCGGCGCCTTCACCCCCGCCAGCCGGGCGATCGCCACCGAGAGCGGAATGCGGCCACTGGGCTGGAGCGTGGACCCCAAGGACTGGAGCAGGCCGGGTCTGCCGGCCATCCTCGCCACCGTGGAGGGCGAGCTGCCGCCACAGCCGACCGTGCTGTTCCACGACGGCGGGGGCGACCGCGGCGAGACCGTCGCCGCGCTCAAGGAGTACCTGCCCTGGCTCAGTGCGCAGGGCTACTCCTTCACCTTCCCGGCCCGCACCGCGCCGTAGAGCCGGCCCGGCGGGTTCAGCGGGCGCTGCCGAGGTTCCGGTCCGCGTCGGAGCCCGCCAGCAGGAGGGTCGTCTCCTCGATGCGGCGGAACCGGCCGTCGGGCGCGAACTCCCCGAAGAGGTAGACCTCCATGCTCACCTCGGACCCGTCCCGCTTCGTGACGTGGACGGTGTGGCGGTCGGCGTAGCGCGGGCCGTCGTAGAGCTCTTCGTGGACCTGGACGGTACCCGTGGTGAGGACCTCGCGGAGGTGCCCGATGTGCGCGAGGAACGCGTCGCGGTCGTCCCACCGGCCGTCCGTGCGCTGGCGGTAGTCCGGGGCGAAGTGCCGGTCGGCGGCTTGGTGGAGGTCGAGTCCGGGAGTGAAGAGCAGGTCGGTGAGGGCTGCGCTGATGCCGGTGCGGCGGTCCATGACGGGTCCTTTCGCTGACGATGACGATGACGACGACGACGACGACGACGCGAGAATGCGTGCGTTGCGCACGCTCTTTCGGCACCGTACCCCACATCCGTGCGCAGCGCACGCTAATCTTCGGAGATGGAGAAGAACGACGTGGGGCACGAGATCGCCGAGGCGCTGGGCCTGCTGCTCCGGCGCGGCACCCGCCAGGGGCTCTACCGGGCCCTGACCGAGGGCGTCGGGGAGGCCGTGGACGAGGTGACGTACCCGATCCTCAGCGGCCTGGGCAGGACGGGCCCGCGCAGCGCCGCCGACCTGGCCTCCGAAGTGGGGCTCGACCGCTCCGGCGTCACCCGGCGCGCCACCCGGCTGGAGGACGCGGGCCTCGTACGCCGCGCACCGGATCCCGGGGACCGGCGCGCCACGCTGCTCGCCCTCACCCCGGAGGGGGAGGCCGCGGTGGCCCTCCTGCGCCGCCGTCTGTCCGAGCACATCGGGGCCGCCCTCTCGTCCTGGCCTCCGGGTGAAGCCGAGGCCTTCGCCCGCCACCTGCGCCGCTTCGTCACCGACGGCCCCTTCGGCTGACGCGTCCTCAGCGCCAGCCGGCCAGCCGGTCGCCCAACGGGCTGCGGTGGTAGAGGACATGGCGGCCGGCGCGGGCCCGGGTGACCAGGCCCGTCGCGTGCAGGACGCGCAGGTGCTGCGATACGGCGCTGGGGGTGACCCGAAGGCGGCGGGCGAGTTCGACGGTGGGCTGCGGGGTGTCGAGGAGCCCGAGCAGCCGGGCCCGGGACGCGCCCAGCAGCGATACGAGGGCCGACGGGTCCGCGACCGGCTCCGGGGTCCACAGCGTCGCGACCCCGCGGCTCGGGTACGACAGCATCGGCGCCTCCTCCGCGCTGACCGGCGGGGCGGGCTTGTGCGCGAACACCGAGGGGACGAGCAACAGCCCCCGGCCGGCGGCCTCGACGTGGTGCCGGCCGATCATCTGGCCGATCCGCAGGACCCCTTCGTGCCACCGCAGGTTCGGATGCATGTCGGTGAACAGCAGGCGGGCGCCGCCGACGGCGAGTTGGCGCGCGCGGTAGGTCATGTCGGCTTCCAGCAGCAGCCGCATCCGGGGCCACATCGGGGCGACGGCCACCTCCCAGTACTGCCGCAGCAGGGCGCACACGGTGTCGCGGAGGGCGGTGACGGCCGCGTCGTCCCCGGCGGCCGCGTCGTGCAGCGGCCCGGGCGGCGGGTCGGGCGCGTGAGTGGCCAGCAGGTCGCGCCGGACGAGGGCGGCCGGGGTGCGGCCCGCGACGGCCAGTTCGTCCTCGAAGGCGGGCTCGAAGACCGTGGGGCGCGGGGTCAGGAAGTCGGGCAGTGTGCGCCGGACCGCGACGAGCGACATCAGCAGCGCGGTGTCGAGCCCGCCGAGCGAGCCGAGGACCGTCCGGCGCCACGGGAGGTGCAGGGCGGAGAGGCCCGGGTCGCGCAGGACCCGGAGGCTGAGCACGGTTTCGTGCAGGGGTGAGACGGCGAACCGGGTGTCCGCCAGGTCCTCCACGCCGAGCCCGAAGCTGATCATGTAGCCCTACGCTACATCCATTGGCGGTGGGCCCCGGGTGACGTGGACTTCCGGGCATGACACCGACGACCACCACCGCACCCGTGGAGCGGCGGACCCTGAGTACGCGCATGCTCCTGCTCCTGTCCTTCACCGGCGCCGTAGGTGTGGGCAACGTCTACTTCCCGCAGGCCATCGGCCCGTTGGTCGCCGCCGGCCTGCGCGAACCGGCCGGTTCCGCGGCCCTGATCGTGACCGCCACCCAGGCCGGCTACACCGCCGGGATGCTGCTGCTGGTGCCGCTCGGCGACCGGATCCCGTACCGGCCCCTGCTCGTCACCCTGCTCGCCCTCACCGGCCTCGGTCTCCTCGCCGCGGGCTGCGCCACGGGCCTGGGGCCGCTGGTGGCGGCCAGTGCGCTGGTCGGCGTGGCGACGGTCGCCGCGCAGGTGATCGCGCCGCTGGCGGCCGGGATGGTGCCCGCCGACCGGCGCGGGGCGGTGATGGGCACCCTGCTCGGCGGCTCCATCGGCGGCATGCTGCTCGCCCGTACCTTCAGCGGCACGCTCGGCGAACGGTTCGGCTGGCGCGCCCCCTACCTGGTGGCGGCCGTCGTGGTCCTGCTCCTGGCCGCCGTCCTGGCCCGCGCCCTGCCGCCGACCACCCCGCCCTCGCGCCCGTCGTACGCGGCCCTGCTGGCCGGGTCGCTGCGTCTGTTGCGCACCGAGCCGGACCTGCGCCGCTCCTGTCTCTGCCAGGCGACGGTGTTCGCCGGGTTCTCGGCCGTCTGGACCTGCCTGGCCCTGCTCCTCACCGGCCCCGCGTACGGGCTGGGCGCCCAGGCCGTCGGGACGCTCGCCCTGGTCGGCGCGGTCACCATGTTCTGCACGCCGTACGCCGGACGGCTGGTCGACCGCAAGGGGCCGGACCCCGTCGGGCTGGTCTGCGTATTCGGCGTCCTCGTCGCGGCCCCCGTGCTCGCCCTGGGCGCCTCGGGCGGGGCGGGGGGCATGGCAGCCCTGGTGGTCGGCACGCTGCTGCTCGACGTGGCGATGCAGTCCGGCATGGTGGCGAACAGGGCGCGGGTCTTCGCCCTGCGCCCCGACGCCCTCGGCCGGCTCAACACCGCGTACATGACGTGCGCGTACCTGGGCGGCAGCGCCGGTTCCTGGGCCGGGCTGCGGATCTACGGCCGGGCCGGATGGCCGGGGGTCTGCGGGCTCGTGGCGTGCCTGGCCGGGGTCGCGCTGGTCCGTCTGCTCACGGCGGCGGGAGCGCGTCGAGGGTGAACAGGGCGCCCTCCGGGTCGCGCAGCGTCACCGGCCGGCCGCCGTCCGGCGGGGGCGCGCCCGGCGCGAGGGTGCCGCCGTGCGCCAGGGCGGCGGCCGTCGCCGCCGCCAGGTCCGGGACCTTGAAGTGGACGAGCCAGCGCGGCCGGCGGCCCGCCTCGGGGGCCGCGGTCTCCACCGGGCGGCTGTGGAGCCGGGCGACGGCCTGTTCGCCGGCCCGCAGGACCACCTGGTCCCCCTCGTAGGAGGGTTCGCAGCAGCCCGTGGTCCCGTCGGCCCATTCCAGGACCTCCCCGTAGAAGAGCGCCGCGTCGAAGGCGTCGCGGGTGTGGAGTTCGAGCCAGGCCGGCGTGCGGCCCTCGCCGGTGGTCCACTCCGAGAGCACCCGCCCCTCCCAGACGCCGAAGACCGCTCCGTCCGGGTCGGCGACGAGGGCCGCCCGTCCCCTGGGCGGGTAGGCGACGGGCCCCACCGACACGGTGCCCCCGCGCTCGCGCACCCGGGCGACCGTCGCGTCGGCGTCGTCGACGGAGAAGTACGCGGTCCAGGCGACGGGCACGGCCAGTTCCCCGGCCATCGCCCCGATGCCGGCCACGGCCACGCCGTCCACCTCGGCCACCGAGAAGGCCCGGCCCAGGCCGCCCCGGCGGAAACTCCAGCCCAGCACGGCGCCGTAGAAGCGCTCCGAGGCCTCGCGGTCACGGGCCATCAGGCTCAGCCAGCACGGCGCGCCGAGCACGTTCGCCGTCACCAGCACCATGGTCGTCCTCCTCCCGCCGCTCCCCTGCCGCTCCCGCCGCTTGCGCCGCCGGGGCTGCCGGTCACTCGACCTTCGCCCAGTCCAGGGTCCGCTCGACCGCCTTCTTCCAGCCGGCGTAGCCCTCCGCCCGCCGTTCCTCCGACCACTGGGGCTCCCAGCGCTTGGACTCCTGCCAGTGGGTGCGCAGTTCGGCCGTGTCCCGCCAGAACCCGGTGGCCAGTCCGGCGGCGTACGCGGCGCCGAGCGCGGTGGTCTCGGCGACCACGGGGCGGCTCACGGGGACGCCGAGGACGTCGGCCTGGATCTGCATGCACAGGTCGTTGGCCGTCACGCCGCCGTCGACCTTGAGCACGTCGAGGTGGACCCCGGAGTCCTGTTCCATGGCCTCCACGACGTCCCGGCTCTGGTAGCAGATGGCTTCCAGGGTGGCGCGCGCCAGGTGTCCGCCGTCGTTGTAACGGGCGAGACCGACGATCGCGCCGCGGGCGTCGGAGCGCCAGTAGGGCGCGAACAGGCCGGAGAAGGCGGGCACGAAGTAGATGCCGCCGTTGTCCTCGACCGTCGCGGCCAGGCGTTCGGTCTCCGCCGCGTCGCTGATGATCTTCAGCTGGTCGCGCAGCCACTGCACCGCCGAACCGGTGACCGCGATGGAGCCCTCCAGAGCGTAGACGGCCGGCGCGTCCCCGAACTGGTAGGCCACGGTGGTCAGCAGTCCGTGCTGGGAGCGGACCAGCTCGGTGCCCGTGTTGAGCACCAGGAAGTTGCCGGTGCCGTACGTGTTCTTCGCCTCGCCGGGCTCGTAGCAGACCTGCCCGACGGTCGCGGCCTGCTGGTCGCCGAGCACGCCCGCGATGGGGATCGCGGCCCGCAGGGGGCGGGAGGTGCGGGTGACTCCGTAGGCGCTCGCGTGCGAGGAGGGGTGGATCGAGGGGAGCATCGCGCGCGGGATCCCGAAGAAGCCGAGCAGCTCGTCGTCCCAGTCGAGGGTCTCCAGGTCCATCAGCATGGTGCGGCTGGCGTTGGTCACGTCGGTGGCGTGGATGCCGCCGTCGGGTCCTCCGGTGAGGTTCCACAGCACCCAGCAGTCGGTGTTGCCGAAGACGGCGTGCCCCTGCTCGGCGGCCTCGCGGACGCCGTCGACGTTCTCCAGGATCCACTGGATCTTGCCGCCGGAGAAGTAGGTGGCCGGTGGCAGTCCGGCCTTGCGCCGGATGACGTCGCCCTGGCCCGAGCGGTCCAGCGCGGCGGCGATCGAGTCGGTGCGGGTGTCCTGCCAGACGATCGCGTTGTAGTACGGGCGGCCGTTGCGGGGGTCCCAGACGACGGTCGTCTCGCGCTGGTTGGTGATGCCGATGGCCGCCAGGTCGGCCGGGGAGAGGTTGCCGTGCCGGAGCGCGTTCTGGATCACCGAGTTGGTGCGCTCCCATATCTCCACCGGGTCGTGCTCGACCCAGCCGGACCTGGGCAGGATCTGCGCGTGTTCCAGCTGGTGCTTCGCGACCTCGTTGCCCGCGTGGTCGAAGATCATGAACCGGGTGCTCGTGGTGCCTTGGTCCACTGCGCCGACGAAGTCCGCCATGATGGTGCCGCCTCTCGTGTGGGGCCCTCGCTGTGGGAACCCCCCGGCCGCGCCCGGGACGGTGGTGCCGCCCCTGGCGCGGACGGGGTCGGGGAGTCCGGGTGGGTCAGGCCTCGGGGGCCGGGACGCGTCCCGGCGGCTCGGGCTCGGCGGTCGGCAGGAACCGGCCGATGAAGGTCTTGTAGATGCCCGCCCCCAGCAGGCCGCCGATCAGCGGTCCGACGATCGGCACCCAGAAGTAGAAGTTCCCGTACTGATCCCGCCACGCCCCGCCGTAGCCGGTGAGGAAGCTGGCGAGCCGCGGACCGAAGTCACGGGCCGGGTTGATGGCGTAGCCCGCGTTGGTGCCCCAGGCCATGCCGATCGCCACGACGACGAGACCGACGATGAACGGGCCGAGGTTGGCGCCGGGCGGGGTGTTGAGCAGGTCGGTGATCGCGAGGATCAGCAGCAGCAGGATCGCCGTGCCGATGATCTGGTCGCGCAGCGCGCCCCACTCGGTGACCGGCAGGTTCGGGTTGCCGTTGGCGGGCAGCGTGGAGAAGACGCCTTGCGTCTTGATGGTGTGCGTGGGGTCGGCCTTGGCGAGTGCCTCGGTGTAGTTCCAGCGGACGATGAGGGCGGCGACGAAGGCACCCGCCGTCTGCGCCAGCGCGTACGGGGCCACCTTGCTCCACGGGAAGCCCTTGAAGGCCGCCAGCGCGACGGTGACCGCCGGGTTGAGGTGGGCGCCGCTCAGCCGCGCGGCGACGTAGACGCCCAGGGTGACGCCCAGTCCCCAGGCCCAGGCGATGCTGTCGTGGTTTCCGAGGCCGCCGGGCGGGGTGGTGAGTGCGCCGCCCGCAACCACTTGGGCCACCACACCACAGCCGAAGAGGATCAGGACCATCGTGCCGGCGAATTCGGCGGATAGCTCGCCCACCAGCCCCGATGCCTTGAGACGATCAGCCATGAAGAGCCTGCTTCCTGCCGGCGAGACCGGCTGTCATCGGCCCGTCGGTGCCGCCGCCTGCCGCGGGGCCCGGCGATCGGTCGCTTAAGCGGAACATAAAGCTCCGCATACGCCGCATGTCTACCCGGTCGGAGCCGTCTCATACACCCGATCGGGCGATGGTTCCGTACGGTGACGGACTACTGGCGGACGGTGACGGCTTCCGAGCCTGCTGTCGCGCCGCGCCCCGCGGTCTAGGCTGGCCCGCATGTACGCCACTCGCGTCTCCCGGCACATCAAGGCGCCGCGTTCCGCCGTCTACCGGGCGCTGCTGGACCCCGAGGCGCTCGCACGCTGGCGGGTGCCGGAGGGGATGAGCGGCCACGTGCACGAGTTCGACCCTCGGGAAGGGGGACGGTTCCGCGTCTCCCTCACGTACGCGTACGAGGACCACGGCCACGGCGCGCCGGACGGCCGGGGCAAGTCCTCGGCGCGGACCGACACCTACCACGGCCACTTCGTCGAACTCGTGCCGGACGAGCGGGTGGTGGAGTCCTTCGCGTTCGAGAGCGCGGAGCCCGGGCTGCGCGGCCGGATGACGCTGACCACCACCCTCGGCGACGCGGACGACGGCGGCACGGACGTGGTCATGGTCCACGAGGGCGTCCCGGACGCGGTGCCCGCCGCCGACAACGAGACGGGCACGCGCATGGCGCTGGCCCATCTCGCCCGGCTGCTCGGGGGCTGACTCAGCGGCCCGTGTCGGCGGGCGTCACACGAGGGGAAGACCCGCACGGGGACGGCCTGGAGGGGCCCTCACTCCGGCGGTGCCGCCTCGGCCGGGGGGTCCACGGCCGCCGGGTCGAGGATGCGGTCGAGGAAGTTCCGGGTCCGCTCGTGCTCCGGGCGGGTGATGACCCGCGCCGCGGGCCCCTGCTCGACGATCACCCCGCCGTCCATGAACACCACGCGGTCCGCGACCTCGCGGGCGAAGCTCATCTCGTGGGTGACGACCATCATCGTCATGCCCTCGCCCGCGAGCCGCCGCATCACCGACAGCACCTCCCCCACGAGTTCCGGGTCGAGCGCCGAGGTCGGCTCGTCGAAGAGCATCACCTCCGGCCCCATCGACAGGGCCCGGGCGATGGCCACCCGCTGCTGCTGGCCGCCGGAGAGCTGGGCGGGGAAGGCGTCCGCCTTGTCGCCGAGACCGACCCGCTCCAGGTTCTCCCGGGCGACGGCGGCGGCCCGGTCCTTGTCCCGGCCCAGCACCCGCCGCTGCGGCAGCGTGAGGTTCCCGGTGACGCTGACGTGCGGGAACAGGTTGAACTGCTGGAAGACCATGCCGATGCGGCGGCGTGCCGCGTCGATGTCGACGTCGGGGTCGGTGAGCTCCGTACCGCCGACGAAGACCTGTCCGCCGCTCGGTTCCTCCAGCAGGTTCACACAGCGCAGCAGCGTCGATTTGCCGGAGCCGGAGGGGCCGATGACGCACACCACCTCGCCGCGGGCCACGTCCAGGTCGATGCCGCGCAGGACGTGGTTGTCGCCGAAGGACTTGTGCAGGGCGCGGATCTCGATCTCCGGCCGCCCCGCGTCGTCCGGCGCGTCCCGCACGTCCGCCGTTCCCGTCTTCTGTGACATGTCGTCCTCACGTGGCCTTGTCCGCGCGGGCCTCCAGGCGGCGCACCACGAAGCTCAGCGGCACGGTCACCAGGAGGTAGCACAGGCCCGCGACCAGGATGGGGGTGGAGTTGGCGGTCTCGCTGGCGAGGTCCCGGCCGAATTTGGTCAGTTCCCGCTCTTCCAGTGTGACGCCGAGGAAGAGCACCAGGGAGGAGTCCTTGAAGAGCAGGACCAGTTCGTTGGTGAGCGGGGGGATGACGATGCGGAACGCCTGCGGGATGATCACCGAGACCATGGCGCGGCCGTGCGAGAAGCCCAGCGAGCGGGCCGCCTCCATCTGCCCCTTGGGCACCGCCTGGATGCCGGCCCGGATGGTCTCCGCCATGTACGCGGCCGCCACCAGGCCGAGGCCGAGCGCGACCTTGCCGTAGGTCCCGCCGGGGATCTCGGTGCCGGGGAACGCCAGCGGTACCGCGACCCCCACGAAGATGAAGATCAGCAGCGCGGGCAGGCCCCGGAACAGCTCGATGTACACGCCGGCGGCCCAGCGGTAGGGCGCGACCGAGGACAGCCGCATCATGGCGACGACCAGTCCGAGGACGAGGCCGAAGAGGAACCCGGAGAAGGTGTACACCACCGTGTTGCGCAGGGCGGTGGTGATGATCTCCGGGAAGAGGCGGACGGCCAGGTGGGTCTGCGCGAACTGGTTCCGCAGCCGGTCCCAGTCGGCGAGGACGACCACCAGGACCAGCACGGCCACGAAGACCGCGTACTGGACGCCCTGCCAGACCCGGCGCCGCTGGCGCCGGGTCAGCCGTGAGGTCACGAGGTGGCCTGGGGCAGCGGGCCGATCCACTGTTCGTAGAGCTTCTTGTAGGTGCCGTCGGCCTTCGCCGTGGTGATGGCCTTGTCGATGGCGGCGAGGAGGGCGGTGTTGCCCTTCTTCACGGAGAAGCCGTACTTCTCGCCGGTGTCGATGTTCTGCCCGAGGACGAACTCCGCCGCGTTGGTCTTGTCCTTGAGCCAGCCCTGGACGACGGGGTAGTCGATGACGACCGCGTCGACCTGGCCGGTGCGCAGCCCGTTGAGCACCGCGTCCGAGCTCTCGAAGGCGACCGGGTTGAAGCCCTGGGCCTTGACGTAGCTCTCGCCGGTGGTCTCGGCCTGCGCGCCGAGCTTCTTGCCCTTGGCCTTGAGGTCGGCGAGGGAGGTGATCCCGCTCTTCTTGGTCGCGAGGAGGGCCTGGGTCGCGTCGAAGTAGGGGACGGAGAAGTCCACGTTCTTCTTGCGCTCGTCGGTGATGGTCATGCCGGCGGCGGCGAGGTCGCACTGGCCGGAGTTCAGGAAGGCACCGGTCTTGAAGTTCTCGAACGGGGTGTCGAGGATCTTCTGTTCGACCTTGAGGTTCTTGGCGACGAGGTCGATGAGCGCCACGTCGAAACCGACGACCTTGCCGTTCTGTTCGAACTGGAACGGCGGGTAGGGCAGATGGGTGCAGGTGGTCAGCTTGCCCTTCTCCACGACGGGCACTCCGCCCGCCGCCTCCCCCGGGCCGCTGCCGCCGGAGGAGCAGCCCGCGGCGAGGAACACGCCCGCGGTGGCGGCGGCGAGGCCGGCCGTGGCACGGATACGGGTGCTGCTGCGCTGGCTGCGGTGTCCTGCGGCCGTCCGGAACACGGTTGACCTCCACGGATGCGGGGTGGGGGGCGACCGTGGGGCGCGGCCGTCCGTCGGGATCGTAAGCCCCCGGCGGGCCGTGACGGCGGAGCGTGCGGGACGCGGCGCAGACGTGGCCGGACTTCGCCCTTCGGCGGCCGGAGAGGGACTGTTGCGCCCGCTCACCCGATCGGCCCCGGCCGCGCGTCCGGGTGATCGCCATGGATGGCGCGGAGAGCGGCCGGACGTCCGTTTCCCCCGCTGGGCGGCGGTACGGGCGGGTCAGGGGACGAGGATCACCTTGCCGAGGTTGCGCCGCTGTCCGATCGCGGCGTGGGCGCGGGCCGCCTCGGCGAGCGGGATCAACTCGTGGACGGCGGGGCGCAGTGTCCCGGCCGCGTGCAGCCGCCACAGCTCGCGCCGCCAGCGGTCGTAGAGGTCCGGCTGTCCGGTGGCGATGGCCCGCATCTGGAAGCCGATCACCGACGCGCCCCGGACGAGAAGTTCGTACGCCTCCACGGTCCCGCCGCCCGAGCTGAACGCGACGATGCGGCCACCGGTCGCGAGGGCGCGCACGGCGGGGGCGAGCAGGTCGCCGCCGACGCCGTCGAGGATGACGTCGTACGGGGCTCCCCAGTCGGCGTCCTCGTAGAGGACGACCCGGTCGGCGCCGAGGCCGCGTACGAAGTCGGCCTTGGCGGCGCTGCTGACGGCGGCGACGACGCGGCCGGCCCCCGCCGCCTTGGCGTACTGGACGGCGAGACCGCCCACCGCGCCGGCCGCGGCGGTGACGAGGACGGACTCGCCGGGCTCCGCGCGGGCCGCCGCGTGGGCGCCCCGGGCGACGAGGCCGCTGCGGACCAGCGCGACCGCGTCCACCGCGCTCGCGCCGTCGGGGACGGGGGAGGCCATCGCGGCGCCCAGGACCGCGAACTCGGCGTAGGCGTCGGCGAAGCAGAGCCCCGTGACGCGGTCGCCCACGGCGAAGCCGGTCACCCCGGCGCCGGTCGCGACGACCTCCCCGGCGACCTCGCCGCCGAGGGGGACGGGGCCGCCGCCCTCGCCGATCTTGCGGACGGTGGGCAGCGTGACTCCGATCGCCTCGTTGCGGACCAGTACCTCGCCGGGACCGGCCACGGGCGGGTCGACGTACTCGGCCCCCAGCCTCTCGGGGCCGGCGTCGACCTGGTGACGCATGCGCAGCACAGGACCTCCCTGGTGGGGTTTTCGTTGGGGACCCCAACGATAAGCCGGAAGTCATGGGGATGTCCAACGATTGTCGTTAGAGTGGCCCGCATGACCTCACCCCTCGCGCACATCCAGTCCCTCCCGACCTGGCTCGTCGGCCGGGTCGCCGCGCGCGGCCGCGGCCTCGTCGCCGAGGCGCTCGCCGCCGAGGGGCTGCGGCTCATGCACCACGCGGTCCTGGCGGCGACCGCCGAGTACGGGCCCGTCACCCAGGCCGAGCTGGGCCGCCGGCTGGCCGTCGACCCCAAGGACATGGTGGGCCTCCTCAATCACCTCCAGGAGGCGGGGCTCGTCCTGCGCACCCCGGATCCGGCGGACCGCCGCAAGAACGCCGTCACCGTCACCCCGCGCGGCACGGAGGTCCTCGCCCGCTGCGCGACCCTCGCCGAGACCGCCAACGCCGCGCTGCTCGCCCCGCTCGCCCCGGACGAGCGACGACAGCTGATCACCCTGCTGACCCGGCTCCACGAGGCCCCGTAAAGCCGCCCCGGGCAGCCTCAACTCCCGTGTCGGCCCGTCCTGTTGCCGGTACGCTGACCGCATGATCGCTGTACGTCGCGCGGGCCCGGCCGACGGGGACGCGGCCGGGGAGATCCACGCCGCCGCCTGGGAAGCCGCCTACGCCCCCTTCTTCGCCCCGGAGTTCGCCACGCGGGCCGTGCAGGAACGGCGTCACCGCTGGCACGCCCGGCTGGCCCCCGGCAGCCCCGACACGGTGCTGCTCGCCTCCCTCGACGGCCGCCCCCTCGCCCTGACCTTCTTCGCCGCCTCCCCCGGAGCGCGGCGGCCCGGCCTCGCCGAGATCCTCTCCGTCTACGCCCACCCGGACGGCTGGGGCAGCGGTGTGGCGGCCGTCCTGATGGAGGCGACGCTGAGCCGGCTGCGCGCGGACGGCTTCACCTCGGCGCACCTGTGGACCCTGCGCGACACGCCCCGCGCCCGCCGCTTCTACGCCGCGCGCGGATTCCGCGAGACCGGCGCGACGCGCCCGTACGACTTCGGCGACGGCAACCCCCTCGAACAGGTCGAGTACGAGCGGACCTGCTGACCCGCGGGGCGGCGCCCCCGCGCGGACGCCTCCCGGCCGCTGTGACAGAGTGCCGGGAGAGACGAACCGACAGGTCAGGAAGGCCCACCCGATGAGCACGGCGCACCCGATGAGCACAGCCGAGCAGCAGCCCGACCACGCGGCGGCCGTCGCGGCGCAGACCGCCCGCCTCGTGGAGCTGGTCCGGGGCGCCGACCTGACGCTGCCCGTACCGACCTGCCCGGGGTGGACCCTCGGCGATCTGGTCCGGCACTGCGGCGGGGTCCACCGCTGGTTCTCGGCGCTGCTGCTCCAGAAGGTCCAGGAGCGCCCGGCCACCCGGGACGTCGACCTGCGGCTCCCGGAGCGGGACGAGGAGCTGGCGGACTGGCTGGCGGCCGGCGGCGCGGCCGCGGCGGAGGTGTTCGCCGGCACCGACCTGGACGCGCCCATGTGGGTCTGGGGCGCCGACGCCCACGCCCGGTTCTGGGTGCGCCGGATGCTGTTCGAGACCCTCGTGCACCGGGTCGACGCCGAGCGGACCCTCGGGCTGCCGTCCACGGTCGACACCGCGCTCGCCCGGGACGGCGTCGACGAGTTCCTCACGAACCTCCCCTACGCCACCCCCTTCGCGCCGGGCGTGGCGCGGCTGCGCGGCAACGGCCGGACCATCCGCTTCCGGTGCTCCGACGCCGACGGCTCGTGGCTGGTCCGGCTGCGCCCCGACGGCTTCGGCCTCGTCAGGGGCGGGGAGGCGGAGCCCGCCGAGGCCACCGTCCTGGCTCCGGCCGCCGCCCTCTTGCTCGTGCTCTACGGCCGCACCGCCCGCAGCGCCCCGGAGGTCGGGGCCACGGGCGACGCCGAGCTGCTCGACCTCTGGTTCGCGAACTCGGCGTTCTGAGCCGGTCCCGGCCCGAGGCCCCAGCCCCCGATCTCCGGTCGGCGGGCGGGGAGCCGGGAGCGGGGGCCGGGTGCCGCGCCTCAGAAGTTGATCATGTGTCCGGCCAGACCGTGGACGGCTTCCTTGACCGCTTCGCCCAGCGTCGGATGCGCGTGCACGTTACGGGCCACCTCGTGGACCGTGAGGTCCCACTGCTGGGCCAGCGTCAGCTCCGGCAGCAGCTCGGTGACGTCGGGCCCGATCAGGTGGGCGCCGATGATCTCGCCGTGCGTGGCGTCGCTGATCAGCTTCACGAAACCGGCCGAGTCGCCGAGGCCGTGCGCCTTGCCGTTCGCGGCGAAGGGGAACTTCGCGACGCGGACGTCGAAGCCCTTCTCCTTCGCCTGCGCCTCGGTCCAGCCGAAGCTGGCGATCTGCGGCTGGCAGTAGGTCGCCCGCGGGATCATCGGGTAGTCCAGCTCCATCGTCTCCGCGTCCGCGATGGTCTCGGCGGCGACGACGCCCATGGCCTCGGCGGTGTGCGCGAGCATCAGCTTGGCGGTGACGTCGCCGATGGCGTAGATGTGCGGCACCGAGGTGCGGCAGCGGCCGTCGACGTCGATGGCGCCGCGCTCGGTCACCCGTACGCCGGTGGCCTCCAGGCCGTAACCGGTGACGTTCGGCGCGAAGCCGATGGCCTGGAGGACCTTGTCGGCCTCCAGGACCTTCGTCGCGCCGTCCGGGCCGGTGACGCTCACCCGCACCTGCGGGCCCGACTCGTCGATCGACTCGACGCGGGTCGAGGTCAGGACGTCGATGCCCAGCTTGCGGTACCGCTTGGCCAGCTCGGCGGAGACGTCCGCGTCCTCCAGCGGGGCGATCCGGTCCAGGAACTCGACGATCGTGACCTTCACGCCGTAGTTGTGCAGCACGTACGCGAACTCGATGCCGATGGCACCGGCGCCCGCGATCACCACGGAGCCCGGTACGTCCTCGGCGAGGATCTGCTCCTCGTACGTCACCACGCGCTCGGAGCGCCGGGTGCCGGGCAGCAGCTTCGGGGTGGCGCCGGTGGCGATGACGCAGTGGTCGAAGGAGATCTCACGGGTGGTGCCGTCGGACTGGGCGATCCGCAGGTTCCGGTCGTCCAGGAAGGTGCCCCGGCCGTCGAACTCGGTGATCCCGTTCTTCTTCATCAGGTAGTGGACGCCCTTGACCCGGCCGTCCGCGACCCGCCGGCTGCGCCGGAACGCCTCGCCGTAGTCGAAGGACACCTCGCCGTCCACCTTGATCCCGAAGGTCTTGGCCTCGTGCGTGAAGATGTGCGCGAGTTCGGCGTTGCGCAGGAGCGCCTTGGTGGGGATGCAGCCGACGTTGAGACAGACTCCACCCCAGTACTTCTCCTCCACGACCGCCACGCTGCGGCCCAGCTGAGCGGCACGAATGGCGGCAACGTAGCCGCCGGGGCCGGCCCCCAGGACGACGACGTCGAAATGCTCCTGCATGGACGGATTCCTTCCCATCACAAGTGGTACGCAAGTCAGTTCACCCCCACGTTACGCCGGGTTCCGGGAGCGGGTGTTCGAAGATCACTCCCGCGCCCGCAACCTTTTGCGCCGCCCGGCCCTCTCCTTGGGTGGCACGCCGACGTGTGCCGGCGGGCCCCGGGCCCGGACCGATCGCCCACAGAAGGTCTTACCGATCCATGAAGCTGACGAGTGGCGCTCCCCTCGTACTCGCCCTGCTGTGCACGCTGCTGCTGTTCGCCCTGACGGTCTGGCTCTGGCCACGGCTGGCGGGGGGCGGGCCGCGCGCGGTGGCCGGCCGGATCGGGCTGCTCGTCGTGCTCCAGCTGCTGCTCGTGGCCTCGATCGGACTGGCGGCGAACCGGAGCTTCCTGATCTACGGCTCGTGGGCCGAGCTGGCCGGGCACGCGCAGGCACCGCCGGCCCTCGACAAGGGCCAGGGCGACGCTTCGGGCGTCAAGGTCCTCGGCCGCCAGCCGGTCGACGTGCCCGGCGGCGCCACGCCGCGCGTCGGCGGCGTGATCGAGAAGGTCACCATCCAGGGCCAGCGCTCCAAGACCGCCACCTCGGCCTACGTGTACCTGCCGCCGGAGTACTTCCAGAAGGGCTACGAGCACAAGACGTTCCCCGCCGCCGTGGTCCTCACCGGGTTCCCGGGCACCTCGGAGAACCTGATCAAGGGTCTCGACTACCCGAAGACGGCCTGGAAGCTGGCCAAGCACAAGAAGACGCAGCCGATGGTCCTGGTGATGACGCGGCCGTCGGTCATCGCCACCCGCAACACCCAGTGCGTGGACGTCCCCGGCGGGCCGCAGAGCGAGACCTACTTCGGCATCGACCTCCCGCAGGCCGTGGCGGGCGCGTACCGGGTGAAGAGCGCGCCGTCGAGCTGGGCCATCATGGGCGACTCGACCGGCGGGTACTGCGCCCTGAAGATCGCGCTGGAGCATCCGGAGCGGTACGCCGCCGGCGTCGGCCTCTCGGCGGACTACAAGCCGGAGATCGACGCGGACTCCGGTGACCTCTTCCACGGGAACAAGGCGGAGGAGAAGCGGGCCGACCTGCTGTGGAGCCTGGACCACCTGCCGCAGGGCAAGTCGTCCTTCCTGGTCACCACCTCGCTCCAGGGCGAGAGCAACCTCAAGCCGACGCGGCAGTTCATCGAGAAGGTGAAGGCCCCCGCCCGGGTCTCCTCGATCACGCTCGACCACGGCGGGCACAACTTCAACACCTGGCGGCGGGAGATCCCGCCCTCCCTGGAATGGGTCAGCGCCCGCCTCACCGCCGGCTGACGGAAGACGGGCGCCGACCGCCCGGGGTGCGCGCCCCGGGCGTCACGCCCTGCGCCGGGCGGTCCCCGCCGCCACCAGCAGTGCGGCCACGACGATGAGCGCCGCGTCGACGGCCAGGACCGTACGCACCCCGTCGAACAGCGACGGCCCGGTGGTGGCCAGGACGCCGAGCAGCGGGATGCCGATGGTCAGGCCGACCTGCTGGGTGGTGGTGACCAGACCGGTGGCCAGGCCCTGCTCCTCGTCCGGTACGCCGCTCGTCACGAGGACCCCGTACGAGATGATCGCGCAGAGGTGGAACATGCTGGCCACCGATACGGCCACGGTGGCCAGCAGCGCGCCGGAGTGCGGGCTCACGCCGAGCAGCGCGGCGGTGAGGACGCCCTGGCCCAGCAGCGAGCCGACGAGGGTGCGGCGGGGGCCGAAGCGGCCGATGAGCCGGGGCGCGTACGAGCCGGCGAGGGCGGAGGCGAGGCCCTGGACGCCGAAGACGAGGCCCGTCACGAAGGACGACAGGCGCAGGGTCTCCTGGAGGTAGAGGGTCAGGACGAAGACGACCGTCGACATCATGGAGAAGGTCACCAGTCCCCCGATGTTGCCCCAGGCGACCGTACGCCGCCGCAGCATCGGCAGCGAGACCAGCGGGGCGGCGGCCTTCGACTCCACCACCACGAAGGCGGCGAGCAGGACGATCCCGGCCGTGAGCGCGGCCTGGACGTCGGTGCCGCCGAAGCCGCGCTCGGCGGCCGTGGAGAGGGCGTAGATCAGCGCGAGCAGGCCGCCGGTGACGGTGACCGCGCCGGGTACGTCCAGCCGCGGCCGGTCCGGGGTGCGGGACTCGGGCAGCAGCCGGGGGGCGAGGCAGAGCACGATGAGGGCGGCGGCCGTGAGCAGCCCCATCGTGGAGCGCCACCCGAGGGTGTCGGTCATGATGCCGCCGAGCACCATGCCGACGGTGAAGCCGAGGGAGAGCAGGGTGCCGGAGATGCCGAGCGCCTTTTCGCGCAGCGGGCCCTCGGGGAAGGTCGTGGTCAGCAGGGACATGCCGGTCGGTACGACGACCGCCGCGCCCAGGCCCTGGAGGGCGCGGCCGGTGAGGAAGGACGCGGGGTCCCAGGCGAGGGTGGCGAGCAGGGAGGCCGCGCCGAAGAGCACGAGGCCGCTCAGGAAGAGCCTTTTGCGTCCGTACAGGTCGGCGATCCGGCCGAAGAGGAGCAGGAAGCCGCCGGAGGGCAGCGCGAAGGCGGTGACCGCCCACTGGAGGGCGGAGGGGCTGAGGCCCAGGTCCTTGCCGAGGACGGGCAGGGCCACGTTGAGGACGGAGAAGTCCAGCGCCACCATGAACTGGGCGGCGCAGAGCACGAAGAGGACCAGCCGGGCGCGGCCGGTGAGCCGGCCGTCGCCGGGGGCGGCGGGGGGAGTCGCCCGGGCGGGGGCGGTCGTCGTCGGTGTGTCGATCGTCATGTCCACACCCTCGCGGTACGGGACTGCCCGTGAAGAGCGGGAACTTATCCTGTTGTCGCCACCACCAGGCACGATCCGAGGGGGATGTCGTGGCCACGCCGACCGAAGAGGACCGCAGGAGCGAACTGCGGGCGTTCCTGATGAGCAGGCGCGCGCGGGTCTCGCCCGCGCAGGCGGGGCTGCCGGACGGCGGGGCGCGGCGGCGGACGCCGGGCTTGCGCCGGGAGGAGGTGGCGGTCCTGGCCGGGGTCGGGGTGTCCTGGTACCAGTGGCTGGAGCAGGGGCGGGACATCACGGTGTCCGCGCACGTGCTGGACGCGGTGAGCCGGGTGCTCAGGCTGAGCAGCGCCGAGCGTCGGCACCTGTACGTGCTCGCCGGGCTCAACCCGCCCGCGCTGGAGGTGGCGCCGGGCGACCGGGACATGTGCCACGGGCTGAAGCGGCTGATCGACGCCTGGATGCCGTTCCCGGCGCACATCATGGACGCGTACTGGAACACCGTGATGTACAACGACGCGGCGGCCCTGGTCCTCGGGATGCGCCCGGAGATCGTCCAGAACTGCCTGATCTCCTTCTTCACCGACCCGGTCTACCGGGCGCGCTCCCCGCACTGGGAGGAGATCGCCTGCGAGGTGGTGGCGCAGTTCCGGGCCGCCTGTTCCGAGCGCCCGCAGGACGAGGGGTTCCGGGCGGTCCTGGAGGAGGCGCGGGAACTCAGCCCGGAGTTCGCGGAGTTGTGGAAGCGCCGGGACGTCCGGCCGGGCGGCCTGCTGCGCAAGCAGTTGGAACACCCCCTCGTCGGCATGCTGGAGGTGGAGTCGACGCAGCTGCGCGTCCCGGCCCGCCCGGACCTCTCGATCGTGCTCCACACCCCGCTCCCGGACACCGGGACCGCCGAGAAGCTGGAGTGGCTGACCTCACCGGAGGGCCGCCGCGGCCTGATGTACCCGCTCGCGGGCTGATCGGAAGCACCGTCAGGCGGTGCGGGAGCCGAGGGTGGCCACGGCCGTGATCATGCGGTCCCAGAAGCGGTCGGCGTCCAGGGTGGTGGCGACCCGGGCGTTGACCGGCCGGCCGAGGTACCGGTGGAGGTCCACGACGGTGGCTCCGCGCGTGTAGCGGCCGTGCAGTTCGACGGTGACGTTGGCGTCGACCACGCCGACGAGCGTCGGGTCGATGACGCGGGCCACCGCGACGGGGTCGTGCAGCGGCGGGTGGGGCATGGCCCACAGGCGCTGGTACGTGGAGGCGAAGTAGGCCAGCAGTTCGGCGCAGACCAGGCCGAGTTCGGTGCCGAGGCCCTCGAAGCGGGCCCGGATCTCGGGGGTGGCCAGGGCCTGGTGGGTGACGTTCAGGCCGCACATCGTCAGGGGCACCCCGCTGCGGAAGACGATGTCCGCGGCCTCCGGGTCGGTGAGGATGTTGAACTCGGCGGCCGGGGTGCGGTTGCCGCGGCCGGTGGAGCCGCCCATCAGCACGATCTCGCGGATGCGGGAGGCGCTGTCGGGGTGGCGGGTCAGCAGCAGGGCGATGTTGGTGAGCGGTGCGGTGGGCACCAGGGTGACCGGCTCGGGGTGGGCGAGGAGGATCCGGTGGATGAGGTCCACCGCGTGCTCGTCCACGGCGTCCACGGTGGGCTCGGGGAACCGCGGCCCGTCCAGGCCCGAGGCGCCGTGTACGTCGTCGGCGACGGCCAGCGGCTGGAGCAGCGGCCGGTCGCACCCGGCGGCGATGGGCACGTCGGTGATCCCGGCGAGGGTGCAGACGCGCCGGGCGTTGAGGGTGGTCTTGTCGAGGGTCTGGTTGCCCGCGACCGTGGTGATGGCCAGCAGGTCGACGGCGGGGTCGGCTGCCGCCAGCATGATGGCCAGGGCGTCGTCGTGCCCGGGATCGCAGTCGATGATGATCGGGACGGGCACGGGCGGTCCTCCTGGCGCGTGGCTGCGGTGCTGCTGCCCCGCCCAGTCTGCCGCTGCCGGGCCGCTCCGGCCGCCTGTTCCCGGGCAACCTCGCGTACGCTTCACGCCGCCGCCGTAGGGAGGGGCCGGCCGGGCCGGCCCGCTCCCGTGTGTCAGGCGCGGGCGGGGTCGAGGGAGTCCACGTCCTCCATGAAGCTCAGCATGCGGGCGTTGACCAGGTCGGGGTGGTCGATCTGGGGCCCGTGGCCGGTGGCGGCGACGATCTCGGCGCGGGCGCCGGGAATCAGCCGCGGTACCCGCTCCAGCTGCCGCTGCGGGTGCACGAGCAGGCTGCGCTTGCCCATGACCAGGTAGAACGGCGTCCGGATCGACCCCAGTTCGGCGTCGGACAGCGGCAACGGGGCGGGACGGCGGATCCGGAAGGCGCGGACGCTCGCCTGGATCATCGCGCGCAGCTCGGGAACGACGATCACGGGCTGCTCCAGCCAGGCGGCCAGGCGCGGGCGCAGCGCTTTCGGGGCGTACGTGGCGAAGAGGCTGGCGAAGATCCACACGAAGAAGCGCAGTCCGACCTTCTCCAGGCCGCCGGGGTCGAGGGCGGTGACGGAGGCGAGCCGGCCGGGACGCAGGTGGACCTGGTTGATGACCAGCCAGCCGCCGTAGGAGGAGCCGACGAGGTGGACCCGGTCGAGGCCGAGCGCGTCCAGGGCCTCGTCCATCCACTGAGCCGCGCGCTCGGGCTGCCACATCGGCTCGCGGTGGACACTGCGCCCGGGGTCGCCCGGGGTGTCGAGCGCGTAGACGGGTCGTTCGGCGCTGAGTGCCGGGGTGTTGGGGTACCACTGGGCGGAGCAGCCGCCGGAGCCGTGGATGAGGACTATGGGCGTACGGGAATCGGCGGTGGGGTCCGTGGGGCCGTAGCGGTAGACGTGCGTGGTGCCGAAGCTGGTCTCGACGTCCGTTTCGGAGCGGGCGGGGGCGCCCAGCGCGTACAGGGCGTCGCAGGCGGCGAAGTACCGGTCGCGCAGGGTGTCGTTGACGTAGTGGCCTATGTCGCGTCGCGCGCGGGCCGACTTCTCGGGCACGGGGTACCTCCTGGTGATCACCATTTCGTGGTACGACCGTACCACGTTGTTGATACGGCGGTACCATCAAATGGGCCCGGGCGCCGCCGGACGCCCAGCAGCAGCACCTACGGCCGGAGAACGCTCATGCCCAAGCGCGTGGACCACGAGGAACGACGCACCCAGATCGCCGAGGCACTCGTCCGGGTGGCCGGACGGCGCGGGCTGCACGCGGTCGGCATGCGCGAGGTCGCCGCCGAGGCCGGGGTCTCGCTCCGGCTCGTGCAGTACTACTTCGAGACCAAGGAGAAACTGCTCCTCTACGGACTCCAGCACCTCACCGAGCGCTTCACCGCCCGCGTGGGCGAACGCCTGCGCGCCGCCGGGCCCGCGCCCGGGCCGCGCGCGACCGCCGAGGCGCTGCTCCTCGCCTCCCTCCCCACCGACCCGGAGAGCCGCACCTTCCACCTGCTCTACAGTTCGTACGCCATCCTGTCGGTCACCGACGAGGCGCTGGCCGCCCAGCCGTTCATCGACAACCCCGACGCCGCCGAGGACGCCCTGACCGGACTGCTGAGCGGAGCCCAGGAGGCCGGGCTCGCGGATCCCGACGTCGACGCCCGGATCGAGGCGGTCAGCCTGCTGGCCATGGCGGCGACGATGGGCACGAGCATCCTGGTCGGCCAGCGGACCCCGGAGGCGGCCGTCGCCGTCCTGCGCCACCACCTGGACCGCGTCTTCTCCCCCGGCCGACGGCCCGCGTAGCCGGGCGGGTACGGCTCCGCGCCGCCTGAGGCCCCACCGGATCAGGGTTCCGGGGTGCCCAGCCGGGCGCTGATCAGCTGTGCGGCCTCGTGCAGCCGGGCCCGCTCCACGGGTTCCGCGACGCGTGCCAGCTCCACCCGCAGGGCCTGCGCGGTACGCAGTACCGTCGCGCGCGGTACGGGGACCCGCTGGCCGGGCCGCTCCGTGAACGGCCGCAGCTCGGCGGCGACGGCCTGGGCGTCGTCCAGGGCGCTGCGGCGCAGGGAGAGGAACACACGGGCGAGCCAGTCGGCGGGGATCTTCACCATCACGTCGGTCATATCAGGGCAACGACGGCCGGCCGGGTCCGTGACACCGGCTACCCCGGCCGGCCCAGCGCCGTCTGGGCGCGGCGTTGCTCCGGCCCGGCGAACCGCTCACCTGGCTGGTCCACACCGTCGGCCCCGTCGGCGCGGCGGGCGGGCCGAGGAAGGTTGGGATGACGGCGCGTGACGGTCCCGCCCTGGCCCACGGGGATGTCCGGAGCCGACCACGCATCCGTCCCCTCACGATCCCGCGGCCGCCCCCGGCGCCGGCGGGTAAGGAACTCATGAACCTGAACGAGCACCACGAGACGACGAGACGGCCCCGGGTACGCTCCCGCGTCCTGCTCGCCTCCCTGGCCGCCGCGGCGGCCCTGACCGGGCAAGTGATCGCGCTGGCACCGGCCGCGTCCGCCGACGGGCCCGTCCCCTCGGTCCCCTCCGCCGCCCAGCCCAAGACGGGCGCGTCCCCGCAGGACAAGGACAAGGGCCGGGACAACGACCACGACGACTGGGGTGACAACGGGAGGGACAAGGAGAAGAAGAGGCCGCGCACCCCGGTCATCCACGGGCTGCGGCAGTTCACGTCCGACAACACCTTCACCCCGCCGCCGGGCGTCACGTCCGTGTTCGTCCAGGCGTGGGGCGCGGGCGGCGGAGGCGGGGGCGGCGGAGGCGGCACCGTCACCGCGAACGGCGGCACCGGCGGTGGCGGCGGCGCGGGTGGCTTCACCTGGTGCGCCGTCAAGGTGACCCCGCAGGCGGACTACGGCGTGGACGTCGGTGACGGCGGCGACGGCGGAGGCGGCGGCGCCCCGGGCAACACCATGGGCAGCCCGGGCGGCGACGGCGGCAACGGCACCGCGGGCAGCGCCAGCACGCTGACCCGGGCGACGGACAACACCGTCCTGCTCAACGCGGGCGGCGGCGGAGGGGGCGGTGGCGGCCGGGGCGCCACGGCCACGAACGGCGCCAACGGCACGCCCGGCACGGGCGGCACCGCCACGTGCTCCACCGGCGGGGTCAACATCCCCGGCGGGAACGGCAACGCCAACGGCGCCGGCGGGGCGCCCGCCGACGGGATCGTCGGCCTGCCCCCGCACGCCGCGCACGGCGGCAGGGGCGGCGCGCCGGGCACGGCCGCCACGGTCCCCCTCCCCGGCGGCGACGGCCAGAACGGCGGCAACGGGTACGTGGTCATCTACTGGTGACCCCACCGCCGCCCGCTCCCGCCGCCCCGCGCGGCGCCGGGAGCGGTCGGCGCTCGTGCTACCCGGCGCTCGTGCCACGCGGCGCCCGTTCCACCCGGCGCCCCGACGGCGCGGCACGCGGAGAGCGGCGCCGCGCCGGGAGCGCTCAGTGGATGACGCTGAAGCTGCGCCAGGGCAGGGCCGCGGGGGCCGTCACGTTCGAGAGCGTGGTGGCGACGTAGGTGCCGTCCTCCCGCTCGCCCTTCGCGCAGTTCTCCGTCCGGTACAGGACCACGTCGACCAGGGTGTTGTTCTCGACGCGCGTGGCGCCGCGGGGCAAGTTGATGCGGTGGCAGCCCTTCACCGGGGTGTTGCCGTAGGACAGCGCGACCGGCGAGTCGTGGCTGCGGAAGGTGAGCACGCCGACGGTGCTCCGGCCCAGGCCCGAGCAGGCGGTGGCGGTGAGCAGCAGGGCCGCGGCCCCGGTGATGACGCCGATGCGCCGGTGGTGGGACAGGGACATGTCGGGGTCCTCGTCTGTGCGGTGGTGGCTCTCCTGCCCGCAGCCTGCCCCGGCCGGGCCCCGACGGCATCCGTTGCGCGGCCGGCCGGATGAACCGCGCGGTCCGCCGGCTCAGTGCGCGCCCGGTTGCGACGGGCCCCGTTTCAGCCAGGCGATCGTGGTGCTGAGGGCGAGGAGCGCCGCGGCCCACAGGGCGGCCGTCCACGGCGTGGTCCGGCCCTCCAGCTCCGGGGAGATCCGGTGCCTGGGGTCGTAGGCGACCCGGATCGTGTCTCCCTTCGCGGCCACGGCCCGACCCTCCTTCAGCTCGGCCGGGTAGCCGCCCGGGCAGTCCAGCAGCAGGCGGTACACCGTCCGGGTGGGCGGAGCGCCCTCGCCGGAGGAGTGTTCGGCCTTCGACTCGACCTCGCGCACCGCGCAGGAGGCGACCGCCGGACGGGACGCCGCCTGGTCGGCGCAGGCCACCACCAGCAGCAGCCCCAACGACAGCAGCAGGGCCCCGAAGAAGCCCCCGCTCCCCCCGACGAGCGCGAAGTACCCCGTGCAGGCGCCGAGGAGGAGTACCGCCCCGCCCACGACGACGAGGGTGTCCGGGGGCGGTGAGGAGCCCCCGAAGCACCAGGCCGCCCATCCGTACACCGCCGCGGCGGCCGGCGCGGGCAACGCCGCCGTACCGGGTCCTCGCCACCGCCGGTCCGTCTCCGGCATGAGCACCACCCCCCGCCACGGGGACGCCCGCCGCCCCTCCTCCGGTTGCTCCGCCCGGCCCGGTACCGGTGGGCGGGCGGCCGGGCGCGGGGTACCGTCGGGCGCATGGACGGTGATCGCGGCGGGTGGCGCCGGTGCTCCCTCGCCGGCGCGGTGTTCGCCGTGTGCATGGCGGGCACCACGCTGCCGACCCCCCTCTACGGGCTCTACCAGGAGAAGTTCGGGTTCTCCGAGCTGACGGTCACCGTGGTGTACGCCGTGTACGCCTTCGCCGTCATCGGCGTCCTGCTTCTCGCGGGCAACGCCTCGGACTCCGTGGGCCGGCGGCCGGTGCTCCGGGCGGGTCTGGTCTGCTCTGCGGCGAGCGCCGTCTGCTTCCTCTGCGCCTCCGGACTCGGCTGGCTGTACGCGGGCCGGCTGCTGTCGGGGCTGTCCGCCGGGCTGTTCACGGGCGCGGCGACGGTGTACGTGATGGAGCTGGCTCCGGCGGGCGGCCGTTCGCGGGCCACCTTGGTGGCGACGGCCGCCAACATGGGCGGCCTCGGCTGCGGTCCGTTGCTGGCCGGGGTGCTCGCGAAGTACGCGCCGTGGCCGCTGTACCTGCCGTTCGCCGTGCACCTCGCCCTGGTGGCGGGGGCGTTCGCCGTGCTGCTGTGGCTTCCGGAGACCGTGCGGGAACGGCGGCCGCTGAGCACCGTACGGCCGCAGCGGCCGGGGCTGCCGGCGCAAGTGCGGCCGGTGTTCGGGCCGGCGGCGGCCGCCGCGTTCGCGGGGTTCGCCCTGTTCGGGGTGTTCACGGCGGTCAGCCCGGCGTTCCTCGCGCAGTCCCTCGGCGTGCACGACCCGGCCGTGAGCGGGCTCGTCGTGGCGCTGGCCTTCTTCGCCTCGACGGCCGGGCAGTCCGCGGTGCCCCGGGTGGGGGTGCGGCGCTCGCTGCCGCTGGGCTGCGCGGTGCTCCTCGCCGGGCTGGCGCTGCTCGCGGGCGCGCTGTACGCGGACCTGCTGGTGCTGGTGGTGCTGAGCGCGGTGGTGGGCGGCATGGGGCAGGGGCTGACGTTCCGCGGGGCGCTCTCGGCGGTGGCCGCGGCGTCTCCCGAGCACGAGCGCGCGGCCGTGATCTCGACGCTGTTCGTGGTCGCGTACACCGGCATATCCCTCCCGGTGATCGGCGTGGGCGTGCTGTCGGGCCCGGTCGGACTGGAGGGTGCGGGGCTGGTGTTCCTCGCCTGCATGGCCGTCCTCGTCTCCGGGGCGGCCCTCTACCTGCTGCGCCGCCCCGCGCCGGATCCGGCGTCGTGACCGGCGGGCCCCCGGGGCGGCGCCCCGGCCGACGGGCCGCCAGCTACCCTGTGCGACATGACGATGCGCAAGACCGCCGCGGTGAGCGTGGACGCGATGCTCGACGACCTCAGGACCCTGGTCGAGACCGAGTCCCCGTCGCGCGATCTGGACGCGTTGGCGGCATCGGCCAAGGTGGTCGCCGCGTTCATCGAGAGCCGTCTCGGGGGCCGGGCCGTCATCCTGGAGAGCGAGGCCGGGCCGCACGTCCACTGGCGGGGCGGGGGTGAGTCCAGGGTGCTGATCCTCGGTCACCACGACACGGTGTTCCCGCTGGGCACCCTCGAACGCCGCCCGTTCCGCGTCGCGGACGGGCACGCGACCGGTCCCGGGGTCTTCGACATGCTCGGCGGCCTGGTGCAGGCCGTCCACGGCCTGGCGGCGCTCGACGACCGGTCCGGCGTGGAGATCCTGGTCACCGCGGACGAGGAGGTCGGCTCGCACTCCTCCCGGGCGCTCATCGAGGAACGCGCCCTCGCCTGCGGCGCGGTGCTCGTCTTCGAGGGAGCCGCCGACGGCGGAGCGCTGAAGACCGGCCGGAAGGGCTGCGGCACCTTCCGGGTCCGGGTCGAGGGCCGCGCCTCCCACGCCGGCCTGGAGCCCGCGGCCGGGATCAATGCCCTGGTCGAAGCCGCGTACCAGGTGCTGGACATCGCCGCGCTCGGCCGGCCCGAGGCCGGTACGACGGTCACCCCGACGGTCGCGTCGGCGGGGACCCTGGACAACGTCGTGCCGGCGGAGGCGACCGTCATCGTCGACGTCCGGGTCGAGTCGGCCGGGGAACGGGAGCGGATCGAGGCGGCCTTCGCGGCGCTGGCGCCGCACCTGGACGGCGCGCGGATCACGGTCGAGGGGTCCATCGGCCGGCCCCCGATGCCCGAGTCCGCGTCGGCCGGGCTCTTCGCGGTGGCGCGGCGGCTGCTGCCCGGCCTGGAGGGCAGGGCGGTCGGCGGCGGCAGCGACGGCAACTTCACGGCCGCGCTGGGCGTACCGACCCTCGATGGCCTGGGAGCGGTCGGCGGCGGGGCCCACGCGGACCACGAGTACGTGGTGGTCGCGTCCATGGCCGAGCGGGCGAACCTCGTGTCGGGCCTGGTCCGCGCGATCCGGGACGCGTAGCCGGAGGGCGCGGCGGGCCGACCCGGCGCGGCCCGGCATCTGGCCGATCGGGTGATGCGGCGGGCGTGGCCGGGCGCCCTTCGGGGCGGCGCTGGCTAGCGTGGACGCGCGTCACGTCCCCGTCCCCCAGCCCCCTGGAGCAGGTCCATGACCACCGCCCCCCTCACCTCGCTCACAGGCGACTACGTCCTGGACCCCGCCCACTCGCGGATCGGCTTCGTGGCCCGGCACGCGATGGTCACCAAGGTCCGCGGCTCGTTCAACGAGTTCGAGGGCACCGCCCACCTGGACGGCGCCGACCCGGCCAAGTCCTCCGCGCGGGTCACCATCAAGGCCGAGAGCATCGACACCCGCAACGAACAGCGGGACGGCCACCTGCGTACGAACGACTTCCTCGACGCGCCGACCTTCCCGGACATCACGTTCGTCTCCACCGGGGTCGAGCCGCTCGACGACACGCACTACAACGTGACGGGCGACCTCACCATCAAGGACGTCACCCGGCCGGTCACCATCGAGTTCGAGTACCAGGGCAGCGCCCGGGACCCGTTCGGCAACGCGCGCGTGGGCTTCGAGGGCTCGGTGCCGATCAGCCGCAAGGAGTACGGGATCACCTGGAACGCGGCCCTGGAGGGCGGCGGTGTCCTGGTCGGCGACAAGGTGGTGCTGGAGTTCGACATCTCCGCGATCCGGCAGGACTGAGACGTCCGTGGGCCGGGGAGGCGCCGTCGAACGGATCGACGGGGGCCGCCCCGGCCCGGGTCACCACCGGACCGGCAGCTCCCGTACGCCCCGGATGAGCATCCCCCGCACCCACGACAGCTTCGCCTCGTCGGCGTCGCCGTCGAGCGTCGGGAAACGCTCCAGCAGCGAGCGCAGGGCGATGCGGCCCTCCATCCGGGCGAGCGGCGCGCCCAGGCAGTAGTGCAGGCCGTGCCCGAAGGCGATGTGGCCGCGGGCGTCGCGATGGATGTCGAAGCGGTCCGGCTCCTCGAAGCGCGCCGGGTCGCGGTCCGCGTCGGCCATCGCGATCAGCACGGTGGAGCGCGCCGGGATCACCACGCCGCCCATCTCGACGTCCTCCAGGGCGAGTCGCGGGGTACAGGTCTCCACCGGTCCGTCGTAGCGGAGCATCTCCTCGATCGCGCCGTCGAGCAGGCCGAGGTCGGCGCGCAGGTCGGCGAGCTGCCCGGGGTGGGCGAACAGGGCGCGCATCCCGTTGCCGATCATGTTGACGGTGGTCTCGTGCCCGGCGATGAGCAGCAGGACGCACATGCCGATCAGCTCGTGGGGCGAGAGCCGGTCGCCGCCCTCGTCGACGGCGTGGATCATGGCGCTGAGCAGGTCCTCGCCGGGGGCGGCGCGCTTGGCGTCGATGAGCTCCGTCAGGTACTGGAGCATCTCCGCGTACGCGGCGGCCTCCGCTTCGAGGCTGGTGCGGGCGACCACCTCGTTGGACCAGCCGCGGAACGCCTCGCGGTCCAGCTCGGGCACGCCGAGCAGCTCGCAGATGACGGTCATCGGCAGGGGGAAGGCGAAGGCGTTCACCAGGTCGGTGCGCCGCTCCGCGACGGCCTCCATGGCGTCGAGCAGTTCGTCGGTGATCTGCTGGATGCGCGGCGCCAGCGCCTCGATGCGCCGCGGGGTGAACTCGCGGGCGATGAGCCGGCGCAGCCGGGTGTGGTCCGGCGGGTCGGACATCAGCATGTGGGCGAGGGCCGGGTGGTCCTGGTCGGCGTTGATGATCTGGCCGATGTCGCCCTGGCGCCGCCAGTCGCGGCTCAGGCGCGGGTCGGTGAACGCGGTGCGGCAGGCCTCGTGTCCGACGACCAGCCACAGGTCCTCGCCGTCGGGTGTGCGGACGTGGTGGACCGGGCCGCGGGCGCGCAGTCGCGCGTACACCGGATACGGGTCGCGGACGAAGTCCGGACCGAGTTCGAGCAGATCGACCATGCCGGGCTGAGGCGCCATTCCATTCCCCCTGGATCGAATGAGTCGTGCGACGACGGTACGCCGATACGTGTATCCCCCACAGTAGTCGCGCCGTCACCCGCGGGGGCGGCCGCCCCCTCCCCGGCCGGCGGTGAACGCCCCGTCCTCGTACGGAATCTGACCATCCGTTTGGTGGCCCGGGCGGGTGCACCGCCGTACGCATGGGCCCATGACCTGCTGTGACTCCGCCCACCCTCACTTGACCCGGCAAGGAAGGGTTACCTAAGTTCGAGGGTATGACCCCCCACGAACCCACCCCTGCCACCGGCCCCGGGCTGGTGGACTTCGACGTCGACCTCACGTCCCAGGAGGTGCTCCGGCGCGCCCAGGTGATGGCCGCCCTCGGCCCCGACTGGGACCCCGTCGAGGTGCTGCGCGGCGAGGAGGCGGCGTACGGGCTGCTGTACTCGGGCCTGGACGCCGAGCAGCAGCGCCTGTACGACGACCTGGTCGCGGCCGGTGTGCTGCCCGCCCGCGGGGGTGGCCGTGCTGCCGCTTGACCCGCAGGCCGACATCGGCCGGCGCGCCTGGGTGGCCTGCCCGAACTGCGACGACGCCCGTGGCTGCGGGCCGTGCGGGGAGCGCCGGACCTGTTCGGCGCACTGGCGCTACCTGCTCTCCCACACCGGCAGCGTGCTCCACCTCCAGTGCCCCGGCTGTACGCACGTCTGGGACCACGAGAGCGGTTTCGGGGCGACCCGTTCCCTCGGGCGGCGGCTCGGCGGCGGCCTGCCGCGCCTCTGAGGGCCGGAGCCGGCCGGCTCAGGGCAGCGGGACGCCGCGGGCCGCGGCCCACAGGGCGTACCACTCCTCGTGCGTGAGGTCCGGGGCGCGCAGCGAGGCGTCGCGGCAGGCCCCGATGCGCTCCGGCCGGGCGGTGCCGACGATTGGGGCGATACCGGCCGGGTGGCGGGTCAGCCACCACAGCAGCACCGACTCCGGCGTGGTGTCCTTGCGGCGGGCGAGCTCGGCCAGGAGCTCCGCGGTCGCGTGTTCGGCGGGGGTCTGCTGGAGGCCGGTGAAACGGCCCTGCGCGAGGGCGCCCCAGGCCTGGAGCCGGATGCCGTGCTCCAGGCAGTGCTCCAGCGTCCCGTAGGGGAAGCCGTGGTCCGCGCCCTCGGGGGTGTTGAGCAGGACGCCGGCCTCGACCCAGGCCCGGCTGTGCAGGCTCATCTCCAGCTGGTTGGCGACGAGGGGCACGTCGAGGCGGGCCTGGAGGCGGGCGATCTGCGCGGCGCCCGCGTTGGAGACGCCGAAGGCGCGTACGAGGCCCTGCCGGTGCAGGGACATCAGCGCCGCGGCGATCTCGTCCGGGTCGGCCAGGGGGTCGGGCCGGTGCAGCAGCAACACGTCGAGGGAGTCGGTGCGCAGCCGGGCCAGGCTCTCCTCCACCCGGCGGGTGATGCTCGCGGCGCGCAGGTCGTACATCCCCGGGCGGTCCCCGTCGGCCAGGCGGATGCCGCACTTGCTCTGCAGGACGATCCGTTCGCGCAGGCCGGGCGTCCGGGCGAGGACCTCGCCGAAGACGGCCTCGGACTTGCCGTGCCGGTAGATGTCGGCGTGGTCGAAGACCGTGATCCCGATGTCCAGGGCGGCCCGGACGGCCGCCTCGGCGGCGTCGATGTCGGCCGGCCCGTACGGCTCCGGCTCCCAGCTGCCACCCAGCCCCATGCACCCGTACAGCAGCCGGCCGCCGCGGCCGGGGCCCTTCGCGCTCATGTTCGTCACGCGGCCCAGGGTAGGAGGCGGTGCGCACGGGCGGCTGCGCGGGTTACTTCCGGGTGGCGCCCGGGGCGAGGTGCGCCACCACCTCCGCCAGGTCCTCGCACACTTCCTCGATCTTGAGCCGGATGTTGTTCTGCTCGGTCACCAGGGCCGCCAGGAGCAGTCCGGTCAGGGCCGCCGCCCCGTTGAGGGCCTGGAGGTTCACCATGACCTCCAGCAGGCTGTGGCGGGCGAAGGGTCCGGCGTGGTCGGTGGCCGCCGAGATCGCGAGCACCGAGATGAGCAGCGCGCAGGGGGCGGCGCCGGCCAGCTGGAAGCGTACGGCGGCCCAGATCAGCAGCGGGAAGACGAGGAAGAGCAGGGACTGCGTACTGCGGGTGGCGACGAGCGTGACGGCGGCGGTGGTCAGCATCAGGAGCACCGCCTCGGCGATCCGGTACGGGTCGCGGGGCAGCGGCCCGCGCCGGGTCAGCGCGAGCAGCAGCGGGGTGACCAGCAGCACCCCCATGGTGTCCCCCGCCCACCAGGCCGACCACACCGGCCAGAAACGGTCCGCCGGCAGGTTGCCGGTGAGCACCAGCGTCCCGCACCCGGCGCTCGCGCTGATCGTCATCGGGATCAGCCCGCCCAGGAAGACCAGCGCCATGCCGTCCCGCAGCCGGTCGAGCTCGGGCCGGAAGGCGACCCGGCGCAGCAGCGCGTAGGCGCACAGCGGGGCGAGCGTGTTCCCGGCGACGATCCCGAGGTCGGAGAGGTGGAAGGCGCTGAGGCGTTCGACGGCCAGGTACGTGCCGAGGGCGATCCCCGGCCAGACCCGTGGGCCGCACCAGAACAGACAGGCCAGGGCGATGCCGGTGGGCGGCCACAGCGGCGTGACGACCGCGCCCTCGACGACCACCTGCCGCAGCAGGCCGAGCCGCCCGGACAGGTAGTAGGCCGCGGCGACGGCGAGGATCCGCAGCAGCGCCAGGGCCGGACGTCGCCATTCCACGGTGCGCATCACTGCATCAGACAACAGCCGGGGCGCCGGGACGGGGCGTGACACGCGCGAGCGGCGCGCGGCGCCGGTGCCGCCCGCCAGCGCACGGTCTAGCCGTGGTCGGCCGTGGTGCCGTGGGCGTCGTGGCTGAGGACGAGTACGGCGGCGTCGTCGGCGTGGCCCGTGGAATCGGCCACCTTCATCACCTCGGCGGCCAGCTCGTCGGGATCCCCGCCGGCCGCCTCCCGCACCAGGCGCAGCACCCGTTCCAGGCCCTCGTCGATCGGGAACGAAGGCCCCTCGACCACTCCGTCCGTGAGCAGCACGATGGACCCGGCGTCCCCGAGCCTGCGCCGGGTCACCGCGTACCGCGCGCCGGGGAGGGTGCCCAGGGGCGGGCCGCCGTCCTCCTCGGTGATGCCGTACCGGCCGTCGACCGTGGCCCAGACGGAGGGCACGTGGCCCGCCCGGGCGCTGGCGAGCACCCCGGTCAGCGGGTCGAAGCGCAGCAGCGTGCAGGTGGCGAAGAGCTCGCTGTCCATGGCGAGCAGGACCTCGTTGGCCCGGCCCAGCACCTCGCCGGGGTCGGTGACGACGGCGGCCACGGCGCGCAGGCAGACCCGTACCTGCCCCATGAAGGCGGTGGCCGCGACGTCGTGCCCCTGGACATCGCCTATGGAGAACGCGACGGCGTCCCCGGGGACCCGGAAGCCGTCGTACCAGTCGCCGCCGATGTCGAGGCCGCGCCGGGCGGGCGCGTACCGGGCCGCGGCGCGCAGTCCGGGCAGGGCGGGCAGGGAGGCGGGCAGCAGCTCGCGCTGCAGGGCCTCCGCCAGCTGTACCCGGGCCTGCTGGAGCTCCGCCCCCTCGCGGGCCCGGGCGGTGAGCTGCCCGAGCACGCTCAGCAGGTCGGCGCTGTCGGGCCGGTGCGGGCGGCGCCAGGTCATGGCCCGCTCCCGGGTACGTCCATGCTCGCCGCCTCCGCCGCCGCCATAACGGTGCTCATCATATTTCGGCCCGCCCGGGTCCGCTCAGGCGGAGGCGGGCGGGGCGGGGGGTGCCGGCCCGGCGCGGTCGCTTCCGGCCCTGCGATCACCGGCCCCGCCGACCCACCCGACCCCGCCCGGCCCGGCCGATCCCGCCCGGCCGCGGCTGACCCGCCTGGCCCGTAGCGGCCCGTGCAGCCCGTGCAGCCCGTACCGGCCTCTACCGGCCACGCGATGGCCGGAAGAAGCCGGTCCGAGCCCGCTCGCTAACCGGATGCCGGGCTTCCGCACGGTTTCCGTAAGCTCATGATCAACCCGGCCGCCAACCGCCCGGACTCACCGAGCAGTCGGCGGCCCCGGGGTACCCCGACCAGTACCCGAAGAGCTGAGGATCCACGTGCTCCTGCCCATGAACCGCCGTCTGGCCGTCAGTGCCGCCCTCCTGGCCGTGGTCGGCGGTGTGGTGCCCGCCACCGCCGCCCAGGCCGCCCCGGCCCCCACCGCCGGGGCCGCGGCCACCCTGCCCGCGCCCGACATGGAGGCCCTGGACGCGGCCCTGCGCAACACCCTCGCCGCCGGCGCGCCCGGCGCGATGGCCCGGATCAGCGGCGTCGGCGGCGTCCGGACCAAGACGGAGGGGGTCCGCGACAAGGTCACCGGCGCCGCCATGGACACCGACGCCCGCTTCCGGATCGGCAGCGTCACCAAGACGTTCTCGTCCGTCGTGCTGCTCCAGCTGGTGAACGAGAAGAAGATCGAGCTGGACCAGCCGGTCAACCACTACCTGCCGGGCCTGCTGCCGGACGACCGGATCACGGTCCGTCACCTGATGACCCACCGCAGCGGGCTGTCGGACTACACCAATGCCATGTTCAACGACACCGTCCCGGGCTTCGAGGCCGTACGGAACAAGGTGTTCGGCTACCAGGACCTGGTGCGGCTCTCGCTGAACGAGCCGCGCACCTCGGAGCCCGGCGCCGCGTACAACTACTCGAACACCAACTTCGTGGTCGTCGGCATGCTCATCGAGAAGGCCACCGGGCACCCGGTCGCCACGGAGTACGAGCGCCGCATCATCAAGCCGCTGAAGCTCCGCAACACCTCGTACGTGCACCCCGACACGAAGATCAAGGGCCTGCACGCCAACGGCTACCTGCACCCCGACGAGGCCGGCCAGCCACTGGTCGACTCCACCGAGCAGACGGTGTCCTGGGCCCAGTCGGCCGGCGCGATGATCTCCAGCGCCGCCGACCTCAACACCTTCACCTCGGCGCTGGTCACCGGCAAGCTGCTGCCGGCGCCGCTGCTGGACCAGATGCTCACCATGACCCCGACCGACGCGACCAACACGCGTTTCTACGGGCTGGGCCTGCGCCGGTACGACCTGTCCTGCGGCACCTCGGTGTACGGGCACACCGGCACCGTGCAGGGCTTCTACACGTACGCCTTCTCCACCCGCGACGGCGAGCGCAGCCTCGCGGCGATGGCGAACACCTCGAACAAGGGAGCGGCGAACACCGCCCTCGGCGGCACCCTCGAAGCGGCCTTCTGCGGCAAGAAGCCGGTGAAGGCGACCGCCCGCGGCTTCGCGGCGACCCTCCCGGCCGACGTGGACCTGCCGGAGCACAACTCCCGCTGACGCCCCGCTGCCGGGGCCACCGCGGACACACCACCCACGGCGGCCCCGGCCCGGTAAAAGAGAAAGGCAAGGAGCTTTCGCACTCCTTGCCACTTTCAACTTATAGCGCACAGGGGGTCTTGCGGCAAGGCCCCGGTCGTACCGCAGAATCAGCGGCCTCAGCCAACGATCTGCGAAATGGGACATGCGTGATTGACGTGATCATCGCCGGCGGCGGGCCGACCGGTCTGATGCTGGCCAGTGAACTGCGGCTGCACGGGGTGCGGGTGGTCGTGCTGGAGAAGCTGACCGCGCCGACCGAGGAGTCCCGGGGGCAGGGCCTGCACGCCCGCAGCGTCGAGATCATGGATCAGCGGGGTCTGCTGGGGCGCTTCCTGGAGATCAGCAAGAAGTTCCAGGTCGGCGGCCTGTTCGGCGGCGTCACGAAGCCGTGGCCGGAACTGCTGGACACGGCGCACCCCTACGGGCTCGCCGTCCCGCAGCCGGTCACCGAACGGCTGCTGGGCGAGCGCGCCCGCGAACTCGGCACCGAGGTCCGGCGCGGCTGCGAGGTGGTCACGCTGGAGCAGGACGAGGACGGAGTGGACGTCGGCCTGGCGGACGGGACGCGGCTGCGCGCCCGTTACGTCGTCGGGTGCGACGGCGGCCGCAGCACGGTGCGCAAGCTGCTCGGCGTCGGCTTCCCGGGGGAGCCCGCGACGGTGGAGACGCTGCTGGGGCAGATGGAGCTGACGGAGGACCCCGAGAAGGTCGACGCCGTCGTCGCGGAAGTGGCCAAGACGCAGATGCGGTTCGGCGTCGCCGCCTTGGGCGAGGGCCAGTACCGCGTCATCGTGCCCGGGGACGGCGTGTCCGAGGACCGTGCCGCGCCGACGCTGGAGGAGTTCCGGCAGCGGCTGCGGGAGGTCGGCGGCACGGACTTCGGGGTGCACTCGCCGCGCTGGCTGTCCCGGTTCGGGGACGCCACCCGGCAGGCCGAGCGGTACCGGGAGGGCCGGGTCCTGCTGGCCGGCGACGCGGCGCACATCCACCCGCCGACCGGCGGCCAGGGCCTCAACCTGGGCGTCCAGGACGCGTTCAACCTCGGCTGGAAGCTGGCCGCGGAGGTGGCCGGACGGGCACCCGAGGGGCTGCTGGACAGCTATCACGCCGAGCGGCACCCGGTCGGCGCGGCCGTACTGGACAACACCCGCGCCCAGATCACCCTGATGGGGAACGGCGCCGGGCCGACCGCGCTGCGGCGGCTGTTCGCGCGGCTGATGGACTTCGAGGAGGTCAACCGGTACGTCACCGGCATGATCACCGCCGTGGACGTCCGCTACGACCTCGGCGAGGGCCACGAACTGCTGGGCCGGCGGATGCGGGACCTGGAGCTGGAGCGGGGGCGCCTGTACGAGCGGATGCACGGCGGCCGCGGCCTGCTGCTCGACACCACCGGCCGGCTCTCGGTGGCCGGGTGGGAGGACCGGGTCGACCACGTCACCGGCGTCGGCGCGGAGCTGGACGTACCGGCGGTGCTGCTGCGGCCGGACGGGCACGTGGCGTGGGCCGGCGACGATCCGGCGGAGCTGCGCGGTCCGCTGGCCCGGTGGTTCGGGGCGGCGGCCGTCAGAGGGTGATCCAGTAACGCCGCTTCGGGCCGACGAGGGTCTCGCGGACGTCCTCCAGGACGCCGCCGCCCCGCTCGATGGTGCGTACCGAGGCCTCGTTGCCCGGGTCGCAGGTGAGCAGGACGCGGTCCATGCCCATGATCCGGGCCTCGTACAGGACCGCACCGAGCGCCCAGCCGGCCACGCCCCGGCCGCGGGCGGAGGGCCGGACGCTGTAGCCGATGTGGCCGGCGGCGTCGAGGAGGAAGCCGTTGAGGTAGTGCCGCAGGTCGATGGCGCCGAGGTAGGTGTCGCCTTCGGCGATCCACCAGTAGGTGGCGTGGACGCGGCCCTGTTCGACGGGGACCGTGCGGTCCCCGTAGCCGTGCAGCCGCCGGGTCCAGGCGGCGAAGCCTTCGGGCGTGTCCACCTCGTCCTCGTGGCCCAGCCCGGCGCCGTCCATGTGGGCGTCCGGGCCCCATTCCTCCTGTGCGGCGAGCCACGAGGCGTGGAGGCGGGGGGTGGGGGCGATGAGCTGGGGCATGTTCCGGACGGTAACAGTCGGACCATCCGACCGGGCAATCCGTACGGAGCGGTGTTCACCGGCCCGGCTCATACGCCGCCCGGCTCACCGGCCCGGCCCGTACGCCGCCCAGCGGCTCAGGGCGAAGCCGTCGCCCGCCTCGCGGACCTCGACGGCGCCCGGGCCGGCGAAATGGGCGGGCACCACGAGCTCCCGTTCACCGGCGGCCCGGGCGAGTATCCGGCGGCGGGTGGCCGCGGCGCCGGCCGCATCCGCGCAGAAGCAGCTGTTGTGGTCCGGGGCCAGGATCTGCACCGGGCTGTGCAGGATGTCGCCGACGAAGACGGCCCGCTCGCCGCCCGAGGACAGCCGCAGCACCGAGGAGCCGGGGGTGTGGCCGGGCGCGGACTCCAGGGTGAGGTTCTCGTCGATGCGGTGGGACCCGTCCCAGAGCACCGCCTGTCCGGCCCGGTGGACGGGGGCGACGCTGTCCTCGTACATCAGCCGGTCGTCCACGCGCGCGTTCCCGCCGTAGTCGCCGCGGGGCCCGAAGTGGAAGTCGTCGGCCGCCGGCAGGAGGTACTCGGCGCGGGGGAACGTCGGCACCCACTCCCCCGCCTCGTCGCGGGTGTTCCAGCCGACGTGGTCCACGTGCAGGTGGGTGTTGACGACGACGTCGACGTCCTCCGGGCGGATGCCCGCGCGGTCCAGGGCGCCGAGGAAGTCGCCCTGCCAGTGGTGGAAGTGCGGCGACTGTGGCCGCTCGCGCCCGTTGCCGACACCGGTGTCGACGAGGACGGTCCGGCCCGCGCTGCGCAGCACCCAGGTCTGCAGGGCCAGCACCGCGTGGCCGTCCCGCGGCTGCCAGTGGTCGGGGGCGAGCCACTCCTCGTTCTCGCGCCACAGCCGCTCGTCCACTCCGGGGACGAGCCCCCGCGCGGGTACCAGCGCGCCCTGCCATTCGACGACCCGGATGACCTCGACGTCCCCGAAGACCATGCTCGTGCTCTCGTTCTCCATGATCCGACTCTAGGCGGACCGTGATGAGCCGCTCAATGCCTGATCGGCTCACTGGGATACGTACACGGCTCAGCGGTGACGGGCGTGGGTAGTCTGGTGCGCATGGACGTGGTGAGCGACGCGATCTCGGCCGTACGCATCGGCCGGCCCTCCTCCGACCGGGTACGGGTGTCCGGCGCGTGGTGCGCGCGGTTCGCGCCGTACGAGGGCGCCGGGTTCCACGTGGTGCTGGAGGGCGGCTGCCGGCTGCTGCCCGACGGCGGCGAGCCGGTCGTCCTCGGCGCGGGTGACGCCGTCCTGCTGCCGCACGGGGCGGGGCACGTGATCAGCGACGGTCCCCTCGACGCGGAGGCCGTGGCGCGGGCGGTGCCGTTCGAGGAACTCGCCGCGCGCCGGCGGGGGCGCGAGCTCGGAGCCGGTCCGGACGGCGCGGACACGGGCGGCGCGGGCGGCCCGGGCGCGGGCGCCGTGGAGATGCTGTGCGGCAAGTACCGGCTCGACCGGAGCCGGTCCCATCCGCTGATGGCCGAGCTCCCCCAGGTCGTCCACCTCCCGAACCGGGTGGGCAGCCACCCCGAACTGCGGTCGGCCATCGACCTGCTGGGGCGGGAGCTGGACGAGCGGCGCCCCGGAGCGTGCGTGGCGGTGCCCAGCCTGCTGGATCTGCTGCTCGTCTACATGATCCGCTCCTGGGTCCTCGCCGAGGGCACCCCCGGGACCTGGCCGGCCGTCCTGGGCGACCCGGTGACGGCCGCCGCGCTGCGGGCGCTGCACTCGGACCCGGCCGCCGCGTGGACGATCGACCGGCTGGCCGCCGAGGCGGGGGTGTCGCGGCCCACCCTGGCCCGGCGCTTCACCTCGCTGGTCGGCCGCCCGCCGATGGCGTACCTCACCTGGTGGCGGCTGAACCTCGCCGCGACCCTGCTGCGGGACACCGGCGATCCGCTGGCCGCCATCGCGCGCCGGGTCGGCTACGGCACTCCGTACGCCCTCTCGCACGCCTTCAGCCGTGAGTTCGGCACCACCCCGGGCCGCTACCGTGCCCAGGGGGCGGTGGCGGCGGCCGCCACCTCCCCGGTACGGACTGTGGCGACGGCACACATCGGCAGCGGGGCCGCGGGACTCTAACGTTGCGGCCATGACGAGCACAAGGGCGGCCGGGGCCGCGGGAGTCGACCTCTCGGGGCGCGTGGCCCTGGTGACCGGGGGCGGGGGCGGCATCGGACGGGCCTGTGCGGTGGCGCTGGCCGCCGCGGGGGCCCTCGTCCACGTCGTGGACATCGACGCGGGGGCCGCCGCCGAGGTGGCGGAGCTGGTCGGCGGGCGGGCACATCCGGCCGACCTCGCCGATCCGGCCGCCGTCGAGGCGCTGCCCGCCGCCGTGGACGTCCTGGTCAACAACGCCGGACTCCAGCACGTGGCGGCCGTCGAGGAGTTCCCGCCGGAGCGGTTCGAGACCATGCTCCGGGTGATGGTCACCGCCCCGTTCCTGCTGCTGCGCCGGACGCTGCCGCACATGTACGGGAGCGGCTGGGGCCGGGTCGTGAACATCTCCAGCGTGCACGGGCTGCGGGCGAGCCCCTTCAAGTCCGGGTACGTGACGGCCAAGCACGCGCTGGAGGGGCTCAGCAAGGCCACCGCCCTCGAAGCGGCGGAGCGGGGGGTGACCAGCAACTGCGTGAACCCGGGCTACGTGCGCACCCCGCTGGTGGAGCGGCAGATCGCGGACCAGGCGCGGGCGCACGGGATCCCGGCCGAGCGGGTGGTGTCCGAGGTGCTGCTGCGCGGGTCCGCGATCAAGCGGCTGATCGAGCCGGAGGAGGTGGCGGCGGTGGTGCTGTGGCTGTGCGGCCCGCACACCGCGCACGTCACCGGGGCCTCGCTGCCGATGGACGGAGGCTGGACCGCCGCCTGAGGCGGCCGCCCCCCGGGCCGGTCAGCGGACCCAGTCGCCGGTGAGGCCGCCGACGGCGGATCCGTCGAGGTCGGCGAGCTTCGTGCCGACGAACTCGCGTGCCCAGTCGGAGGTCTGCACCCGCAGCGGGGGCCGGTCGGCGGTCAGGGCGTCGATGACGGGCCGGGCGGCCTCGTCGGAGGTCTGCGCCGACTCGAAGGACTTCATGGTGCGCTCGACGTAGTTCCGCAGGGCCGGGGCGTAGGGGCCGGCCGCCTCCAGCATCGCGGGGAGGTCCAGGCCGATGCTGGTGACGAACTCGCTGGCGACCGCGCCCGGTTCGACGACGGTGACGTGCACGCCGACGGTGGCGGCGACGGGGGCGAGCGACTCCATGAAGCCCTCGACGGCGAACTTGGCGGCGCAGTAAGCCTCGTTGAAGGGCTGTCCGACGATGCCGCCGACGCTGGTGACCGTGATCACGCGGCCGCGCGAGGCGCGCAGGTGCGGCAGGGCGGCGCGGGTGACCTGGACGACGCCGAAGAAGTTCACCTCCATGGTGTCGCGGACGTCCTGGACGGTGCCCTGCTCGATCGTGCCGACCTGGCCGGCGCCGGCGTTGTTGACGACCGCGTCGAGGCGTCCGTACGCGGCGAGCACCTCCTGAAGGCAGCTGTCGATGGAGGCGGCGTCGGTGACGTCCAGGCGCTTGACGGTGACGAGGTCCTGGACCCCCGACTCGACGGCCGCGGCGCGCAGCGGGCCCGCCTTGTGCGTGTCGCGCATGGTGGCGATCACCTGCCAGCCGGCGCGGGCCGCGGCCACGGCGGCGGTGAGGCCGATGCCGGAGGAGGTGCCGGTGACGAGGACGGTACGGGGGGTGCGGGCCGTGCTCATGGGGTCTCCAAGGGGTGTGATCACAGAGGCGCAAGATTTAAGTGCGTGCACACACACCATAGAGATATGTGCGCGCACACACAAACGGGTAGGCTCGGCCCCATGGCGCGTACCGATCTCTCCCTGGGTGACCTGACCCCCCGCGATCATGCCTTCTACGGCCTGATCTGGGCGGGCACCACGCTTTCGGCCCGTATCGACCAGGCCCTCACCCGGGCCCACGGACTGCCGCTCTCGTGGTTCGAGGTGATGCTGTGGCTGAGCGTCCAGCGCGAGCCGGTCGCCGCGTCCGACCTGGGCGCCAAGACCCTCCTCAGCCGCAGCCAGGTCTCCCGGGTGCTCGACCAGCTCCAGGCCCGGGGGCTGGTGGCGCGCCTCCCCTCCCCCACCGACGCCCGTTCGGTGTGCGTGGCGCTCACCGCCGAGGGCCGCACGGCCTACGCCGAGGCCGACGCCACCCGCCGCGAAGCCCTGCGGGAGGTCTTCGACGAGCGGCTCGACGACGGGGACATCCGGGCGCTGGAGACGGTCTGGGACAAGCTCAAGAACAAGTGAGGCGTACGGGGACCGGAGCCCGGGCCGGCCGTCAGAGGTCCAGTCCGTCCTCACGTACCCGGCGGGCCAGGTCGGTCTTGGTGTAGGAGGGCCGGCCCGCCCCGCGGTACTTCTCCTTGACCTGGTCGAGGTAGTACTTCGCGGTGTGGGGGCTGATGCCGGCCCGCCGCGCGGCGGCCTTGAGCGTCAGCCCCGAGGCGTAGTCGAGCAGCACCTGCCGCTCCCGGGGCGCCAGCCTCGGCCGTTCCCGGCCCGTGTCGCAGGCCCAGGCGAAGGCCAGTTCCGGTGAGTGCGCCGTCCCGCCCGCGGCCACCGTCGCGATGGCCCTGACCAGGGTGTCCAGGTCGTGGTCCTTGGTCAGGTAGCCGTCGGCGCCGGCCGTCACGGCCGCCACGATCCGGTCGCGGTCGGCCACCGTACTGATCACCAGCACCCGGCTGCCCGCCGCCCGCAGCCTGCGTACGTTCTCCTCCGGCACCGAGGCGTCGCGCAGCAGCAGGTCCGGGAGGACCACGTCGGGCGGGCCCTGCGGAGCCGGGGCCGCCAGCAGCGCGTCCACCGTGGCGACCGCCGCGACCAGCCGCAGCCGCTCGACCCCGGCCAGCCAGGAGCGCATCCCGTCCAGCAGCATCCGGTCGTCGTCGACCGCCGCCACGGTGATCACGCGGGCCACCGCAGCGCCACGCGGGTGCCCTCGCCGGGGGCGCTCTCCACCTCGGCCGCCGCGCCGATCCCGGTCATCCGGGCATGGACCGAGCGGCGCAGCCCCGTCCCGGGGGTCCGGCCGGGCCGGACGGGGTCGAACCCCGCGCCCCGGTCCACCACCGTGACGGCCAGGCCCCCGTCCCCGGTGCCGACGGCGGTGAGGAAGGCGGCTCCCGTCCCGGCGTGCACGCGTACGTTGTTCAGCGCCTCGGAGACGGCGGCCGTCAGGGCGTCGGCCACCTCGCGGGGTACGGCGGGCAGCGCGTGGTACTGGGCGGTGACCCGCAGGCCCAGGCACTCGGCGGAGCGCACGGCCGCCTCCAGCGCGGCGCCCAGGGCGGACACGGCCGGCGCGGGGCCGCCCGGCCGGTGCGCCGTCCCGTCCTCCTGCTGGACCAGCCTGCGCAGGTAGGCGGCCTCGCGGGCACACCGCTCGCGCACCGGGGCGGCGTTGGCGTCGACCCGTCCGGCGGCGATCGTGGTCAGGGTGGCCAGGACCGTGTCGTGCAGGGCCGCGTGGTGGGCCATCCGCTCGGCCTGCCGGGCCCGTTCGGCCTCGGCGGTGACCGCCTGGCGCTGGGCGGCGTCCAGCAGGGCGCCCTGACGGCGCAGGTACCACCAGAACACGTACGCCATCACGGCGGAGGAGACGACCGCGTCGAGGTGTCCGACGAGCTCGGCCGAACGGGAGCCGGCCACCAGCAGGTGCAGCGCGACGGAGGTGGCCAGCAGCAGGGCCACCGACGCGGCGGCGCCCCGCACCCCGAGTCCCACGGCGACGGCCGAGCTCGCCGAGCCGCCCAGCAGCATCAGCCAGCCGCTCTGTGACACGGCCGCCCCGCCCAGGGTCCACAGGGCGAGCCAGGGCAGGGCGCAGCCCGTCACGAGGACGTCGCACCACACCCAGTGGCGGCCGAACCAGCCGCGCCCGCGGGCCGTGCCGTAGAGCAGGAGGCTGAGCGCGAGGGCCGTGGCGAGGAGGGCCCAGGCGGCGGGCGCGCCGGGCGAGTGCCGGGCCACGGAGAGGACGCCGACGCTCAGATGGCTGGCCCGGTGGCCAGGATCATGAACCGCTGGGCGCGCTGAAGTCCCGAGCCCCCACTCACCCACGGCCTCCGCAGTGAACACACCCCCCTGAAAGGGCGGGTACCGGGTATTCAGTGGATCTCGCTAGGTTCATCGCGTCAAGGCGGTCGTGAGACAGGAGCGACCGTGGCTCGAAAACCAAGTCGGTGCTGACGACCGGCCGGGGCCGCTCCACCTCCACGTGGAACCACGGGCACGTCGACCGCAGCGGCTGAGACCGGCCGGGTGCCGTCCCGGCCCGGGCCCGACGGGGGTCCTCTCGACGGGCCGGGGCGGCACCCGGCGGGGCACACGGCACGGCGGACTTCAGGCCCCGCCGTGCCGGCACCCGTTTCCCCGCTTACCGTGCGGAGTTCCGTTCCGCGTCGCCCGGCTTGACTCTCTTGTGCGGATTCTGAAGAGTCGCCCCATGAACGACAACCTCTTCGCCCTGCCCGTCCTCGACCAGTTGTCGCCGTCCCTCACCCGGCGTCTGATCGGCGAGATCCCGATCCTGGTCGTCGACCACCCGCGCGTGCGCGGCGCGGTCAGCCTCCAGGGCGGACAGGTGCTCACCTGGCAGCCCGAAGGCGGCGCCCCCGGGCTGTGGCTGGGCGAGCGGAACGCCTGGACGGCGGGGACGGCCATCCGCGGCGGCGTCCCCCTGTGCTGGCCGTGGTTCGGCCCCGTCGCCAAGCCCTCGCACGGCTTCGCCCGCGTCCTGGACTGGGAACTCGTCTCGCACGAGACGACCGAGCACGGTGTCGTCCTGGTCCTGCGGCTGGAGTCCTCGGACGTCACCCGCGCGCTGTGGCCACACGAGTTCACCCTGACCACCCGGATCGCACTCGGCGCGACCTGCGCCATCGACATCGAGGCGACGGGCGCGCACGAGAGCACGGCCGCCCTGCACACCTACCTGGCGGTCGGCGCCCTGGGCGAGGCGGAGGTCTCCGGGCTCGGCGGGCACTACCGCGACAACCTCCTCGCGGTGGACGTGGACGAGGCAGGCGGCGCGGTGACGCCGACGGGGCACATCGAGCGCGTCTACACGGAGCCGGAGGGGGTCAGTGTCGTCCGCGACGACGCCCTCGGCCGCGTCGTCCGGCTCGCGCACCGCGAGGCGAGCGATGTCGTCGTCTGGAATCCGGGCGCCGAACTGGCCGCCGGGATGGCCGATCTGACGGAGGACGACCACCTGCGCTTCGTGTGCGTGGAGACCGGCCGCGTCAACTCCCCGCTGGAGAGCACCCCCGGCCGGCCCGCCCGCCTCGGCGTCACGCTGAGCGTCGCCGGCGCCTGAGCGCGCACCGCGCCGCTACCCGCTCCCCGGCCGGTCCTCCACGGCGTGCGCGGCGGCCATCCGGCCCAGGTCGGTGGTGAGCGAGTCGAGCCAGGCCGTCGCGGTGAAGAACAGCGCGGGCGCGTCCCGGGTGGCGTCCGAACGCTGCGGGCCCGCCCCGGCCGCGCGCGCCCCGGGGGCGGCCGGGCCGCCCCCGCCGCCCTTCGGTGCGTCGAAGCGGGCGGCGGCCAGTGCGAAGCCGTCGGCCACCCAGGCCCCGTACGTACGCACCCGGTCGCCCGCGGCGCGGTCGGGCGGCGGGCCGTGGGCCGCGTCCAGGACCCGCCGGGCGCCCCAGAGCACGTGGTGGCCCGCCATGAGGGCGCTCTGCCAGTCGGGGCTCGGGCCGGGCGGGCGCTGGGCCTCGCCCTGGTACTGGGCGTACGCGGACTCGGCGAGGAACAGCGCGTGCTGGACCCCCTTGCCGCCGTCGGCGACGGGCGGCGCACCGCCGGGCGCCGTCACCGCGCGCGTGAGGGCGGCCACCTCCTCGGCGGCGCATCTGAGCATCCGGGCCACGGACCGGCCGAGTTCGTCGTGGGCACCCTTCGGCCAGGCCAGCAGCCCGCAGACGATGCCGATGACGCTGCCGATGAGCACGTCGAGGAAGCGGACCTCGGCGAGCTGCCAGGTGGTCGGGGCCAGCTGGGCGAAGGCCGCGGCGACGACCAGGGTGAACAGCGCCTGCGTCCAGCCCACGCCCTTGACGGGGCCGAGGGAGAACGCGACGAACATCAGCGGCGGCAGCAGGATCGCGCACGGCGTGGCCGACCCGGCGGCGAGGGCGAGGACCACCCCGGCGGCGAGGGCGCCCACCAGCGTCCCGGTGAGGGCGGCGCGGACGGCGGAGCGGGTCTGGAGGGCGGTGGTGCGGGTCAGCGACAGGACGGCGAGCATGGCCCAGAACCCGTGGGGCAGGGTGTCCACCCCGGCCACCGTACGGGCCACGGCGAGGGCGAGGCTGATCCGTACCGCGTTCTGGAAGTGGACGGACCTCGGCCCGATGTGGCCGGAGAGGCGGACCCACCACAGCCGGAGCGGGCCCTCGGCGGCGTACCAGAAGCGGCCCGCGTCGGTGTCGGGTACGGCTCCCCGCCCGCGTACGCCGATGGCGGCGGCCCGGCCGAGGACCAGGGCGGCGTCGGCGATCTCCACCAGCGCCGCCTGGCGCATGCGGTCGGCCGGGGCCGGGGGCAGCCGGTCGGCGGTGCGCGCCCGGGCCGCGGCCAGCGCCCGGACCGCTGGAGCGTCGGCGGGCGGGGCCGGACCGTCGTGCGGCGCGAGCAGCCGCGCGCTCTCCGCGGCGCAGTCCTCGACGGCGCCGAGCACGTCCGGGCCCCCGGCGTCGGGCGGGGCGCCGGAGGCCGGTGCGGGCAGGGTGCGGAGCCGGGCGAGCAGGGTGCGGACGGCCAGGCCGGTGTGCGCCAGCGCCCGTTCGCGTACGTCGGGGCCGGCCGGGCGCTCGGCCTCCGGCACGTGGGAGGGGCGTACGGCCTGCCCTGCGGCCAGCGCCTGCCGGACGGTGTCCGGGGGCAGGGCGTGCGGCGGCGAGCGCAGGGCCCCGGCGCAGCGGGCGGCCGTCCGGGCGGCGGCCGCGGCTCTCTCCCGGTAGGTGGGCACGACCGGGTCGGGCAGCACGTACGCCTCGGCGAGCAGGATCAGCACCATGCCGACGACGGTTCCGGTCAGGCGTTCCCCAAGGGTGTCCGGGGCGTACGGGGGGAAGCAGGGCAGGATGTAGAGCAGCTGGAGGCCGGGGGACGCGCCCGCCGGGCGGGGGCCGGCGGCGGCGACGAAGGCCAGGCAGAAGCCGACGACCAGGGTGCCGAGGACGGCGGTCCAGGTGCGGACGGCGAGGCAGGTGCCGACGGTGACCAGCACGCAGGCGACGGGCAGCAGCCGGACCATCACGGCGGCCCGCTGCCGGCCGGTGCCGGGGATCCGGGCCAGGGCGGCGAGGGAGACGGCCGAGAAGAGCGCGTAGGTGGCTCCGACGCGGCTGTCGAGGACATAGCGGAACACGTAGAAGCCGAGGCAGGCGGCCAGGGTGACGCGGGCGGCGCGGCGGGCCGCGGCGGGCGCCGGGCCGGTGCCGTGCCGCAGCCGGTCGAGCGCCCGGGCGGGGCCGGGCGCCGCCTGCCGGGTGCCGCGGCCGCCGGGGCCGGGCCCCGGCCCGTGGCCCGCGTCCCGGCCGCCGTCCTGTGTCCGCGCACCCATCGCGACTCCGCCCGCTCGCGGTCTTCCGTTGTCTCAGGGTCCCACCGCGGGCCGGGGTCGGCAGCCCCGGACACCGGCCCGCCCGGCCTCCCCGTGCGGGGCGGCCGGGCGGGTCTGCGGTGGCGGGTCAGCCGACCTGGAGGGTCACGTCGTCCACCACGTAGGAGGTCTGGAGCGACTGGTCCTCCGCGCCGAGGAACTGGAGGGTGACGTTCTGCCCGGCGAAGCGGGAGAGGTCGTAGGACTTCTGCACGTACCCGGTGGTGGCGTCCACGTTGGAGAGGGTCTCCAGCGTCTGGCCGCCCACCGAGACGGTGAAGCGGTCGTAGACCACGTTCTCGGTCTCTTCGGTGTCGATGTGCAGGAAGAACGAGAGCCGGTACGAGGAGCAGCCGGCCGGGATCGCGAGGGACTGGGCGGCGCTGTCGGTGTGGGGGGAGCCCCAGCCGCCCAGCCAGGCCATGAAGGAGCCGGAGTGCGCGACCTCACCGGCCTGGTTGGTGATGACGCCCGTGGTGGTGTTCCACGGGCTGCTGCCGTTCTCGAAGCCGCCGTTGGCCACGATCTGGCGCGGGGTACACGTGCCGCCCCCGCCGGTGACGGTCAGCGTGTAGGTGGTGGTGTGGCTGACGGTGCCGGAGCCGGTGACCGTGAGGGTGTAGGTGCCGGGCGCGGTGCTCGCGCCGACCTGGACGGTCAGGGTGGCGGAGGCGCCGGACTGCACGGAGGACGGGCTGAGCGTGGCGCTCACCCCGGCCGGGGCGCCGGAGACGGACAGGGCGACGCTCTGGGCGGCGCCGCTGACGGTGGTGGTGTCGACGCTGGCGGTGGTGGAGCCGCCGGGGGCGGCGCTGCCCGCGGCGGGGCTGGTGGCGAGGGAGAAGTCCTGGGCGGGCGCCTGGCCGCCGACGGCCTGCTTCCACACCGTGTACGCGACGCCGTCGGCGCTGCGGTCGAGGACGGTGGCGCTGATGTTGTTCGTGGTGTCGCAGGCGCTGTGGTAGCAGGAGTCGTAGGCGGCGTTCGCGGTGCCGCCCCATTTGGCCGCCTGCTGGGCGCTCTTGCGGGCGCTGGCGCCGGCGGCGTAGCCGGAGGTGGGGATGCCGGCCTGCTGGAAGGAGTAGTCGTCGCTGCGGCCCTGGCCCTCGGTGTTCTCCTCGGGAGCGAGGTTCAGGGAGGTCCAGTAGGCCTTGAGGGGGGCGGCGGTGGTGGAGTTCAGGTTGTTGATGAAGTAGCCGCCGTTCGGCGAGCCGACCATGTCGAAGTTGTAGTAGCCCTTGATGGCGGCGCGCTGGGCGCTGTCGAGCCGGCTGACGTAGAACGCGGATCCGTTGAGGCCCTGTTCCTCGTCGGTCCACCAGGCGAAGCGGACGTGCTTGGTCATCGCCGGGTTCTTCTGGGCGAGGACGAGGGCGTTCTCCAGCAGCGTCGCGGAGCCGGAGCCGTTGTCGTTGATGCCGGGACCGGCCGAGACGCTGTCGAGATGGGCGCCGAACATGACGGTCTGGTCGGCGGGTCCGCCGGGCCAGTCGGCGATGAGGTTGTTGGACGGGTAGGTGCAGGAGGAGCAGGTCTGCTCGGTGACGGTGTAACCGGCGGCCGCCAGCTTGCCCTTGAGGTAGGCCAGGGACTGGGTGTGACCGCCGCTGCCGGCCCGCCGGTTGCCGCCGTTCTGGGAGGCGATGGTGCCCAGCTGGGCCAGGTGGGCCTGGACGACGGCCACGTCGATGTCCGGCGGGTCGGTGCCGGGGGTGGTGCCGCCGACGTTGAGCGCGTAGTCGACGGTGTGGGAGAGGGTGGCGCCCTGTCCCTTGACGACGACGGTGGCGGCGCCGGGCGCCGCGTTGGCGGTGGCGGTCAGGGTCAGTACGGAGGACTGGCCCGACGGCACGGTGGCCGGGCTGAAGGAGGCGCTCACCCCGGCCGGGAGGCCGCTCGCGGTGAGGGTGACCTGCTGGGCGCCGCCGGTGGAGGTGGCGGTGGTGACCGTGGTGGTGACGGAGGCGCCCTGCCGGACGGTGCCGGAGGCCGGGTTCAGGGCGAGGGTGAAGTCGCCGTTCTGGCCGCTCGGCGTACAGGTGGGGTCGCCGGCCTGGGCGGGAACGCTGATGGCGTCCCAGGCGGCCTTGGTCCTGGTGAACAGCTCGCAGGTCGCGTCGAGCGTCTTGGCGGAGCTCAGGGTGGCGGTGCGGTACTTCTTGTAGGACATGCCGCTGGTCTTGAGCAGCATGCCGCCGTAGAAGATCTTTCCGGCGTTCTGGACGCCGACGCCGGTCAGGGCGCTCTGGTTGCAGGTGCTGCTGGAGGGCTTGCCGCCGCCGGGGCTGGTGCCCTCGGCGAGCAGGTAGAACCAGTGGTTGAGCGGGCCGGCGGCGGCGTGCACCTCGGTGCCGGGTATCGCGGAGCTGTAGCAGGCCGGGTCGTTGTTGACGGCCGGCGGGTCGTACATGTTGCGGATCGGGCCGCGGCCCTGGAGGTTGATGACCTCGCCGACGGTGTAGTCGGGCGAGTCGTACGGGGACGGCTCGTTGACGTACGCCTCGGTCAGCGCGCCGAAGATGTCGCCGGTGCCCTCGCCGAGGCCGGCTTCCTGGCCGCTGGTGCCGCCGGGGGTGTTGGAGTCGATGGCGTGCCCGTACTCGTGGGCCACCACGTCGATGCCGGCGATCCACTCGTTGGCGCTGTTGTGCCCGATGGTGACGGAGCTGCCGTCCCAGTACGCGTTGAGGTCGCCGAGGCCGACCTTGCCGGGGAAGCTGCGGCCGTTGCCGCTGACGCCGTTGCGCCCGAGCCACTGGCCGAGCATGTCCCACTGCTTCTGGGCGGCGAACATCAGGTCGACGCAGCCGGTCTCCTTGCTGGTGGGGTTGCCGGTGCCCCAGGCGTCGGAGGACTTCGAGAAGACGCTGCCCGAGCTGTAGTCGGCGCAGCTCAGGCCGGTGCGGTTCGGGTCGCGCAGACTGTACGTGGACCCGGACGCGGTGGTGTCGAGGGCGACCGGGCCGGGGCCGTTCCACTTGCTGTTGCCGGTGCCGGCGACCACGTCGTCGTGGGTGTCGACGACGGATCCGGTGCGGGCGTCCACGAAGACGTGCAGCCTGCTGGGGGCGTCCTTCGTCCGGCCGGCGAGTACGGTCTCCCAGGCCAGGACCGGCTTGTCGTCCTTGAGGCGGACGACGAGCCGGCTGCTCTCGGTCCTGTCGACCGTGGCGAGGCGGGTGCGCGCCGTGGACTCGGCGTCCTGGGCGGTGACCGTGGGGCGGGTCTCGATGTCGACGCGGACGGCGGAGGCGGACCGCAGGGCGCGCACGGTGCCCGCGCCCGCGCCGTCGGCGAGGACGACGGCGTCGCCGCCGACGACGGGGATGCCGCGGTAACTGCGCTCGTAGGCCACCGAGTAGAGGTCACCCAGCCAGGGGGTGACGAGGCGGCGCTCGTAGCGCTCCTGGGCGGAGTTGACCAGGGAGTCGAGGCCGCTGGCGACGGCCCGGTCGGCCGCGGCGACGGCGCGCGCGGCGGGGGTGTCCTGTACGGCCGCCGCGGCGGGCGGCCGGGCCGGCTGGGCGGCGGCCGTCCCGGTCAGGGCTCCGGCGAGGCTCGCGGTCAGCGCCATGGCCGCCACGCTCGCCGTCCATCTGGTGGGGGGCAACGTCCACTCCGTTCGTGGGGGGTGGGGGGATCGTTGCGCCGAGTATGGGCGTGGACATGACGGGTTTGGGACATCCCGGCAGGCATAAGGCCCGGGTTATGGTGCGCCGCCGGGGCGCTGCGTACGCTGCCCGGATGCGGCTGGAGTTGAGGCATCTGCAAGCCGTCTGCCGGATCGCGGAGGCGGGCAGTCTGGGGGGCGCGGCGCGTCGGCTCGGGGTGTCCCAGCCCGCGCTCTCGGCCCAGTTGCGCCGCATCGAGGCGGTCACCGGCGGCGAGCTCTTCGTCCGCGGCCGGGGCGGGGTGGAGCCCACGGCGCTCGGGCAGTTCGTCCTGGCCAAGGCCCGCCGGGTGCTCAGCGAGATGGACGCGCTCGGCGCGGAGGCACGGGCCCTGGCCCCGGGCGCGCCGCTACGGCTCGGCTGCATCCTGCTCGTGCTGCTCGACGGACTCCTCGCCCAGACCGACCTGGCCATGGCGGGGCGGGAGATCACCGTGGACCTGGAGGACTCGGTGACCGCGCTGTCCCGGATGCTGGGCGCCGGCCGCTACGACGCCATCGTGTTCGGGGAGGTCAACGACCACGAGGTGCCGCTCCCGGAGGGGACCCTGGCGAGGACCCTGATCCCGAAGGAGCCGTTCTGCATCCGGCTGTCGGCCCGGCATCCGCTGGCCGCACTGGACCGCATCGACCTCACCGATCTCGCCGACGAGGCGTGGATGACGCTGGTGGAGGACGACGACGGGGGCCCGGAGGCCCTGGTGGCCGCCTGCGCGCAGGCCGGTTTCAGCCCGCTGCTGCGCTACCGCATCACGGACCGGAAGATGCACTACGACCTGATCGCGGCGGGCCGGGCCGTCTCCCTGAGCCAGCCCACGGCGCCGGCCGCCGCGGGGACGGTCATGCGCCCCCTGGCCGGTTCCCCGGTCACCGGCCGGATCCGCCTCGCCTGGAACCGCGCGGCCCTCTCCTGCGGCCAGGCGGAACTCCTCTACCGGGCGGCGGCCCGCGCCTACGTCGCCAATGTAGGCAACCACCCGTTCCACCAGGCCTGGTGGAACGCCCACCCGGAGGTCCACCCGGCGCTCGACTGAGCCGCCGGTCCGCACCGGCCGGCTGGGGCCGGGCCGGGCCGAGCGGGGCCCGGGTCAGACGGCGTGGCCGCCGACCGGGCCGGCGGTGCCGTGGACGCCGAAGCTGTAGTAGACCCCGAGCTCTTCGCGGTAGCGGGGGTCGGCGAGGTGGGTCTCGCGCACGAAGACGGGGGCGTCCTTGATCTGGGCGCGGGTGCGGTCGACGAAGACCGTCCGCGTCCCGGCGTCGACGCTCACGACGGTGCTCGCGGGCAGGAGCACCTCCTTGCCGAAGATCCACACCCCGGTGTCCACGACGAGGTAGGCGTCGCCCGCCTCGTCGTTGTGCGCGTCGACCTTGCCGACGCACCCGTCGGTGGCCTCCACCGTGAATCCCGTCAGATCGACGCCGTCCCTGCGGCCGGCCGCCGACCTGTAGCTCCACACTTGTCCGGTCACGTGAACGCAGCTCCTCCGGTCGGTGGCGGTGGGCGGCGCCTGTCGCCGCCGTCCGCCTCTTCGCGCCCTCGTGTGCCCTTCACCCGCTGGTTCACACGTACCGCCGGACCTGCCCGCCCCCGCCGGACGTCCACCGGCGCCGGGGCTCTCCGCTCCACGCCGGGGGCGATTATCGCGAGCGGTCCGGTCCGGACGGCGCGGCGGTGGTCGCGTGTCGTGAGGTGCACGCCAATGCGCGGGAATTTTTCCAATGCTTCGCAAATATTTTGCAGAATCGATACAGCAAGGGCGGTCCCCGAGAAGCGAAACGGGTGGGGCGGCAGATAAAACTGGTCGGCCGTCAGGCGTCGTCTGACGCCGTGAGACGCCGTGAGACGGCGTCCGACGCCCTCGGCCCCAGGGAACCCACGTCACCGAAAGCAGGACGACCTTCACAGGTACCCGACCGACCGCTGCCCGCACCCGAACGCGGAGGTATCCCGATGTCCGCATCCAGGACCCACTCCCGTAGTTTTCGCACGACGCACCGGCCCGTCCGCCCCGTCCCAGGCTCCCGCCCTCCCCGTGCCCTCACGCTCCTTCTCCTGCTGACCGCCGCGACCGTGGCCGGCCCGGCCGCGCCCGCCGGGGCCGTCCCCTCCTACGGCGCCAGAGCCGTGGTCGTGGCCGCGTCCAAGGCGGGCGCCCCGTACGCGCGCGGCGCGGCCGGCCCCGCCCGTTTCGACTGCTCCGGCCTGACGGTCTACTCCTTCCGGCAGGCCGGCCGGACCCTGCCGCGTACCGCCGAACAGCAGTACGAGGACACCGACCACATCTCCCGCGACAAACGGGTCCCGGGCGACCTGGTCTTCTTTCCCGCCGGCGCGGTCATGGGACACGTCGGCATCTACGCCGGCGACGACAAGATCTGGCACGCTCCCAGACCCGGCACCCGCGTCCGGCTCGAACGGATCTGGAGCGGGAACGTCCGTTACGGCCGCGCCTCGTGAGGGTCCCGCGGCGGACCCCGCCGCCGCAGGCCCCGCTACCGCCCCGACGGGTCGGCGCCCGCGGGGACCTCGTAGATCCGGCCGTCGACGCCCGCGCGGTAGAGCCGGCCCGCCGAGAAACCCCGTTCGCCGTGCCCGTAGGTGATCTGGGTGGACAGGTGCAGGCCCGACGCGACGGCGCACAGCGCCCCTCCCTCGGCCCGCCAGATCTGCCCCGACACATGGGTGGCGATCAGCGGGCGCCCGCGCCCGTCGAGCGTGAGCCCGTCGGGCAGGGCCAGGGCGTCGGAGAGCCCGGCGGTGATCCACCGCACCGGGTGGGCCGGGTCCGCGACGGGGATCCGGTACAGGCCGGGGGCCGCGGTGGTCTGGACGACGTAGACCTCGGAACCGTCGGGGGACACCGCGATGCCGTTCGGCTCCCCCAGCCGGGCCCAGGCGGGGTCGACGCGTCCGTCCGGGGTGACACGGCCGATGGTGCCGCCGCCCAGGGTGGTGGTGTACACGGTGCCGTCGGGCGCGAGGGCGACCCCGTCGATGCCGCCGAGCCCCGAGGCGTACGTACGGACCCGGCCGGAGTCCGGGTCGACGGCCAGCAGCTCCGAGACCGGGAAGAGGCCGCCGGTCAGGGAGTGGGCGAGGTCGTTGCCCGTGCCGACCAGGAGCGTGCCGTCGTCGCGGACGACGACGCCGCCGTTGGCGCCGATGCCGCCGGTGAGGGCGACGGGCTCGGCGCCCGGGGCGTCGATCCGGTAGACCCGGCCCGTGAAGTACGCCGTCACGAACATCCGGCCCCGCCGGTCGACGGCGATCGACTCGGCCCAGTCCGGGATCCGTGCCACCTCCACGGGCGCGGCCCCGGGGGCGGCCGCGCAGGAGGGCGCCGCCTGGGCGGTTCCGGGCGCGCACACCCCCGCCAGCGCCGCCAGCAGGGCCGCCGCGGCCACGGCCCGGCGGTGCGGGGTCCTGCGGAACTTCCGGGTCTGCTTCATCGGTCCCCCTCCCCGGGCGGACGCTCCGCCCGGCGTCGCAGTATCGGCTCCCGCCGTGGCCCGTACCACCCCGTACCGCCCCGCACGCGCGGACCGGCCACGGATACGGCCGGAACCGCCCCGGGGAGGCGCCCGGGGCCGCCCGGGAGCGGCTCACGGGAGCGGACCGGGAGCGGCCCGCCAGGGCGACCGCGCGGGGCTTTGCGCAGGCCGTGCGGGGGTTCGGGGTGCGCGGGATGATGAATCCGCGCCGACGGGGGCAGGCGCCGGGCATGACACCAGCACATGCCGCCGCCCTGAAACTCGTACGCCGCCACCGGGAACCGGCCGTCGTCCAGGCGCTCCGCTCGACCGCCGCCGCCGTCGTCTCGTACGTGGTGGCGCTGCGGCTCAGCAGTGAGCCGGCCCCGCTGACCGCGCCGCTGACCGCGCTGCTCGTCGTCCAGGTGACGCTGTACTCCACGCTCACCACCGGCGTGCGGCGCGTGAACTCCGTCGTCGCGGGCGTGCTGATCGCGATCGGGTTCAGCGCCCTGGTCGGCCTGACCTGGTGGAGCCTGGGCCTGATCATCCTGGCCTCGCTCGTCGTGGGACGGCTGGTGCGGGCGGGCGAGTTCGTCCCCGAGGTGGCGATCAGCGCCATGCTCGTCCTCGGCGTCACCCAGGTGGCGGACACGGCCTGGGACCGGGTCCTCGAAACGCTGATCGGCGCGGCCGTCGGCCTCGCCTTCAACCTGCTGCTGGCCCCGCCGGTCTGGATCGGGCCGGCCGGCGCCTCCATCACCGACCTCGCCGCCCGCATGAGCACCCTGCTGCTGCACATCGGCGGCGAGGCGGGCGGACCGGCCAGCGTGGAGCAGGCGGCGGCCCGGCTGCACGAGGCGCGGCGGCTCGACAACGACATCGCGGACGTCGACGCCGCGCTGCGGCAGGCCGAGGACAGCCTGCGGCTGAACCCCCGGGTCAAGGAGGGCGTCCTCTTCCGGCTGGTGCTGCGCACCGGCCTGGACACCCTGGAGATCTGCGCGGTGGTGCTGCGCGTCACCTGCCGTACGCTCACCGACCTGGCCAAGACGCGGCGCGGCGACGAGGCGCCCTTCCCTCCCCCGGTCGCCGACGCCCTGCGGGAGCTGTACGGTCACACCGCCGCGGCCGTCGGGGCCTTCGCCCGGCTGATCACGGCCCAGGTCAGCTCCAACGCGGAGGACGCCGAGAGCCTGCTCACCCGCGAGCTCGACACCGCACGACAGAGCCGCGACCGGCTCGCGGCGCTGCTGCCCGAGGAGATCACCCGCCACCCCGGCGAATGGCAGCTGTACGGGGCCCTGCTGGCGGAGGCCGACCGGGTGCTGGACGAGCTCAGCGTCGAGAAGCGCTCCGAGCGGCTGCTGGAGGAACTCGACCGGCACGCCCGGGAACGGCGCGAGCGCCATCCCTGGCTGCGCCGCCGGATCCGGTTCCCGCGCCACACCCGCCGTGGCTCCCGCCCCGCCGGGGACGCGGAGCGGGAGCGGGCGAAGGAGACCGCCTGAGGGGCACGAGGCCGCTGGCGGCCTCCATGTCCAGCGCGCCTTCGACGTCGCCGCGGACCGTCCGGCGCATCGAGGACGAGCTCATCGCCCGGCGCCGCGGCACGGACACCCAGGACACGGGCCGGGACCAGCACCAGGGGACGATCGTGTAGTGGTGCGTTTGCGGGGCCGGATCCGGGTCAGACGAGGGGCGTACGTTGTCCCCTTCCGCAGGGAGTGATCAGCCGTGGCGAAGAACGAAAAGGGCAAGGCCAAGGCCGAGCAGGCCAAGGGCAAGCTCAAGGAGGCGGCCGGCCGCGCCGTGGGCAACGAGCGCCTGACGGCCGAGGGCCGCGTCGAACAGGCCAAGGGCGACGCGCGCCAGGCCAAGGAGAAGACGAAGGACATCTTCAAGCACTGAGGCAGTGACGCACTGACGCCGGAGTACTGAGAGCGACGCTCCGCTCCCTCTCCCCCGTCCGCCGTGGTGCCGGAACCCCAGGGTCCGGCACCACGGCGGACGCGCGTGCGCCGGCCCGTCGACCGGCGGGTCCGCCCCCGGTCGACACCCTCCGGGGCCGGGGAGAGCATGGAGGGGACGGGCCCTTCTCCGATGGGAGCACCCTCATGTACCGACGCACCCGACGCGCCGTGGTCACGTCCCTGCTGGTCTCCTCGGTCGCCTGCGGCGGCATCGTCGCCCTCGCCCCGGCCGCGGGCGCGGCGGCACCGGCCGCCAGCTGTACGGTCACGCCCGGGCCGAACGACACGTACGTGACGATCTCCGGCGAGGGGTTCAGCGCACCGCGCAAGCTCAACGACGGAGAGAGCACGGAGGATTTGGCGATCGGACCGAACGGGACGTTCATGGTGAAGCGGTTCCAGAAGAACGTCGACTACACGGTCCTCGCGGTCAACGAGGACCAGGACTTCATCTTCGTGAACTGCAAGCGGGTGGCCGGCGCGGGCACATCGCCGACGCCGAGCCCCCAGAACCCGGGGAACACGACCCCGGCCCAGCCCGGCTCCCGGCGTGACCTCGCGCAGGGCCGCGCGGCCGGCGCCCAGGCGGGAGCCGCCGCGGCCGCCAACAGCTGCTCGGCCAAGCCGGTGCCCGACAAGAGCGGCCAGCAGCACAGCGACGCCTACTGGAAGGCCTGGAGCCAGGCCGCCGACCGCGCCTTCAACCGGGTGTGCCACAGCAACCGGTGAGCGGCGTGACCGCCCCGCGTCACGTCCGCGGCGGGTGCAGCACCGCCCGCCGGAAGGCGTCGAGGCCGGCGGTGTCGTCCGTCTCCCGCCGCTCGGCGGGGATCCCCGCGGCCAAGAGGTAGAGGGCGGTCTCCCCGATGCCGTCCACGCCGAGGGCCTCTTCCAGTTCGCTGTCCCGGAAGGCGACGGTCTGGAAGGGGCCCAGGCCCAGCGCGGTGGCGGTCAGGGCGAAGGTCTGCCCCAGGTGCCCGGCGTTCATCAGCATCACCCGGTAGGCGCGCGGCGCCCGGTACTTGCTGCTCATCCGCTCCACCACGGCGGTCACGAAGACGGTGACGGCGGCCTCGGCGACGGCTTCCTGGTCGTAGCTGAGGTGGGCCGCCCGCTCCCGGGTGAAGCCGGGGTCCAGCAGTTCCAGGGAGTGTTCGAGGACGTTGTAGTGGTAGAGGCCCGGGGTGACGCCGTCGACCGCGAAGACGCCTACGTACGCCTCCAGTTCGTGCCGGGAGCCGCCGGCCGCGCTGGTGCGCTTCATCAGGGCGCCGAAGTCGTGTCCGTCGAGGAACTCGCTGGGGCCGAACACCATCGCGAGCAGCCCCGACAGCAGCGGGAGCGGCAGGTTCACCTGCCGGAAGCTGCGGTGGGTGCGGCGCTGGTAGAGGGTGCGGACGAAGCCGGCGTCCACGTCGAGGGGGGCGCGGGGCAGCAGGATACGGTCCGCCTCCGGGTAGCCCTTGAACAGCGCGGGCCGCTTTCCGGCCCGGAAGTCCTCGTTGACCTCGGCGGATTCGCTGTAGTCGGCGTCCTTGCTGGAGAAGTGCAGCGCACCGGCCTCCGGTGACCAGGTCTCCCACTGCTCGGCCAGCCGGCCGTCGCGTTCGCCCTCGTCGGCCGGGAGCAGGAAGCCGAGGGAGTGCAGTTCGGCCACGGCGGCGCGGAAGGACTCCGCGTCGTGGTCCGGGAACAGGGCGGCGGCCTCGTCCGCGGTGGTCCAGTCGGTGAAGGCGGCGAGGAGGTCGGCCGCCATCGGCGCGAGGGAGACCTCCGTACCGCTGAGGTAGTTCTGGATGACGAACGAGCCGTCACGCCAGTAGCAGAGGAGGTTGTGCGCACGGCGCAGCAGCATGGGGAAGCTCCTTGGTGACCGGGGGCGGGGGCCGGAGGGCGCGGTGGGCCGGTCTCAGCCGATGTCGTAGAAATCGCGGCCGTCGAGGTAGCGGACGGTGGCGAGGTCGCGGAGCACGCTCTCCAGGACGTCGTGGCGCAGTTCCACGAGCAGCGGGTACGTGAGGTCGTTGACGGTGGGCACGATCGGGTCGCCGGGACGGACGAACTCCCGTACGCCGGCGAAGCTCTCCAGCTTCTTCAGTTCCTCCAGGCCCGTGTACGCCCTCAGGGTGCCTTCGACCGGCGAGATCATCGGCGCTCCGGCGACGAACTGCCGGACCTGGTAGCGCTCCCGGTGGCGCGCCAGGAACCGTTCGGGGCGGACGTAGGCGTCGGCCGTCCAGTTCAGCTGGGACTCGCCGGTCGCCGTCCGCGCGTAGTGCGCGGTGCTCCCGCCGCCCATCCGGGCCGCGACCTCGATCACGCACGGGCCGGCCGGGGTCAGCTTGACCTGGACGTGGGAGGGTCCGTGGCGGATGTCGAGGGCGTCCAGCACCTGCTCGCAGTACGCGATGATCCCGTCGAGCCGTTCGCCCTCGTACGGGAGCAGGACCATGCCGTCGCAGAGGTCGAGGACGCCGTTCGCGGTGATGTGGGTGGAGGTCCAGATGTCGCACACGTGGTGCCTGCCGTCCCGGCTGACCAGGTTGACGGCGAACTCCTGGCCGGCGAGGTACTCCTGGGCCAGGACGGTGTCGTTGGGCTCGGAGAACAGGTCGTCCGTGCCGTGCAGGGACTCGTAGGCGCGCACCGCCTGTTCGGGGGTGTCGCAGTAGTGGATGCCGTCGCTGCCCGCGCTGCTGAGGGGTTTCACCACGATCCGGCCGCCCAGTTCCGCGTGCCAGTCGGCCAGTTGGGCGGAGTCCTCGATCAGGAGCTGCCGGGCGCCGCGCAGGCCGGCCGTCTTGATCTTCTCGACCATCACGTACTTGTCGCGGCGGGCGGAGCTGCCTTCGGTGCCGTTCGTCGGCAGTCCGAGCCGTTCGCTCAGCAGGTCCGCGAAGGCGACCCCGTACTCGCTGTCGGGGATGACGGCGACCGGTGCGTACGGGGCCAGCGCGCGGAGGGTTTCCTCCAGGTCGCCGTGGTGGACCACTTCGGCCGCGAAGCCGGTGGGCACGACCGACTGGTAGAACGCGGGGCGCACGGGTGTGCTCTGGACGTGGACGCAGGCGTATCCGCATGCCTCGAAGGCGCCGACGAGGCCGCCGGAGCGGCAGGTGGGACTCGCGTCGACGAGGACGACATGACCGTTTACCACCAGGGGTTCCCCTCTGTACGTGGGTGTGCGTCCACCCGGCCGGGGCCGGCGGACGGGGACGGGGACGGGCTGAGCCAGACGGCCGCGTGGGGTGCGAGGGTGTCGCCGCCCGCCGGGTCGCTGGAGAGCAGGACGGTGTGCCCGGCCGGCAGGGGCAGCGGCCGGGCGGAGAAGTTGACGGCGCAGAGGAGGTCGTCCCCGCGCCGGAAGGCCAGCACGTCCGGGCCGGTCTCCACCCAGCGCAGCGGCCCGTCCCGGAAGGCGGCCAGGGAGTTGCGCAGGCCGACGGCCCGGCGGTAGAGGCGCAGCGGGGAGTCGGGGTCCGCCTCCTGCGCCTCGACCGTGTACGGGGCCCACCGCTCGGGCTGGGGGAGCCAGGGCCGCGTGCCCGGGCCGCCGAAGCCGAAGGGCGGGGCGTGCCCGGACCACGGCAGGGGGACGCGGCAGCCGTCCCGGCCGGGGTTCGCGCCGTGGGAGCGCAGGTGGACGGGGTCGCGCCGGGCCTCGGGGGGCAGGTCCTCCACCTCGGGGAGCCCGAGCTCCTCGCCCTGGTAGAGGTAGACGGCGCCGGGCAGGGCCAGGGTGAGCAGGGCGGCCGCGCGGGCGCGCCGGGTCCCGAGGGCGAGGTCCGTGGGGATGCCGTGGGCGACGGTGGCGAAGTCGAAGGAGGTGTCCGCCCGGCCGTACCGGGTGACGGTACGGGTGACGTCGTGGTTGCACAGCACCCAGCTCGCGGGGGCCCCGGCCCGGGCGCTGGTGGCGAGGGAGGCGTCGACGGCCTCCCGGACCGGGGCCGCTTCCCAGGGGCCGGCGAGGAAGGTGAAGTCGAAGGCCGCGTGGAGTTCGTCGGCGCGCAGGTAGCGGGCCAGCCGGGCGCCGTCGCGGATCCAGAGCTCGCCGATGAGCACGCGCTCGTCCGGGTAGGACTCCGCGATCCGGCGCCACGCGCGGTAGATGTCGTGCAGTTCCTCCCGGTCGACGTACGGGTGCGCTCCGCCGTCCGGGGTCGCGGCGAGGTCGGGCAGGTCCGGGTCCTTGGCGAGCAGGTTCGCGGAGTCGACCCGGATGCCGGCGACGCCCCGGTCGAACCAGAAGCGCAGGACCGACTCGAACTCGGCGCGGACGGCGGGGTTGTTCCAGTCGAGGTCCGGCTGGTCGGGGGTGAAGAGGTGCAGGTACCACTCCCCCGGTGTGCCGTCGGCGCCGGTGGTCCGGGTCCAGGCCGGTCCACCGAACTCGGAGCGCCAGTCGTTGGGCGGTAGTTCGCCCGACTCCCCGCGGCCGGCCCGGAAGTGGAACCGGGCGCGCGCGGCGCTGCCGGCGGGGGCGTCGAGGGCGGCGCGGAACCACGGGTGGCGTACGGACACGTGGTTGGGGACGACGTCGATGACGACGGCGAGGTCCAGGGCGCGGGCCTCGGCGATGAGCAGCTCCGCCTCGGCCAGGGTGCCGAAGACGGGGTCGATGTCCCGGTGGTCGGCGACGTCGTAGCCCCCGTCGGCCATGGGCGAGCGGTACCAGGGCGTGATCCACAGCGCGTCGACGCCCAGGGCCGCCAGGTAGGGGAGCCGGGCCCGGAGACCGGCGATGTCCCCCGTGCCGTCGCCGTCTCCGTCGGCGAAGCTGCGCGGGTAGACCTCGTAGACCACGGCGTGCCACCACCAGCCGCGCGGCTGCCGGGGGGATCGCTCTGCGTGCACCGTCGATGTCCTTTACGCGCCGAAGCCGACTCTGATCTGACAGAAGGGCCGTACGGGCCCTCAGGGGTCCGGGGTCACGGACCGGACCACCCGCGCCGGGTTGCCCACGGCGACGACCCCCGCCGGGAGGTCCCTGGTGACGACGCTGCCGGCCCCGACGACCGTGCCGGCGCCGATCGTGACCCCGGGGAGGACGATCACGCCACCGCCGAGCCAGGCTCCGTCGCCGATCGTGATGGGTTTCGCGCTCTCCCATCCGCCGCGGCGCAGCGCGGCGGATTCGGGGTGGTTCGCGGTGTACAGCTGGCAGCGGGGTCCCATGCGGACGTCGGCGCCGATGGTGATCGGCGCGCAGTCGAGGAGGACCGCGTCGAAGTTGATCCGGGAGCGTTCCCCGATCCGGATGAAGAACCCGAACTCGCACAGCAGCCGGGGCACCACCCGTACGCCGGGTCCGACGTCCCCCAGCAGGTCCCGCAGGATCCGGTCCCGCTCCCGCTGGTCGGGGAGGGCGGTGGCGTTGAACCGGTCGAGGAGCTCCTCGCACCGCTTGCGGTACGGGCGCAGGGCCGGGTCGCCGGCCGGGTACGGCTCGCCCGCCGCCATCCGGGCCCGGAGCGCGCCGATCGTGTCCCCGTCGCCGCCGGTCATCGCGGCTTGGTGGCGACGACCATGGACTCCGGGCCCGCCAGGTGCTGGACCCGGGGGTCGGTGAAGCCGCAGTCGCGCATCCAGCCGGCGCAGTCGGCGCCGGTGTAGTCGAAGCCCTGCGGGACTTCCATGTGCATGATCAGGCTGAGGATCAGGCCGATGGCGTTGTCGCGCCGCTCGTCGTCGATGAGGGTCTCGTAGACCAGCACCGCGCCGCCCGGCGGCAGGGCCTCGTACGCCTTGCGCAGCAGGAGCCGCTTCTCCTCCAGGCCCCAGTTGTGCAGGACGTGTCCGAAGACGATGACGTCCGCCCGGGGCAGGTCGTCCGCGAAGAAGTCGCCCTCCTGGAAGGTCTGGCGGCCCGCCAGGCCGTGGCCGTCGGTGTAGGCGAGGAAGCCCTCGCGGGCCGGTGCCAGGTCGAAGCCGGTCGCGGTGAGGTGCGGGTGGCGCAGCAGGACCTGGGTGGACAGGGCCCCTTCGGCGCAGCCGATGTCGGCCAGCGTGCGGTGGCGCTCCCACGGGAAGGCCTCGGCGATGGCGCGCGCCGAGTCGATGCTGAGGGCGGTCATGTCGCGCTGGAAGGAGCGGACGGTGTCGGCGGACGTGTAGAGGGAGTCGTAGTAGTCCCGGCCCGTCGAGGCCCCGTTCAGGGCCCGGCCCGAGCGCAGGACGCGGGTGAGGTCGTCGGCCATGCCGGTGCTGCGGGCCAGGAAGCTGCCGCCGAGATAGGCCTCTTGTCTGGCGGGGTCGAGGTATTCGCTGGAGGCCGGGGAGTTCGCGTAATTCCCGCTGTGCTTCTCCAGGAGTCCGAGGGCCACCAGCGCGTCGAAGAAATCGGCTGCGACGCGGTCGTTCACTCCGGTGCGGACGGCGAGTTCCGCGGAGCGCAGGGGGCCGTCGGCGAGGGCGGTGAAGACCCCGAGTTCGAGTGCGCTCAGCATGGTCTTCGTTTTCCAGTGCGCCCACATCAGGTCGACGACCGGTTGTGCGGAAGTCATGCCTGGAACCTCCATCGTGCCTGGTGGCCGATCGGGGGCCGGATTCCGCCGGCCCCCGATCGCGGTCACCGGCGGATCAGCGCTGGTAGTGGATCTTGATGGAACGGGCCTGGACGGGCTTGGCGGCGAGCTCGATCTTCTTCATGGGGAATCTCCTCTGTCGTGGGATGGAGCTGATTCTCATGTCGTGCGGCGTACGGCGCTTTCGGGGCTTCGGCGCTTTCGGCACTTTCGTGCTTCGGCGCTTTCTGCTTTCCGTGCTTTCCGTTCGCTGCTGACAGGTATTACTTTGCCGTGGCCGTCTCACGCGGCCAAGTCACGTGATTCCGGGACCGGGCGGGCCGCCCGGGCGGCCGGCTGGGCCGCGCACATGGCGAGGAACGCCATCTGGACGCGCGTCGTCGCGCCCGTCTTCCCGCGGATGCGCCGCAGGTAGGTGTCGACGGTGTGGACGCTCAGGCCCATGCGGCGGGCGATGGCGCAGTAGGTGTGCCCCTCGGCCAGGTGCACGAGGACCTCGCGTTCGCGCCGCGACAGGGCGGAAACGGTTTCCTGAATGTTCTCGATCATGACGGAACCTCGTCATTCCTTTACGCGGGTGAGGCGGACAGGGGGGTCGGCCCGGTGAACTCCAGGGCCGTCAGGTCGGGCACGACGCGGTCGGCGCGGCCGTGGTCCAGGCCCCGGGTCAGGGCGGTGGGTACCGCGACGACGGTCATGCCGGCGGCGCGTGCGGCCTCGACGCCGGTGAGCGAGTCCTCGACGGCGAGGCAGCGGCCGGGATCGGCTCCCAGGGCCGCGGCGGCCTTCAGGTAGGCCTCGGGGTGCGGTTTGCGCCGGGTGACGTCGTCGCCGGTGACGACGGCGTCGAAGTGGTGGCACAGGCCGTAGTGGCCCAGCCACCGGCGCACCCAGGCGCCGTCCGAGGACGAGGCCACCGCCAGCCGCAGTCCGGCGGCCCGGGCCCGTTCCAGGACCCCGGGCACGCCCGGCAGCAACCGGACGTGCTGGGGCGTCATGTACCGCTCCCACAGCGCCTCCAGGCGCCTGCGCAGGAACGCGTCGTCCGGCGCGGGCGCCGGGCCGTCGGCGCACAGGCCGCGCAGGTGGGCGAAGAGCCGCGGATAGCCCTCGGGCCGGCCGCAGACCTCGCGAGCCCACAGCCCGTGCGGCAGCCGGTGGCCGTGTTCCGCGAACAGGGCGCCGCAGGCGAGGTAGTCGGGACGGACCGAGTCCACCAGGGTGCCGTCGAGGTCGAAGACCACGGCGTCGTGGGGGCCGGCTCCGTGCGGTGCGGAGGGTGACACGGGGAGGTGGACCGCCTTTCGGGTACGGGTACGGGTGCGCGGACGGGTACGGATACGGGCTCACCGGCGGCGGAGCCGGATCGTGACGGGCCGGTGGTCGGAGGCGGCCAGGTGGTCGGAGGCGGCCGAATGGTCGGACGCCGCCGGGTGGTCGGAGGCCGCCGGGTGCTCGGACGCCGCCGGGTGGTGGCCGCCCGGCCGGGCGGGCCACGGGTCCGGGGACGCGTAGGAGAGCAGGCCGGGCACCAGGGACGGGGAGAGCAGGAGCAGGTCGATGCGCCGCTGCGCCTCCCCCGGCTCCACGGTGCCGTAGGTGGGCGAGCGGTCGCCCAGGTGGGCGCCCGCGTCCACCAGGAGGGGGTCGCGGGGGTCCCCCAGGAGCCGGCGCAGCGGTTCCCGGTCGGAGCGGCCGTCCGCGCCGAGGTGGTCGGCTCTGCGGTGGCGCGGTACGAGGCTCCAGTCGGGCTCCGGGTCGCCGGGCGGCAGGCTGTTGGCGTCCAGGCCGGCCACCAGGGGCGGGAGGGCGGGGTCGGCGTGCCGGCGCAGGTGGTCCGACTCGATCCGCCGCCCGGTCGGGCTGAACGGGTCGAGGTGGGCCACCAGGAACCGCAGCGGCGTCGTCCAGCCGGGCAGGCGCAGGGTGACCAGGCCGTGGCCGTGCCAGTGCGTCAGCTCGGGGGCCGGCCGTTCGACGGCGACCCGTTCGATGTCCCGCTGCCAGAAGACGGCCTGGTGGCAGCCGGTCCTGGCGGTGAACAGCTCGCCGTCCATGCCGAAGGCGGCCTTGGCGTCCTCGAAGAGCGCCCCGCCGTCCCGGTGCCAGCCCCAGCCCTCCGTGGTGAGCAGGACCCGTGGGCGCACCGCGCCGACCAGGGCGCACTGGGCGCGCCAGCGCTCGTCCCGGCCGGCGAGCCGCTCGATGCCGGCCTCGTACAGGTTCCAGAACATGACCAGGTCGCTCCCGGCGGCGCCGCCGTCGCTCACCGCCGGTCCGCCAGGGCGACGGGGGCCAGCCGGGCCCCGGTGAAGACGGCCGTGCACGCCTCGGAGAACGGCGCCTGCGCGAACAGCCCGACCCGTACGCCGTCCCGCGCGGGCCCCAGGTACGTGCGGACGAACCGCCAGGGCCCGTCCGGGTCCTCGCGGCAGAACACCGCGTGCCGTCCGCCCTCGCGGGTCACCAGCAGTTCGGCCGCCGGGCCGGCCAGGGCCGGTCCCACGGCCTCGTCGGACACCGGGCGGGAGACGACGGTGACCACGGCCCAGCCGCCCGTCCGCATGCGTTCCACGCAGACCTTGAACCAGCCGTCGGCGCCGTGGACGACGATGCCCCCGGCGTCGCCGAAGGCACCGCCGGTGACGGCGACCCGGGTCCAGAGGGTGTGGTCGCCGGTGATGGCGCGGGCCAGCGCGGGGACGGCGGGCGCCTGGTGGAAGCCCGGCATGGCGTACAGGTCGGCGCCGCGGTCGGCGCGGACCTCCAGGGTGGTCGCGTCACGGACCGGCAGCGCGCCGGGGCCCGCGAACGACCACCCCGGGCCGTCGAAGGGCAGGACCCTGCCGGGGGGCAGGTCGGCGGCGGGGGCGGTCACGGGGCGGCCATCCCGCCGTCGACGCTGATCGCCTGGCCGGTCACCCGGGGCGCCGAGGCCAGGTACAGGACGAGGCCCGCGATGTCCTCGGGCGTCTGGAACTCCCGCTGCGGGATCATCGACCGCATGCGCTCCCAGCACTCGTCCTCGCTCTCCCCGGGCCGGACGAACTCCGAGAGCAGGTAGCGCCACATGTTGGAGCGGACGATGCCCGGGCAGACGGCGTTGACGCGGATGTTCTCCTTCGCGACCTCCTGCGCGAGCGCGGCGGTGAAGCCGATGACGCCGAACTTGGCCGCGCAGTAGTGCGCCACCTTGGAGAAGCCCGAACGGCCGGAGACTGAGGAGAAGTTGACGATGGAGCCGCCGCCGGAGGCGCGCAGCAGCGGGAGGGCGGCCCGGGAGGAGAGGAAGACCCCGTCGAGGTTGCCGGAGACCACGTGCCGGAACTCGGAGAGTTCCATGGTCTCGACCGGGCTGACGTGGGTGACCCCGAAGGCGTTGACGACCGTGTCGAGGCGGCCGGGGCCGTCGGCGATGCCCGCGTAGAGGCGGCGTACGGCGTCCTCGTCGGTGGCGTCGACCTCGGCGGCGCTCACCTCCAGGCCCTGGGCGGTGAGCCGTTCGGCCAGCTCGCGGGCCTCGGTGTAACCGGTGACGGCGGTCGAGCGGTAGTGGTTGAAGGCGGAGGGCAGCCGGTCGGTGTCGGCGGCGACCACGCGGGCCCCCTGCCGGGCGAAGGCCTCGGCCACGGCGGCGCCGATGCCGCGGCCGCCGCCGATGACGAGCGCCACCTGTCCGGCGAGGGGCGCGGTGGGGTGGTGGTCCGATGTCATGGTGTGTCTCCCGTCGGGACGGCGCCCACCGGGGCGGGCGCGAGGGTGTAGGGCAGTGGGGGCAGGACCAGGGCGTCCAGCAGCCGGGGGAAGGCCCGGTAGTCGGCCAGGTTGCGTTCGGGGGCGGCGACGATGCGGCGCAGGGCCGGGTCGTCGTGGCCGGTGCGGGCGGCGAGGGCGTCCAGGGCGGCGGACAGGACGCCGTCGCGGCGTTCGAAGAAGTCCCGGAACAGGGCGGTGGCCGCCGCCGCGTCCGGGGCGCCGGGGGCGCGGGGGGCGACCCGTACGGCCTCGGGCAGGACCCGGTCGTGGCCCACGGGGTCCGGGACGGGGTGGCCGGCCAGGGCCCGCAGGAAGGTCGCGTCCGTGTAGGGCGCCACGCAGGTGAGGGCGGCGGGGGCGATGTCGCGGGTGAGCAGCTTCGCGACCAGGGCGTCCTCGTCGATCCGGCCCAGCGGTCCGACGCGGCCCATGTCGAAGGCGCCGTCGGTGTCGAGGGTGGTGGGGACGAGGTTGCGGTCGGGGAGCAGTTCGACGGCCGGGCCGACGTCCGCGGCCAGCACCGGGACCCCGTGGGCCAGGGCCTCCAGGACGACCCGGCCGAGGGTTTCGCGGGAGGCCGTGCTCGGGAAGAGCAGCACGTCGACCGCGTCGAAGAAGGCGCCGAGTTCCTCCTGGGGGCGCACCCCCTGCATGCGTACCGCCTCCGGGGGGACGCCGGCCTCGCGCAGGGTGGCGCGGACCGCGTCGGCCTCCCAGCGGGGGTCGTTGGGCTTGCCCGCGCAGACCAGGCGGGCCGCGCCACCGGACTCCCGGTGGCAGCGGGCGAACACCGACACGACCTGGTCGAAGTTCTTGGCCAGCGAGAGCGCTCCCAGGTAGCCGATGCGCAGCGGTGTTCCGGGTGGCGGCAGGGGCCGGGCGGGTGTGCGCGGCAGCCGGTCGAGCATCGGGTAGGCCACGGCGGTGCCGGCCGGGGTCAGCGCCGGGAAGTTGCGCAGGAACAGCCGGCGCGTGTACTCGGTCGGGAAGAGCGCCAGGTCACCGTCGCGCAGCAGCGGGGCGCACAGCTCCTCCTGCGCCCAGTAGCCCGACCAGAGGGCGGTGTGCGCCTCGCGGACGATCCGGAAGCGGCCGCCGTGGAGTGCGCGCCAGTGGTGGTAGAGGAAGGCGTACGGTCCCGAGCCGGCGTACACCACGTCGTCCTCGCCGAGTCCGGCGACGCAGCCGGGGCCCGAGGTCAGGTCGTGCAGGGTGACGGAGCCGCGCCGGGCGAGGAGTCGCGCCATCTCCCGGTGCATGAGGACCGCGCCGTCGACGATGCCCCGGGTGTCAGGGGCCCGGTAGTCATGCGTATGCAGGCGCATGGCCGGACCCCTCCCGCTCCGAGGCCAGCCGGGCGAGCCGCTCGCGCAGCTGGTCGGGGCCCATCGCGTGCAGCGGCAGCTGGTGGCGGTGGACGCGGGTCGCGATGTCCCGGCGTACGGCGTGCACCTCGACCGGGAGCAGGTGCTCGGCGCGCAGCCGCTCGCCGAAGCCGCCGCCGGCGCCGTTGTACTCGACGCCGAGGACGCGGCGGGCGCGGCGCAGGACGTCGAGGGTGGCGGGGTCGAGCCGGGGCGTGAGGGCGGCGCAGTGCAGGTGCGGCAGCCCGGTGTCTCGGTTGGCGGCGGCGACGAGGACTCCGGCGTAGCCGAAGGTGACCACGACGGCGTCCGGGGCGGCCCCGGGTGGGGGCGGGGTGAGCCAGACGGCGCCGTCGATGTCGGCGGAGCAGTCCAGGGCGGGCGGTTCGAACGCGGCGTCGATCATGCTGACGACGTGGGTGGTGGCCGGGTCCCGGGCGAGCCGGTCCAGGCAGGCGTGGAACTCGGCGGTGGTGGTGGGCTCGTAAACCCGGGTGTGCAGGAGCAGGCCGAGGAGGTTGGTGGCGTTGTGGGCGCCGCCCCAGGCGCCCCAGCTGCGGCCGGCCAGGACGAGCAGGTTGCGGACGCTGGTGGTGGCCTCGGTGAGCATGCTCAGGGAGTCCATGTAGTACATGGCGTCGGTGGCGACCACTTTGGTGACGTGGTCGGGGAGGCAGAGGGTCATGCCGACGGTGAGGGTCTCGGCGAGTCCGGTGTTGGTGTACGGGACGTGGCCGCCGAGGCCGAACCGGGCGGCCATGTCGGGGGTGAACACGGCCAGTTCACCGCCGGCGCGCTCCCGGTGCGCGGCCAGCATGCGCCCGGCGGTCGAGGCGAACGACGGTAAGGGGCGGGGGGACGGGGCCGGCGGGGGCGGGGACGCCGGTTTGAAGCTGTGGTCGCCCTTGCGGGTGCGGCAGACGAGGGCGGCCGGGCCGGGACGGCTCAGGAGGTCGCCCAGAGCGCTCTCAACAGCCGCGTCGTCGCGGCCGTCGGCCTCCACGAGGGTGCCGAGGTAGGCGGCCAGGTACGCGGTGTTGAGCGGTTTGGCCAGCGGCTCGATGCCCTTGCCGTTGGCGTCGACGACCAGGAGCAGGTTCGTCAGCCCCGCGTCGTGCGCGAAGCGCAGGGCCTCGAAGGCGGCGCCCTCGTGGAGTTCGCCGTCCCCGGCGAGGCAGACGACCTTGCGGTCCTCGCCGCGCCGCGTCAGGTCCCAGGCGAGGCTGACGGCCTGCGCGACGCCGACGCCGAGGGCGTAGCGCATCGTGGTGCGGAAGCCGAGGTCGCGGTGGACGACGCCGGTCAGCCCGCCCTGGTGAAGGGTGGCCAGCGGGGCGAAGGGGAGCGTGCCGCGTACGTAGTGCTCGGCGTAGAAGGCGGGGGCGATGTGTCCGCGGCCGACGACCAGTTCGGCCGGTCCGGCGCCTTCGCCGTCCGCCAGTCCGTGCGCGAAGCAGGCGCGGACCAGGGCCAGCGAGGAGAGGTTGCTCTGCAGGTTCCCGGAGCCCGCGATCTCGTGCATCCGCAGCAGGACCTCGGCGCTGTCCGTGTAGAGGCGTTCGGGGACCTGGGCGGCGACCTCGCGCAGGCCCTCCAGGAGAGGGCCGTCGTACGGGCTTCCGTGGAGCCCCATTTCGGCCAACTCCCGTTCCACCGCACGCCGTTCTGCGGGAGTGAGGCGGGGCAGCGCTTCGCGGGCGGGGGCGGCGAAGCGCTCGTACAGGCCGTTCACCGGGCGGCTCCGCAGACCTCGTCGAGGGCCTCGCCGAGGATGCCGGTGATCTCGTCGGCCTCCGCCGTGGTGGTGACGAAGGCGGGCGCGAGCACCACCCAGTCGTCCTGGCCGCGGATGATCAGGCCGCGGCGCAGGCAGGCGGAGGCGACCCGTTCGCCGAGGCGTTCCCCCGGTTCGCCGTCGGCGCCCGTGAGCTTGATCCCGTAGAGCAGGCCCACGGCCCGTACGGTGCCGCGTCCCGCGGTGACGGTGCGCAGGCGGGTCTCGGTGTGGGCGGCGAGTTCGCGGATCCGCTCCTGGTAGCCGCCCTCGCGGAACAGGGTGACGGCGGCGAGTCCGGCCGCCGCGGCCAGCGGGTTGGCGGCGTAGGTGTGGGAGGGGGCGAAGGACACCGGTCCGCCGTGCTCGCCGAGGTGTTCGGCGAGGTGGGAGCCCATCAGTACGGCGGCCAGGGGCGCGTAGCCGCCGGAGATGCCCTTGCCGACGCAGAGGATGTCGGGGGTCACGCCGAAGGTCTGGGCGGCGAAGGCGGCTCCGGTGCGGCCGAAGCCGGTGACGATCTCGTCGAAGACGAGCAGGACGTCGTGGCGGTCGCACACCTCGCGGATCCGGGCCAGGTAGTCGGCCGGCGGGATGGCCATGCCGCGCAGGTGGATGACGGGTTCCATGACGATGGCGGCGACCGAGTCGGGCCCCTCGGCCTCGATGGTCCGCTCGATCACGGCGGCGGCGAGGGCGCCCGAGCGCTCCGCCGGCACGTCCCAGAAGGCCTCCAGGCAGTCCGGCGGCCACACGTGCACGACGCCCGGCAGACCGGGCCCGAAGCGGGTGACGTCGGGCCGTCCGGTCAGGGAGAGGGAGCCGAACGTGGCGCCGTGGTAGCCGTGGTAGTAGCTGAGGATCTTCACCTTGCCCGCCTTGCCGCGGGAGTGGTGGTGCAGGCGGGCGAGGCGCATCGCGGCCTCGATGGCCTCCGAGCCGCCGTTGACCAGTTTGGCCGCCGTGATGCCGGGGGGCGCGAGGTCGACGAGGGCGCGGGCGAGTTCCAGGGCCGCACGGTTGGTGCCGTGCAGCGGCGGGTTGAAGGGCAGGGTGCGCAACTGCCGTGCCACGGCGTCGGCGATGGGCGCGCAGTCGTAGCCGAAGCAGGTCACGAAGACCCCGGAGAGGGCGTCCAGGTAGCTGCGGCCGGCGGCGTCGGAGAGGCGGATGCCCTTGCCGGATTCGAAGAGCAGCGCCTCGGCGGAGTGCGGGACCTCGAAGCAGAAGGCGGAGAGGTCGGAGGGCCAGGAGGAGAGGGGCGGTGTGGGTGTGACGGTCACGTACGGCTCCTTCGCGAAGGGGGACGGGACGGGCAGGGCGGTGCGCGGGCACGCGGAAGCGGGCCCGGGCGGGAAGGTGGTCTGTGGGGTTCGCCGGCGGTCAGCGGGCGGCGGTGAGCAGCAGCCGGTGCACGGCGAGTCTTCGCGCCGGGGAGAGCAGCTCGAAGTAGGCGAGCCACTGCGGGGTGAGGATGCCGCGGTCGAGGATGTCCTTGGCGATGTCGACGATGACGGGCAGCGAGTGCGCCATCAGGAGGGGCATCAGCCGTTCCTCGTCGCCGGGCAGGAGCAGCCCGCGGCGGCGGCCGGAGTCCAGGAGCCCGGCGAGGACGTCGCGGGCGGCGTCCGTGTCGTCGCCGCAGGCGAGCATCGCCGTGTCGGCGGTCCAGGCGAGGTCGAGGAGGCGGTCGGCGACGTGGAGGTTGTCGAAGTCGAGGACGGCCAGCACCCGGTCCCCGTCGAGCCCGTCGAGTCCGTCGAGTCCGTCGAGCAGGAAGTGATGCGCGTGCAGATCGCCGTGCACGACCCCCGTCCCCCTCCTACTTCCGCCGTGCTCGCCCAACAGCGGCTTCGACGCGCGGAGTTCGGTCAGCACGCGGGCGGCGGCGCGGTACCAGGGATCGTCCGCCCGCTGCTCGGCCTTGGGCAGGAGTCGCCGCTCGGCGTCCTCCAGGGCGGCCGGCCAGTGCTCCTCCTCGACCAGCAGCGGGAGGTGCACGGAGGCCAGCTCATCGGCCACGGCGGCCGGCAGGCCGTCCAGTGCCGCGCGCAGGTCCAGCCCGGTGGCGACGACGGCGGCGGCCTGCGCGCGTCCGCCGCTCGCCTTCCGCCCGGGGCACAGGGGCGACATCTCGCACAGCACCCCGTCGTGGCGGACGGCGGGGCGGCCGTCGGCGGCCGGTACGGGGACGAGGACGGGTATCCCCCGGCGGGCGCAGTGGGCGAGGATCCGGGCCTTCAGCGAGTCGAACGCCTCGGGCCGGGCGGCATCGGCGTTCAGTTGCGCCTTGAACACGTACGCGCGACCGGCCGCCGGTACCGCGACCCGCCAGAGCCCGGCCGTGTGACTGAGCGGCGCCTCGCCGCCGACGGTCAGCGGGCTCAGCCGGGCCCCTCCCCACGGCTCCCCCCAGTGTGTGGCGAGGACGTGGCGCACCCAGTCCGCCGTTCCTGCGGGGGCGGCAAGGGTCATGGGATGTCCTGCCCTTCCTGAGACGTACAAGCGCAGGAGGTCCGTGGTCCTTTTGGGCCGATTGACGTTCCTGCGGCAAATGAGCTTCCCCAGGCACTTTTCCGGAACTGCCTCCGGCCTCGCTCTCGTCCGGCTCGCACCCGACCGGAGCCACCCTCAAACCGCTTGCGCCACCGCACAGCACTTCGGCCCGGACGGCGAATGCCGTCCGGGCCGAAGCACGGGTACGAGGGGAACCTGACGCCTCAGCGCACGACGTCGAACACGTTCTTCTGCAGCCCGTTGGCGTACACCGCGTGCTCGACCAGCTCCAGCTTCTGGGCGTCCTTGTCGGTGGCACTGAACAGCCGCTTGCCGGCGCCGAGCAGGAGCGGGAAGACGAGCAGGTGGTAGCGGTCGATCAGCCCGGCGTCCGAGAGGCCCTGGTTCAGCTCCGCGCTGCCGTGGACGATGATCGGGCCGCCCTCGGTCTCCTTGAGCGCGGCGACCTCGTCGAGCGAACGCAGGATGGTGGTCGCGCCCCAGTCCGACACCAGGTCGTCTTCGGCGAGCGTGGTGGAGACGACGTACTTCGGCATCGCCTTGTAACCGGCGAAGTCCTCCATCCCGGGCCACACGGGGCTGAACGCCTCGTAACTGGTCCGGCCCAGGAGCATCGCGGTGGCCTCCTGCTGCTCACTCCCCTTGATCTCGAACGCCTCGGGAAGGAACTCGATCTCCTTGAAGGTCCACCCGGAATTCCGGTACCCGGGCTCCCCGCCCGGGGCCTCGACGACTCCGTCGAGCGAGATGAAGGCAGTACTGATCAGGGTACGCATCGCGGTTCCTCGGTATCTCGTATCAGCTTCTCAACACATGTAGGACTCCACCCCCACCCAAAACTCATCGGCCCCACCGGGCCGACCTGTGTAACGAGTGCAACACCGCCCGCCCCGGGGCCTCTCGGGAGCATCCGCCACGTCGCGGTGGACGGGCTGGAGCGGGGGCTTGCGCGCGCTCGCCGTCAGTCCAGCGGAAGCTCCTGGTGCGCGGCCACGATCGCGTCGATGCGGTGCGCCAGGTCGAAGTCCGCGCGCGTCAGCCGGTTGCCCGCGTCGGGCGTGGTGATCGAGACGCGCAGGTGGTCGATGCGCAGGTCTAGATCAGCGTGGTGCCGGATCCGCCGGGACCGGTCCGCGATCGTGACGATCGCGGCCACCGCCGCGTGGTAGCCGATCGGGTACGTACGGGTGATCGCGTCGCCCTCCTGTACCCATCCCGGAAGCCCGGCCAGGTGCTCGGCCATCTCCTCGTGCGTCATCGGCTGAGGCACACCCATGTCATATCCCCTCCGGTGAGATGCCGGGACCCTCGGTGAGATCCCGGCCTACGGGGGCATCGTGCCATGGCCGCTCGGCCCGCTGCAGGGTGACCGGGCGACGCCCGTCGCGGGGCCTACGGACGCACCGGCCACGACGGCCTTCGCAGGTACCGCCACGGTGGCGGCCCGGCAGGGTGAACCACTCCGTGACAGGCGCGGCTCGCCGTGTCGCGTCGGATCCCGGCCTCACGCCTGCCGGTAAAAAAGCTTCCCGGGGCGAGGCTCAGCGCCGAGCGCCTCATAGAAGGCGAGCGCGGCCGGGTTGTCGGCGTCCGCCGTCCATTCCACCCGGGACGCGCCCGCTCGCTCGGCGGCCGCCCGCAGCTCGGCCATCAGCGCTCGCGCAACCCCCCGGCGGCGGGCCGACTTCCGTACGAACAGCTCCTTCAGGTACAGGCTGGCATCGGCGCCGGCGGCCGGCCACAGCCACGTGTACGAGGCCATTCCCAGCACCCCGTCGTCATCACGGGCGAGCAGAACGATCGCCGCGGGGCACTGCCCGAACAGAGCCGCCCTCACGGCGACCGGGTCACCGGGCGTCGGCTCCCCGCCGTAGTACTCCTCGATCTCACCGAGGAGCACCGAGATCGTCTCGATGTCCGTTTCGGTCGCCTGCTCGATCCGCATCCGTAGTCCTCTCCACCGCGGGCAGCGCCAACAGCTCACGCAACGCCTGAACCTCTGTTACCGCGCGCGCCTGAGGCACCTTAGCCGCGACCTCCCGAGCCCGGTAGATGATCAGCTGAGACCGGCACGCGGACGGGAGATCCAGCACCGCGTCCATCGCCACGACCGCGGCTCCGGCAGCGTCCCCGGACCGGGCGGCACACATCGCTTGGTCGAGTCGCACCAGCGCCCTGTCGGACCGGTCTGACTCCGGGTACAGCTCCAGTGCCCGGTGCTGCTGCTCTCCCGCCCGGTCGAACTCCCCAAGGTGTGTGAGGGCGTTCCCGGAATGAAAGCGCAACTGCGCTTCGTCGTAGCCGAGAGCCGACGGCAACCGCTCGGCGACGGGGAGCCGGTCCAGGGCGGACTCGGCGCGGCCGAGCGCGGCGAGGGCATCCTCGCGCCGTTCCAGACGGGCCAGCGCACGCGCCTCCAACGGGGCTGCCAGCGCCGGACCGACACAGGGCAGGCCGCCGGCCAGGTGCTGGGCGCGGACGGCCAGCTCCACGGCGCCGTGGAGGTCGCCTCCGTAGTACAGCTGGTACGCCTCCTGCGCGTACATCCACGACAGGGTGGCCCGGTCCTCGGCGGCCGCAGCCGCGGTACGGCCGGTACGCCACCAGCTGCGGGCGCGCCCGTCACCGGCCTTGAGGAGCGTGAGGGCCACGAGCCCCGACATCTGGGCCATGGTGATCGTGAGCCGCCGTCGGGTGGCTGCGGGCCGCCGCCGGGCGAGGAGCACGCGGAGGTCGGCGAGTTCTGCGAGCAGGTCGGGCAGGAGTTCCCGCTCGGGCCGGTAGCGGGTCGCGCGGCCGTGCCGGGCGACGGTGTACTCCCATTCGTCCAGGCTCATGTCCGTGGCCGGTGCCTCGACGAGGGTGCCGACGATGCCGTGCTGGAGGGCATCGGCCTGCTCGACCGGGTCCGCGTCGGGCCGCACTTCGGCGAGGGCAACGAGTTCGCCGCCCGCGTTCAGGGCCCGGTCGAGCGCCACCGCGATCGCAGGGCTCGGCGCCCGGCCGTGCTCCAGGTCGCCGATGTAGGTCTTGCTACAGGACGCAAGGCGGGCCACGTCGCGTAACGAGCGGCTGGCGCGGTGGCGGCGGAGTGCTGCGGCGAAGGTCTCGGGCATGGCGGATGTCCCCCGTGTCCACTGCGCTGCGGACAGCAGTGGACACTGTCCTGCTTCCGTCGTCCCGCAGCCCCTGTGACGCTACTCGCATAAGGCTGTCACCGGCCGCGATTCACCTTTTCGCCTCTCCGCTGGTGACGTGCCTTCCACCGCTGACGACGGCAGGGAGCACGACCATGGACATCCGGGAGACCGGCACCCACTCGCTCGATGAGCACGTGGACCACCCTTTTCTGCACCGCCATGTCCGCGACCCTCGTACGGGCCGCGCCGGATTGCTGATGGCCGTCCTGCGCGAGACGCTCGGCTACGCCGAGGGGGTCGAGCGCATCACGCGCACCGCGTACGTCCGGGGCGCGAACGGCGTCGAGTTCACGGCCGCTGCCTGACACCCCCGGCCCGGATGGGACGGCCACAGACCGCGCAGATCTTCACGACGCGTCCTCCAGGGTTCATCCCGCACTCCATGTCCGGCGCCCGCCCCGACGCGTGGGCGCATGACATCCGTGACCCCTCGTGCCAGCCGTCGAAGACCGGCAAGCGTGGCTGAGCACGTTCGACAAGCCCTGTACGCCGTCATCGTGCTCGGCATCCTCGCCGTCATCGTCATCGGCACCCGCTGATCCCCGCCCCGACCGGGGCCGGGCACTTCTGGATCGGATACCCATGTCCCTCACGACTTCCGCCCCCGCGACGCCCTGGGGAAGCAGCCGCCTCGCTCCCCACAGCGCCGTCGTGCGGGTCCCGCACACCTCCGTCACCATCGACCCACACACCCAGCTCGGCGTTCGCCGCGACCGCGACGGGCACATCGTCGAGATGGGAAAGCACGGCACCGCCAGCGCCACGGGAACCACGACCTCGACCAGCCCTGACGGCGGACCGGGGACCGGTGACCAGGGCAGCGACCAGGACAGCAACCAGGACTGATGCGTACGACCGAGAAGGGGCCGGTCCTGGTGCTCACGGAAGCGGACGATGTCACCGCCGACATGGTCATCGGCGAACTGAACGCACGGGGCGCGCCCGTGGTCAGGTTCAACCCGGCCGACATCGGCGAGGGTCTCTCGGTCTCGGCTCGGTACGGCAGCCGCCCGGTCCCGGTGGCCGGGCGGCTGCGCACCCCGTCCCGAGACGTCTTCCTGGAGAACGTCCGAGCCGTGTACTGGCGTCGGCCGACCTGGCCCGCATTCGCCGGCCTCAGTAGCGATGACGCCCGCTTCGCCCATGCCCAGACGCGATACGGGCTCGGCGGAATCCTGCACGCGCTCGATGGCCCGGTGTGGGTCAACCACCCGCTCCGCAACACCGAAGCGGACTACAAGCCCCATCAGCTGGCCGTCGCCCAACGGCTCGGCCTCGCCATCCCACCGACCCTCATCACCAACGACCCGCACGACGCGCGCGAGTTCATCGCCGCCCACACCGCGGTGATCCACAAGACGCTGCGAGCCACCTCGTACCAGCGCGACGGGGTCCCCGTCGTCTCCTGGGCGGAGCCGGTCACGGAGGACGAGATCGATGACCGGGTCCGCGTCGTCCCGCACCTCTTCCAGGTACGCGTCGACAAAACGTACGACCTCCGCGTGCTGATCGCGGGATCCGCGGTCTTCGCCGTACGCATCGAATCCGAACTCCTCGACTGGCGGCGGGACTACTCCGCGCTCACGTACTCGGTCGTCACCCTGCCCGGCGCGCTGGAGAAGGCGCTTCTCGCCTTCCTCGACTCCTTCGGCCTCACGTCCGGGAGCTTCGACCTCGCCGTCGACCGCGTCGGCACCCACTGGTTCTTGGAGCTCAACCCGAACGGCCAGTGGGGTTGGCTGGAGGAGCACACCGGGCTCCCCATGGCAGCCGCCTTCGCCGACCTTCTCACCCAAGGAGGAAACCTGTGAAGAATCGTGTGACCGATACCAGTCCCCAGCGGCGGGCGCTCGCCGGCCGGCTCGAAGCCGCAGGCGTCGTCCGCACCCCGGCATGGCGGAAGGCCGTCGAAGCGGTCCCCCGGGAACTGTTCCTGCACCCCGGTGTTTTCCAGCCCGCCGACCGTGGGCTGTGGCGGCCGGTGACCGCCACCGGCACCGACCCGGCGGAATGGGCCAGGATCGCGTACGCCGACGAGTCTCTCGTCACCCAGCTCGACAACCACCTCACCGCCGACCAGGCCGTCCCCGGGCCGGTACCGGGCATCCCGACCTCATCGTCCACGGCCCCACGGCTGGTGCTGGAGATGATCGAGGAGCTGGAGGTCGAGGACGGGCACCACGTGCTGGAGATCGGCACGGGGACCGGCTACTCCAGCGCCCTGATGTGTCACCGTCTCGGCGAGGACAACGTCACCACGATCGAGGTCGATCCCGACGTGGCAGCGCGCGCCGACGCGGCCCTTGAGGCGGCCGGGTTCTGTACCTGGACCGTGACGGGGGACGGGCTGCTCGGCCTGCCCCGCCGGGCCCCGTATGACCGGGTGATCGCCACCTGCGGGGTCCGGCGCATCCCCTACGCCTGGGTGCGGCAGACCCGCCCCGGCGGCTGCGTTCTCGCCACGGTCGGGTCTGCGGCCGTGGGGAGCGGCCTGGCGAAGGTGAGCGTGCGCGAGGACGGAACGGCCGAGGGCCGGTTCGTCGCCCACACCGCTTTCATGCAGGCCCGCTCCCAGGCCGTCACGCCGATCACCGGAGACCTGGCTTCCCCCGTGGCCTACCCCGACACCGAGCGGCGGGCCCTCGTCGTACCGGATGCCCTAGACGAGCCGATGCAGGCGCTCCTGGCCCAGCTGGCGGCGCCAACGGCCCACATCCTCAGGGCCCGGTCCCCTGAGGGAACGGCCATCGTCTACGTCTTCGACCCGGACCGGGAGTCGTTCGCAGAGCTCACGCGGGACGACGGCGGATGGCTCGTACGCCAGGGCGGACCCGCCGCCGTATGGGACGACATCGAGCGGGCCCTCCTGGCGTGGGCGGGCATCGGCAGGCCCGGCATTTCCCAGCTGTGCCTTCGCGTGACCGAGCGCTCCCACACCTTCTGGATCGACGGGTCCTCCGACTCCGGCTCCGACCTGCGCTGGGACCACCCGGTCTGCTGAACCGCCGACATGCGACGGCCCCGGCCGTCCGAGACGGCCGGGGCACTGCCGGAGCCGCATGCCCTCCGCTGACCCGCTCAGGCGCTTTCGGCCTGGAACATCCAGTGGTGCTTCTCCAGGTCGCCGGTCAGGCCGATCAGGATGTCCTGGGTCACCGGGTCCGGGCCGTCCGTGTCGCGGATGCGCTCGCGCATGCCGGTGATCACCGCGGCCAGGGCGTCGACCAGGATCTTGACGGCGTCGACGTCCTTGATCCAGCCCTCCGGTACGGCCTTGATCGCGCTCGACTTCGCCACCGAGCCGGCACGGCCGTCCGGGGCCACGCCGAGGGCCGAGGCGCGCTCGGCGACCACGTCGGAGTGGGCGCGGGCCGAGGTGACGACCTCGTCGAGCTGGAGGTGGACGGAGCGGAAGCGGGGGCCGACCACGTTCCAGTGGACCTGCTTGGCGACCAGCGACAGGTCGATCAGGTCGACCAGCGCGCCCTGCAGCGCGGCACCGACGATCTTCAGGTCTTCTTCGGGAAGGGCGTTCCTGACACTGGACACAGGGAAACACTCCGTTCTACGAGCCGTCGCGTGCGGGGTTCGCCCCACGCGTCCGGCCACTCGGGGTAGGCGAACAAAACCTCATCTACCCCAGCCAGAGATTCGAAAACGGCCCAAACCGATGCGGGCGGGGGCTGGATTTTGAAGCCTGACTGAATGATTCTGTCGAAGATGATCGATGGACCTGTTCCTTCGTCGGCTGCCGCAGTCGTAGAGCGGCTCCAACGAGCCCCTCCACCACGGCAGAAAGGCCGACGCCTTGCCCACTTCCGCTTCCGCCTACGCAGCCCCCTACGTCTCCGGCGACCCCTATGCCGACTACCGCGACGGCGCTTCCCCCTTCACCCGGCTGACCGACCTCGCCGACCGCCGTCTCGGGGCCGGGGTGGTCGCCGCCAACGACGAGTCCTTCGCCGCGCGCGAGAACCTCCTCTCCCGCGCCCCGGCCGTCTTCGACGTCCACGCCTACGGCCCCAAGGGCAAGGTCATGGACGGCTGGGAGACGCGGCGCCGCCGTGGCGCGGACGCCGCCGCTCCGTTCCCCGCCGACGGCGACCACGACTGGGCCCTGGTCCGTCTCGGCGCCCCCGGCGTCATCCGCGGTGTCCTCGTCGACACGGCCCACTTCCGGGGCAACTTTCCGCAGCGCGTGAGCATCCACGCCGCCGCCTTCGAAGGCGTCCCCACCGTCTCCGACCTGCTCCGCGACGAGGGCCGCTGGCACGAGCTCCTCCCCGAGACCCCGGTGCGCGGCCACGCCGCCAACGGCTTCGCCATCGCCTCCGAACGCCGGTGGACCCACCTGCGGCTCCACCAGTACCCCGACGGCGGGATCGCCCGGCTCCGCGTCCACGGCGAGGTGCTGCCCGACCCGGCCTGGCTCGCGCTGCTCGGGACCGTCGACGTGGCCTGCGTGAGCAACGGCGGCAGCGTCGAGGACGCCTCGGACGGTTTCTACTCCTCCCCCGGCAACACCATCCTGCCCGGCCTGTCGCAGAAGCAGGACGACGGCTGGGAGACCCGGCGCCGGCGCGACGCGGGCCACGACTGGATCGTCTACCGGCTGGCCGCGCAGAGCGAGGTACGCGCCGTGGAAATCGACACCGCCCACCTCAAGGGCAACGCCGCCGGCTGGGTCTCCCTCTCCGTCCGGGACGGCGCGTCGGGGGCGTGGACCGAGGCCCTGCCCCGCACCCGCCTCCAGCCCGACACCCTCCACCGGCTGCCCCTGCGCGCACCGGTCGTCGCCACCCACGCCCGCCTCGACGTCCACCCCGACGGCGGCATCGCCCGGCTCAGGCTCCACGGCTCCCCCACCCCGGCCGGTACGGAGTCCCTCGCCGCCCGCTGCGCCCGCGCCCGGCGCGACTGACACGGGCGCCGTCGGGCTCAGCGGCACCCGCCTCGCCGGTTCCGCAGCAGCCGCTGCCACGGCGCGCGCGTTCCTGTGGGTGGAGGGACGCTGGGGTGGTGGGCGGAACGCGTACGGCTGACGGACGGGCCGGGGCCCACCGCACCGCCCGGGAGTCCCGACGTAACGGACCGCACAAGTACCGACGGACAGGAGGCGCCGGATGTCCGGGTACCGGTTCCAGGACGGGGCCGCGCTGCTCGCGGCCCTCGTCGCCCCCTTCCTCGTGGCGTTCGCCCTCGTGCCCTTCCGCAGCGGCCTCTCGGCGACGAACGAGGCGCTGATCATGGTCGTCACGGTGGTGGCCGTCGCCGCCTTCGGCACGCGGGTGGCCGGCGCGCTGGCCGCCGTCTCGGCGGCCGCCTGGTACGACTTCTTCCTGACCCGGCCCTACCACCGATTCGCCATCGCGGGCGGCGACGAGGTGCAGACCGCGGTCCTGCTGCTCGTCGTCGGGCTGATCGTCTCCCAGCTGGCCGTACGCGCCCGCCGGCTGCGCACCGTCGTGGTCAGCGACACCGCCTATCTGTCCGGCCTCCAGGCGACCGCCCGTCTCGCGGAGGGCGGCGGCTCCGCGCAGGAGGTCGTGGAGCGCGTGCGCCGTGAGCTGGTCGGACTGCTGGAGCTGCGGGACTGTCGCTTCGAGTACGGCAACCTGCTCGGGCACCTGCCGCGGCTGGAGCACGACGGCGCGGTGTGGCTGCGCCGCGGGACGCGGATCACGCAGTACGCGCAGTGGCCCGAGGGCGAGACCGAGCTGCGGATCGTCGGCGGCGGGCACTACTACGGCCGCTTCCTGCTGACCCCGGGCCCGGGCCCGCTGCCGCCGGAGGAGGCGCGGCTGGTGGCCGTGGCGCTGGCCGCGCAGGCGGGCGCGGCCCTGGACACGGCCGGCCTGCCCCACGGACGCTGACCGGCCCCACCCGCCCCACCGGCGCTCACCGGCCCCCACCGGCGTCAGGGAGCCGTCAAGACTCCCCCCGTGCCCGTATGGAGCCCGTCAAGGCGGCTTAACGCCGGGGTGAAGACAGGGTTGTCTCGACATCGACCGGCCACCTGGCCGATTCGTTTCTCCCCACTTCACTCAGGAGCTCGCGATGGCCGATCTGGCCTTCGTCGTCACCACGGTCGCGGTGTTCGCGCTGGTGGCGCTCATCGCCCGGGGGGTGACCAAGCTGTGACCGCCGAAACCATCGTCGGCCTCGTCGTGGCCGTCTCCCTGCTCGGATACCTCGTCCTCGCCCTCGTGTACCCGGAGAGGTTCTGAGCACGGTCATGAGCCCCGTAACCGCAGGCGTGCTCCAGCTGCTCGCCCTCGTCGCCGCCCTCGCGCTGGCCTATCGTCCGCTCGGCGACCACATGGCCCGCGTCTACTCCTCCGAGAAGCACTACCGCCCGGAGAAGTGGATCTACCGGGCCATCGGCGCCAACCCCTCGGCCGAGATGCGCTGGCCCGCCTACCTGCGCGGTGTCCTCGCCTTCTCCGCGGTGAGCGTCCTGTTCCTCTACGGTCTGCAGCGGGCCCAGGGGATACTCCCCGGCTCGCTCGGCTTCTCCGCGATCGACCCGGACCAGGCCTTCAACACGGCCGCGTCCTTCGTCGCGAACACCAACTGGCAGTCGTACTCCGGCGAGCAGGCCATGGGCCACGTCGTGCAGACCGGCGGCCTGGCGGTGCAGAACTTCGTCTCCGCCGCCGTCGGCATGGCCGTCGCCGCGGCCCTCGTACGGGGCTTCGCCCGCTCCCGTACCGGCGAACTCGGCAACTTCTGGGCCGACCTGGTGCGCGGCACCTTCCGGATCCTGCTGCCGGTCTCCGTGCTCGGCGCGCTCGTGCTCGTCGCGTGCGGGGTGATCCAGAACTTCGCCGGCATCCACGAGGTCGGCCAGTTCACGGGCGGCGCGCAGCAGTGGAACGGCGGCGCCGTCGCCTCGCAGGAGGTCATCAAGGAGCTGGGCACCAACGGCGGCGGCTACTTCAACGCCAACTCCGCCCACCCCTTCGAGAACCCCACCCCCTTCTCCAACTTGTTCGAGGTCTTCCTGATCCTGGTGATCCCGTTCGCGCTGACCCGTACCTTCGGCCGGATGGTCGGCAGTCCGCGCCAGGGCTACGCGATCCTCGCGACGATGGCGACGATCTGGCTCGGGTTCACCGCGCTGATGATGTGGACGGAGTTCGCCCACCACGGGCCGGCCTTCGACGTCGCCGGCGGAGCGATGGAGGGCAAGGAGACCCGTTTCGGCATCGCCGGATCCGCGATCTTCTCCGTCGCCACGACCCTGACGTCGACCGGTGCGGTCAACTCCTTCCACTCCTCGTTCACGGGCCTGGGCGGCGGCATCCAGCTGCTGGGCATGCAGCTGGGCGAGATCGCGCCCGGCGGCGTCGGCTCCGGCCTGTACGGCATGCTCGTCATGGCGGTCATCGCGGTGTTCCTCGCCGGCCTGATGGTCGGCCGCACCCCCGAGTACCTCGGCAAGAAGATCGGCACCCGCCAGATCAAGCTCGCGGCCTGCTACATCCTCGTCACCCCCGCCCTGGTGCTGTGCTTCACCGCGGCCGCGATGGCGCTGCCCACCCCGCCGCACTCGATGCTCAACTCCGGGGCGCACGGCTTCTCCGAGATCCTGTACGCGTACACCTCGGGCGCCAACAACAACGGCTCCGCCTTCGGCGGCCTGAACGCCGACACGCAGTGGTTCAACACCACCATCGGCCTCGCCATGCTGCTGGGCCGTTTCCTTCCCATGGTGTTCGTCCTCGCGCTGGCCGGTTCGCTCGCCGAGCAGACCCCGGTCCCCGAGACCGCGGGCACCCTGCGCACCGACAAGCCGCTCTACGCGGGCCTCCTCGTCGGCACGATCGTCATCATCACCGGACTCACCTACTTCCCGGCCCTCGCGCTGGGTCCGCTCGCCGAAGGGCTCGCCGCATGAGCACCGCAACCCCCACGAGGCCTCCGCACCAGGAGGTGTCCACCGGCCGCGAGCCGGCCGCCGGCCGGGTGGACGGGGGCCTGTTCGATCCCCGGCAGCTGCTGAAGTCCTTCCCCGACGCCGTCCGCAAGCTGGACCCGCGCGTCATGATCAAGTCGCCGGTCATGTTCGTGGTGCTGGCCGGCTCGGTCGTCACCACCGCCTTGGCCCTGAGGGACCCCGGCGACTGGTTCGGCTGGGCGATCACCGCCTGGCTGTGGCTGACCACGGTCTTCGCGAACCTCGCCGAGGCCGTGGCGGAGGGGCGCGGCAAGGCCCAGGCCGACACCCTCCGCAGGGCCAAGACGGACTCCGTCGCCCGCCGTCTGGGCGCCTCGGGTGAGGAGCAGGTCCCGGGCACCGAGCTGCGCATCGGTGATCTGGTCGTCTGCGAGGCGGGCGACGTCATCCCCGGCGACGGTGACGTCGTCGAGGGCGTCGCCTCCGTCGACGAGTCCGCCATCACCGGCGAGTCCGCGCCCGTCATCCGGGAGTCCGGCGGCGACCGAAGTGCCGTGACCGGCGGAACCAAGGTCCTCTCCGACCGCATCGTCATCAAGATCACCACCAAGCCCGGCGAGACCTTCATCGACCGCATGATCGCCCTGGTCGAGGGCGCCGCCCGGCAGAAGACGCCCAACGAGATCGCCCTCAACATCCTGTTGGCGTCCCTCACGATCGTCTTCCTGCTCGCCGTCGTCACCCTCCAGCCGTTCGCGGTCTACGCGGGCGCCGAGCAGTCGATGATCGTCCTGACCGCGCTGCTGGTCTGCCTCATCCCCACCACCATCGGGGCCTTGCTCTCCGCGATCGGCATCGCGGGCATGGACCGCCTCGTACAGCGCAACGTCCTCGCCATGTCGGGGCGGGCCGTCGAAGCCGCCGGTGACGTGTCGACGCTGCTGCTCGACAAGACCGGCACCATCACCCTCGGCAACCGCCGGGCCGCCGAGTTCCTCCCCGTCGAGGGCGCCACGGCCGCCGAACTGGCCGACGCCGCGCAGCTGTCGTCGCTGGCCGACGAGACCCCCGAGGGCCGCTCCATCGTGGTGCTCGCGAAGGAGAGGTACGGGCTGCGCGAACGCCACCAGGGCGAGCTCGCCCGCGCCGAATGGATCGCCTTCACCGCGCAGACCCGTATGTCGGGCGTCGACGTGGACGGCAGGAAGACCCGCAAGGGCGCCGCCGGTTCGGTCATCGCCTGGGTCGAGGAGCGCGGCGGCCGGGTCTGCGACGACGCGGCCGTCCTCGCCGACCGGATCTCCGAGGCGGGCGGCACGCCGCTGCTGGTGGCCGTCGAGGACGAGAAGGGCGCCCGGATCCTCGGGGTCGTCCACCTGAAGGACGTGGTCAAGGAGGGCATGCGCGAACGCTTCGACGAGCTGCGCCGCATGGGCATCAAGACCATCATGATCACCGGTGACAACCCGCTGACCGCGAAGGCGATCGCACGGGAGGCCGGCGTCGACGACTTCCTCGCCGAGGCCACCCCCGAGGACAAGATGGCCCTCATCAAGCGGGAACAGGCCGGCGGCAAGCTGGTCGCGATGACGGGCGACGGTACGAACGACGCCCCGGCCCTCGCCCAGGCGGACGTCGGCGTGGCCATGAACACCGGTACCTCGGCCGCCAAGGAGGCCGGGAACATGGTGGACCTGGACTCCGACCCGACCAAGCTCATCGAGATCGTCGAGATCGGCAAGCAGCTCCTCATCACCCGGGGCGCGCTGACCACCTTCTCCATCGCCAACGACGTGGCCAAGTACTTCGCGATCATCCCGGCCATGTTCGCCGTGGTCTACCCGGGCCTCGACAAGCTCAACATCATGGGCCTGGCCTCCCCGGAGTCGGCGATCCTGTCCGCCGTCATCTTCAACGCGCTGATCATCATCGCCCTGGTCCCCCTCGCCCTCAAGGGCGTCCGGTACCGGCCGACCAGCGCCGACAGGATGCTCCGCCGCAACCTCGGCCTCTACGGACTGGGCGGTCTCGTCGCCCCGTTCATCGGCATCAAGCTCATCGACCTCCTCCTCTCCCTCATCCCCGGAATCGGCTGATCCGCATGAACACTTCCGTAGGCAATACGGCCCGCCTCGTCGGCGCCGGCCTCCGCGCCCTGCTGGTCCTGACGGTGCTCTGCGGCGTGCTCTACCCGCTCGCCGTCACCGGCGTCGCCCAGGCGCTCTTCCCCGACCAGGCCAACGGCTCCGAGGTGAAGGACGGGAGCGGCCGGGTCGTCGGCTCGTCGCTCATCGGCCAGAGCTACCCGCTGCCGAAGCAGGACCCGGGCAACGCCGAAGAGGCGGCGAAACCGGACCTCAGGTGGTTCCAGCCGCGCCCCTCCAACGGACTGGGCACCAACAGCGTCAACACGCGGTACACGCTGATCCTCTCCGGGGCCACCAACCGCTCCGCCGACAACGGCGCGGTGAACGGCCGCTGCACCGAGGACGCCGAGGAGGGCACCCTCTGCGCCCAGGTCGTCGGCGCGAAGGCGGCGGTCATCACGGACAACTCCACGCCCTCCTACCGGGTCAGGCCCGAGGACGTGCCCGCCGACGCCGTCACCTCCTCCGGCTCGGGCCTGGACCCGGCCATCTCCCCCGCGTATGCCGGGCTCCAGGCGCACCGGGTCGCCGAGCGCAACGGGCTCGCCGTCGAGCGGGTCGAGGAACTCGTCGCCGCGCACACGCGGGGCCGCGTGCTCGGCTTCATGGGCGAACCCCGGGTGAACGTCCTCGAACTCAACACCGCCCTCAAGGCCCTGGTCCACCCCTGAGGTTCCACGGCGCGCGGACCGGGAGCCGGCCGGGGGCACACCTCCTCCGGCCGGCTCCCCCCTTCCCGGCGGCGACCGCCCCACGACGAACGAAAGGCCGCACATCCATGACCCGGGTGCTGGTGGTGGAGGACGATCCCCAGCTCGTCCGCGCCCTGAAGATCAACCTCCAGGCGCGCGGGTTCGCCGTCGAGGAGGCCCCCGACGGGGGCTCGGCCTTGCGGCTCGCGGCCGCCCGCGCGCCCGACGTCATCGTGCTGGACCTCGGCCTGCCCGACATGGACGGCGTCGAGGTCATCAGCAGCGTCCGCAGCCGGGACCGGCTCGTCCCGATCCTGGTCCTCTCCGCGCGCCACGGCTCCGAGGACAAGGTCCGGGCGCTCGACGCGGGGGCGGACGACTACGTGACGAAGCCGTTCAGCATGGACGAGCTGCTGGCCCGCCTGCGGGCGGCCGCGCGCCGGCAGGCGGCGCCGGGGGCGTCCCGGGCCGAGGAGACCGCCGTCGTCACCACCGACGGGTTCACCGTGGACCTCGTGGCGAAGAAGGTCCGGCGGGGCGAGCGCACGGTCCGTCTGACCCCGACCGAGTGGCACCTGCTGGAGATCCTCCTCACCCACCCGGGCCGGCTGATCACCCAGGGCCGGCTGCTGCTGGAGGTGTGGGGGCCGACGTACCGCGAGAACACCAACTACCTGCGGGTCTACATGGCCCAGCTACGGCGGAAACTGGAAGCGGACCCCTCCCGTCCGCGCTACCTGATCACCGAGCCGGGCATGGGCTACCGCTTCGAACCCTGATCCCCCCACCACGCCCCGCGTCGTCGTACGGCCGGGGCGTCAACAACGCGTCAGCGCCGCGGGAGATCCCGTCAAGCATGCGTCAGCGCCGGGGCCGGCCCCGGCCGTACGGGCATACCTTCGCCGAAGCGCGCCGCCCGGCCCTCCCGCCGGGGCGCCACCGCACGCTCCCGATCAGGAGGCCGACCATGCCGAGCACCGACCGCGCCGAAGACCCCGAACCCTGCGAACGCGTCCCGGCCGGACCCCTGCACGTCCCCGTCCGGCCGGGACCCGCGGGCTGCACGGCCCGCTTCTTCCGTACCGCTCCCGGCGAGCGGACCGCCGTCGGCTTCACCTCGGCCGAGCGGCTCACCGCCACCCTGGGCCCGGACCAGCCGTGGATCAGGCTCTCGGAACCGGCCCTGCGCGCCCTGGCCCGCCCGCTGGGCATCCAGCTCCTCACGGTGGACCCGCAGCTGTGCGCCCCCGCCGCCGGTGCGGCCGGCGCGGAGCCGCCGGCCGGCCGGCCGGGCCGCGAGCCCCACCGCGCCGCCCCGGCCGTCAACCGTCCGCACCTCCCGATCGGCTGAAGGGCCCGCCGCCATGACCGTCACCCTCCCGGCCGCCCCCGTCCACGCCGCCGCCCCGGCGGACCTCTCCGTCTGGCCTTCGTCGGCCCGGCCGGCCCCCGGCGGCGACGTCACCGTCGCCGGGGTCTCCCTCGCCGAGGCCGCCACCCGGTTCGGCACCCCGCTCTACCTCCTGGACGAGGGCGAGGTCCGCGACCGCTGCCGCGCCTACCGCGCCGCCTTCCCCGACGCGGACGTCGTCTACGCAGCCAAGGCCTTCCTCTGCCGGGCGATGGTCCGCTGGGTCGAGGAGGAGGGCCTGGGCCTCGACGTCTGCTCCGCCGGGGAACTCGGCCTCGCCACCGCCGCCGGGTTCCCGGCCGGGCGGATCGTCCTGCACGGCAACGCCAAGAGCCCCGAGGACCTGTACGCCGCCGTGCGGCTCCGGGTCGGCCGCATCGTCCTCGACAGCGCGCCGGAGATCGCCCGGCTGGCCGAGATCGTCCCCGACGGCGAGCGCCGGCCGGTCATGGTGCGGGTCGTGCCCGGCATCGCGGCGGGTGGCCACGCCAAGATCCGTACCGGTACGGAGGACCAGAAGTTCGGCCTCTCCCTCACGGACGGGTCCGCCCAGCACGCCATCGCCCGGGTGCTGGCCCGGCCCCGCCTGGAACTCGTGGGGCTGCACTGCCACATCGGCTCCCAGATCACCTCGGTCAAGCCGTACGTCGCCGCCGTGCGCCGGATGGTCGGCCTGATGACCCAGGTGCGCGACCACCACGGCCTGGAGCTCCCCCAGCTGAACATCGGCGGCGGCCACGGCACCCCGTACCGCCCCGGCGAAGCCGCCCTCGACCCGGCCGCGCTGGCCGCCCGGGTCCGGGCCGAGCTGGCGGACGGCTGCGCGCACGCGAAGCTGCCGGTGCCGCGGCTGACCGTCGAACCGGGCCGCGCCCTCGTCGGCCCGGCGGGCGTGGCCGTCTACCGGGTGCTCACCGTCAAGGAGACCTCGGGGCGCACGTTCGTCGCCGTCGACGGCGGCATGAGCGACAACCCCCGGCCGGCCCTATACGAGGTCCGGTACGCGCCCCGGCTGGTCGGCCGCCGCTCGACGGCCGCGCCGGCCCTCGTCACGGTGGTGGGCCGGCACTGCGAGGCGGGCGACGTCCTCGCCGAGGACGTGCCCCTGCCGGCCGACGTCCGGCCCGGGGACCTCCTCGCCGTACCCGCGGCCGGCGCCTACCACCTGTCCATGGCGTCCGGCTACAACCTGGTCGGCCGACCGCCGGTGGTCGCGGTCCGCGACGGCTCGGCGCGGCTCCTCGTACGCCGTGAATCCCTGGCCGACATGAGCCGGCGCGACATCGGCCTGTAGCCGCCGCCCACCGCCGGGGCCCCAGCTAGGTGAAGGTTCAACCGCCCTGCCCCGGCGGTGAGTTGGCCGGACCCACCCTGACTGCCGCCGAGCGCACGTGACATGATCGACTTTCGCGTTACTCGTCAGTAACGAACCCTCCCGCAAGAAGGTCACCCTCACACGTGCGCACGTTCACCCGCCGTCTCCTGCTCCCCGGTCTGACCACCCTGACGCTCGCCGCCACCGCCTGCTCCACGACCGCCCACACGGGCGCGGCCGGGACCACGAGTCCCCCGACCGCCGCGGCGCGGGCCGGTGACGCCCCCGAGCGGCTGGACGTGGACGCCGCGCCGCAGGGGTCGGCCGCGCCGACCGCCCTCACCCGCGCCCGTACCGACGGGAAGGGCCCCGAGAAGGCCCCGCTCAAGGTCGCCTCGTACGACAAGGCCAGCGGACGGGCCGTCATATCGAACGCCCCGCCCGCGCGTCGGACCCCCTCCGCCTCCCCCAGCCGCTCGGCCGCCGCACCCGACGCGCCCGTGGCGGTGGGCGACGTCATCGCCAGCGCCCCGGCGCCCGGCGCTCCCGACGGGCTGCTCGCGAAGGTGACCGAGGTCGTCGGCACGACGGACCGCGGCACCGAGGTGAAGACCGCCTCCACGACGCTCGCCGCCGCCCTCGGGGACGACACGGCCGACGGCAAGGTCCCCGTCGACCCGGCCACCGTCCGCGTCGAGCCCCTGATGAAGGGCGTCACCGTCTCCTGGGCGAAGACCGGGGGCGTGCGCTCCGGCCCCCACGGCGCGCGCCTGCCCCTCGGCAGCCTCCGGCTCGATGTCGACGCCGCCGTCGCCACCGCCGAAGGCGCCCCCGCCTCGGCCGGCGCCTCGGTGTCCGGCTTCGTCCAGCTCGCCCCCGAGGTGGAGTTCTCCTACCAGGGCGGCCCCGGCGCCGGCCCGGGCGCGGCCTTCCTCGGCATGAGCGGCGACTGGTCCTCCCAGTGGGAGCTGAAGGGGCGTGCAGCGGCGAGCACCGGCGCGCCCAGGCGCCTCCCGTTCGCCAGGCTGCACAGCGATCCCGTCCTCCAGGTGGGCCCGGTGCCGGTCGTCGTCAACCTCGATCTGACCTGTTACGTCCAGGTGGAGGCGGACGGCCGCGTCACCCTCGACGTCCGGCAGGACGTGACGGGTGACTTCCGCGTCGGCGGCGGCTACGCGGCGGGCAAGGGTTGGACCCCGGTCAGCGCCTCGGCCGTCCGCAGCTCGCCGGTGAAGGCCGAGGTCGGCGCGGCCGGGCAGGTCAAGGCCGCGGTCGGCGCCGAGGCCTCCGTCGGTCTGTACGGGGCCGTCGGCGTCACCGCCGACTTCGCGCCCTACCTGCGCGGCGAGGCCGACGGCAAGGCGACGGCGTCCGGTGACCGCACGGCCGCGGCGGCCGGTTCCTGGGCGCTGCACGGCGGCTTCGACCTGAGCGGGCAGCTCCAGCTCGGGCTGTCGCTGTTCGGCACCCCGGCCGTCGAGCGGCGCGTCCCGCTGGGCAGCCTCCACCGCGAGTGGCCCCTGGCGCACGGCCGCGCCGCCTCCTGACCACCACCGCGTACGAAGACCCCGGGCGCCCCCGGCCACCTGGAGCCGTCGGCCCGGCCTGACACGCGGCACCGCCCGCCGCGAGGTTTCGCGGCGGGCGGTGTCAGGGCCGGGCGTCGGCGTCAGGTGCGGTACGCGAAGTAGACGGCGTCCGGGTAGGACGCGATCAGGCTCGCGAGCGACTTCCGCTTGGTGTTGGTGGAGTGGTAGGTGAGGTACGGCATGCCCGCGGCGCTGCGGTACGTCACCATCATGGAGTGGTCCTTGGACCCGTCCTTGTTGAAGTCCACCTGCACGATGTCGCCGACGTCCGTCTGGTAGACGTTGGCCAGGTTGGCGGCCCGCTGGTTGGAGAGCGTGAACCAGGCCCACTCGTTCGCGCCGACCCAGGAGTCGGACTGGCGGGTGCCGTCGTACCACCAGTTGCGGTAGTCCGAGGAGGAGCCGGGAACGGCCTTCCAGCCGCCCGCCTTCAGCGCCTGGCTGATGAAGTTGGTGCAGTCTCCGCCGGCGCCGGTGAACTTGCGGTAGGCCGGGTTGTAGTTGCTCCAGTACTTCTCGGCGTACTGCGCCATGGCGTTGTAGTCGTAGGCGCCGCCGGTCTTCGCCTTGGGCTTGGCCGGCGCCGGGTACTTGGTGGACGCGGGCGTGCCGTCCGGGTACTGGTTGCCGTCGTCCTTGACCACGTTGACCTTGGCGGCCACCGGCTCGTTCACCGCGACGGGGCCGGCCTCCTGGGAGGCGATCGAGGTCAGCTCCCAGGCACCGCCCTTCTTGCTGGTGAGCTTCAGCTCGTAGCGGGTGCGGAAGTCGGTCGTGGCCGGCTCGTCGCCGCGCACCTTCTTGTAGGTGAGCGTGGTCTGCTCGGTGACCTCCACGGTGGCCTTGCCGCCGGTGACGGTGGCCTTGTCCACGGAGACCTTGGTGTCGGCGCCCGTGTAGGCCTCGCCGAGCGCCGCCAGCCGGGTCTTGCGCGAACGCAGCGACGCCATCGCGGCGTCCTCGTCCTTCTTCAGCTGGGTGGAAAGGCGCGCCTTGGCGGACGGGGTACGGGCCGGGGCGCGGTGTCCCGCCGGCTCCTCGACCAGGGCCTCGGTACGCTGGGACAGCACATCGTCCGCCAGGCGGGCGAAGGTGTCGACCGTCTTGCGGTCGGCGTCTTTGGGGCCGGATTCCGCGCTCGCGGAGTAGGCGAGCAGGCTCGCGGACGCGACGCCCACGGTCAGGGTCGCCCCCACGGCGAGCCTGAACCTCTTTGCTATCACTGTGTTTCCCCTTGTCACCCGGTCCGCTCGAACCGGGGGACGGAATCTTCGCACAACTTGGCGACCCCTTCGATCCGTTCCGCTTGACGTGCGCACACCGCGGCTCCGGGGCGCCGGAACTGTGCTTCCGGATTCCGGATCGGCCGCGCGGACACCCCTTTTGTCCGGAGTGTGAGAGCCCCACAACAGCCACACAGGCAGTGCCTCTAGGGTGTGGGGAAAGTACGGCGGAAAGGGCATGCGCAGTGGGCAGGCAGGAGAGGGGCGGCAGAGGACGTGCGCGCGGCGGGCGGGCGGCCCCGGCCGACGGCGGCGGCGCGGCCCCGTCGGGCCGCCCCGGGGGCTCCGGTTCGCGCCGCCGGGCCCGTACGAAGACCGGCCGGATCCGTACCCTCACGGCCCCCCTCGCCACCGCCCTGGCGCCGGTCCTCACCGCCGCCCTCGCCAGGGTCCGGCCGCTGCTGCGCCGGCTGCGGCCCGCCTATCCGCGGCCGGGCCGGGCCGGCTGGCGCCGCTGGATACCCTCCTGGCGCCAGTGGCTGGGCGCGTGCCTGTACGCCCTCATCGGCATGGTGGGCTTCGTCGCGTGCGCGTACGCGGTGACGGACATACCCGACGATCTCAACTCGTTCGCCAAGCAACAGGACAACATCTACTACTGGGCCGACGGTTCGACGATGGCCCGTACCGGCTGGGTCAGCCGCCAGGAGATGCCGCTCGACAAGGTGCCCGCACCGGTCCAGGGCGCCGTGCTCGCGGCCGAGAACTCCAGCTTCTACTCCGACCCCGGCGTCTCGCCTTCGGGCGTCCTGCGCGCCGTGCGCGCCGCGGTCACGGGCGGCGAGACCCAGGGCGGGTCGACCATCACCCAGCAGTACGTGAAGAACGCCTACCTGAGCCAGGACCGCACCCTGTCCCGCAAGTTCACCGAGCTGCTCCTCGCGGTCAAGCTGGACAACCAGAAGGGCAAGGAGCAGATCCTCCAGGACTACCTCAACACCAGCTGGTTCGGCCGCGGTACCTACGGCATCCAGCGCGCGGCCCAGGCGTACTACGGCAAGGACGTATCGCAGCTCAACGCGAGCGAGGGCGCCTTCCTGGCCTCCCTCCTCAAGGGCGCCGGGCTGTTCGACCCGGCCCTCGGCAAGGCGAACCACGAGCGGGCCGTCGAGCGGTGGAGCTGGATCCTGGACCGCATGGTCGAGACCGGCCGGCTCTCGGCCAAGGAGCGGGCCACGTACACGAAGTTCCCGGAGCCCTCCGGGACCTCCCTGTCCGGCACGCCCGGCGCGCAGACCGGCTACCTGGTGGAGCTGGCCAAGCAGTACGCCATCAAGGCCGGGGACATCAAGGACTCCGACTTCGACCTCGGCGGCTACCAGGTCTACACGACCTTCGACCGGTCCCGCATGGAGGCCCTGACGGCCGCCGTCCAGAACGCCCAGAAGGCCTTCGACGCGCAGCAGCGCCCCGACACCGACCAGCACGCGAAGATCGGCGCGGCGAGCGTCGCCCCCGACGGCCGGCTGCTGGCCGTGTACGGCGGCCCGGACTACCTGAAGCAGGGCTTCAACGAGTCGAACGCGACGACGATCCCGGCCGGCACGGCGTTCACGCCGCTCGTCTACGCCGCCGCGCTGGAGGAGGGCGTCACGCGCACGCGCGGCGCGGCCCGTACGCCCCTGTCCCCCACGGCCCTCTACGACGGCAACGACCAGGTCACCGTGCAGACGCCCGAGGGCCCGTACTGGGACCGCAGCGGCAAGGTGGTCAAGGGGAAGAACGACGGCGGGCGCAACTGGGGCCAGGTCACCATGCGCCAGGCCGTCGCGAACTCGGTCAACACCCCGCTGCTCCAGCTCGGCCTCGACGTGGGCCTGGACCGGGTGGACGCGTTCGCGCGGCGGGCGGGCCTGCTCGAATCGAGCCTGGGGCCGCGGATCCCCGCCTTCGCGCTCGGGGAGAACTCCACGCCCAGCGCCATCCGCATGGCCGGCGCGTACGAGACCTTCGCGGCCCAGGGCATGCACACGGACCCGTACTCGGTCCGCTCGGTCACCCGCAACGGCGCGGTGGTGCCCGTCGCCGCGCCGAAGCCCACGCGAGCGGTGTCGGCCAAGACCGCCCGTACGGTGACGGAGGCCCTGCGGGACACGGTCACCGACGGGTCGGCGAAGTCGGCGGCCAAGGCGCATCCCGGCGCGGCGGGCAAGACCGGGACGACGGCCGCGAACACGGCGGGCTGGTTCGTGGCCAGCACCGAGAAGGAGTCCACGGCCGTGGTGGTCTACCGGATGGCGCTGACCGACCTGGTCCCGCTGCCGCTGACGGGGCTGGGCGCTGACGCCCCGGGCACGCCCGGCAGCGAGCGGGCGGTGCGCCTGTGGGCCGACTACATCAAGGCCGTGAAGTGAGCGTGGGCGGCGGCGGCCGACGGTCCCGGCCGCCGCGCACGCTCACTTGACCAGGGTCTTCCAGTCCGGCGCCTGCGCCGGGTCGAGCATGCGCAGCCGGGCCAGGACCTTGGGGTCCTGGGCGTCGAGCCAGTCCGCCAGCTCCTTGAAGGAGACGCAGCGGACCTCCTGGCGGGGGCAGACGTCCCGCATCACGTCCTCGACGGCGTTCATGTAGATGCCGCCGTTCCAGTCCTCGAAGTGGTTGCCGATGAACATGGGCGCGCGGCTGCCGTTGTAGACGCGGTTGAAGCCGTTGAGGTACGACATGCGGGTCTGCGTCTGCCAGGCGGCGAACTTCGCCGGGTCGCCCTGGGTCTTGTCGCCGGACTGGTTGTAGAGGAAGTTGAAGTCCATGGAGAGGACCTGCGTCTCCTTGCCCTGCAAGGGGACGAGCTGGAGTGGAAAGTTCCATATGTCCTGCTGCTTGGACGGCCACATCTGGAAGTCCCCGGAGGAGCTCGCGTCGTAGCGCCAGCCGTACGGCTTGATCGCGGTCAGCAGGTTCTTCTGGCCCTCCAGGCAGGGGGCCCGGCCGCCGACCACCTCCCGGTCCGGGTCGAAGGGCAGGGGCGCGTCCTTGGTGAAGCCGGTGTTGGTCTTCCAGTTCTTCATGAAGGAGTACGCCTGGTCGATCTCGCTCTTCCACTCCTCGGGGCTCCAGTCGCCGCCGCCCTTGGGGCCGCAGAAGTGCCCGTTGAAATGTGACCCGATCTCGTCGCCGTCGGCCCAGGCGCCGCGCAGCTGCTCCAGCGTGGTCTTCACGTGCGGGACGGTCGGGTACGAGATGGCGGCCGAGCCCTGGGGGTGCTGCGGCGGCCGGTAGAGCATCTTCTTGGCGTCCGGCAGCAGATAGATGCCGGTGAGGAAGAAGGTCATGTGGGCCTTGCTCTCCTTGGCCACCTGACGGAAGTGCGAGAAGAGGTGGTCGTCACCCTCCAGCGCGCCGTCCCAGGAGAAGACCACGAACTGCGGCGGCTTCTCGCCCGGCTTCAGCCGCTCGGGCTTGAGCTGGCCCGGCTGCGGTCCGGTGTTGGAGGTGGAGCCGTCGCCCAGCACCTTGACCTTGCCGTCCCACGGCTCCTGCGCGCCCTTCGCTGCGCCGTTGCCGTTCGCGCCGCCGGAGGCGGCGGAGTCGGCGAGCCGGGCGTCCCCCCGGGTGGCTCCGGAGGAGTCGCCGAAGGTGAACGCGTACGCGGTCGTGGCGGCGGCGGCCAGGGACAGGACGGCGGCGCCCACGCCGAGCCGCTTGCGCAGGCGGGCCTTCCTGCGGACCTTCTGGACGCTCCGGGACTCCGTCCGGGTGTGCGGGGCGGCATCGTTGTCGGCCATCGCAGTCGTATTCCCCCCTGATCACCGCAGCAGGGCCGCGCATGGCTGGTTCGTACGAATATAGAACTTCTCGCCCCATCGCCCGCACTCGTCCCCCACATCTCCGTCACTTCACAGCCAACCCATAGGGCGGTTCCCTGCCGGATCGTGACATGCGTCACGGGCCGCCCGGCGGGTCGTCGGGGCGGGCGGGGGCGGCGATCGCGTCGACATTTCGCCTTTTGTGGCTATTTGGCGTTGACATGCCGCACACCGCCGGAAACGGAATCACCGGTTCTCATTTACCTGTGCCCAACGGGGCTGACGGGAGGCGGTTCTAGCGGCGCGTCAGGCGCGTGCGGCGGTGATCGCGGGCCGGTATGCACGATCTTCCGGCCGTTTCAAGCCGTGCTCCGGGCCTCCCGGGCGGCGCGGCGGAGCCGGCTTGCCAGGCTCCTGCCCGGCTTCTAAGAATGGCGGCTCCTGCGGTGTCCCGCGGTCGGGCACCGGGAGCTTCGCGATCACCGAGTGAGGTCACGCATGAGGAAGCACCGTAAGAAAACGCACTACCGGAAGATAGCCGTCGCCGTCGGGGCGCTTGCCGTCGTGGGCGTGCCCACCGCCGCCATGGCGTGCCTGGGCCCCCAGGACTCCGCGCACCCCCGCTCCGCCGCGGCCCAGCAGGACAGCCGCCCCTGGCAGGACGCGCCCCTCGGCCGGCCGGGCCACCACCAGCCCACGCAGGCCCCGGTCCAGGCCGAGGCACCCGCCGCCCCCGAGGCCGCCCCGGCGCAGGCCGCCGAACCCACCGAGGCCGCCGAGCCCGTCGCGCAGCCGGTCGCCGAGCAGCCGGCGGAGCCGCAGGCCGAGGCTCCGGCGCCCGCGCAGCCCGAACCGGCGCAGCCCCAGCCCGCGCGGCCGTCCGCCGAGCCCTCCGCCCCGGCCGGCTCCGAGACGCTCTCCGGCCCCCAGGCCGAGGTCCTCCAGCTCGTCAACCAGGAGCGCGCCGCCGTCGGCTGCCCGGCCCTCACCGTGAACGCGAAGCTCACGAAGGCCGCCCAGGACCACAGCGCGGACATGGCCGCCCACCAGAACATGTCCCACACCGGATCCGACGGCTCCGACCCGGGCGCGCGCATCACCCGCGCCGGGTACGAGTGGCGCACGTACGGCGAGAACGTCGCCTACGGCTACAGCACCGCCGCGAAGGTCATGGAGGGCTGGATGAACAGCCCCGGCCACAAGCGGAACATCCTCGACTGCTCCTTCAAGGAGATCGGCATCGGGCTCGCGCAGCCGGGCCAGTACTGGACGCAGGACTTCGGCGCCACGCGCTGACCCGGGGCCCGGGAACCGAGGACCCGACGGCGGGGGCGACCGGAATACCGGTCGCCCCCGCGCGCGTAGGCCCGGGGCCGTAACCCGCGCGCTCAGCAGACGGGGCGGCGTCCGGTGTCGCGGGCCGCGTCCTCGGCCGCCGCGACCGGGGCGGGCAGCGCGGCGGACGGCTCGTCGAGCGGGAGCAGCCGCCCTACGGCCCCTGCGGCCAGCCGGCCGCGCTTCTCGGCGACCCGGCCGGTCGACACCGCCTCCAGGGTGCCCCGGGCGGCCACGAAGGCGACGAAGCTGTCCGTGTCGCGCCGGTGGCGGGCCGGGTCACGGAAGGCGCCGAGCGCGGGGTAGCCGTCCTGCCCGGTCAGCGTGTACGAGGTCGTCACCACCCGGTACGTGCCGTCCAGGCGCAGCACCGAGCCGCCGATGAGCACGTCGGCGGGGGCCACCCGGTCCCCGACGGGCCGGGCGGCGTCGAAGACGTAGCGGACGTTGTCCGAGACCGCGAGGGGGGCGTAGGTCAGCGTGCCGTCCGCGGCCGGCGCCCACTGCTGCTCCAGCGCGTCGTGGAGCTGCCGGCCGCTGACGGTCGCCGTGACCAGGGGGCAGCCGTACCCGACCGCCCGCCAGGCCCGTTCGAAGCTGACGGGGTCGCCGGTGGCGGAGCCGAGGGGGAGGTCGGTGTTGATGACGCTCCGGCCGGTCCGCGGGGCCAGGGCGATCAGCGCCAGGTCGGCCGCGCGGCCGGCGCCGCCGGGGCGGGGGCTGGTGTCGAAGGAGTCGGCCGGCTGTGCGGACGCCCACAGCGCCCAGTCGGCGACGAGGTTGCCCATGGTGCTCTCGCCGACGGGGGACAGGGCGCGGCGGAAGGGGGCGCGCTGGCGGCCGATGGTCGTGGCCGCGTGCCGGGCGGCGTAGCCCTTCCAGTAGTCGACGAGCCGGCTCATCGCCGGATCGGGGGCGACGTCGTGGGTGTTGGGGTGGTTGGTCGAGGTGGTCAGCTCGCGGATAACGGCGCCGGTGGCGGGGTCGAGGCGCAGGGTGATCTCGTTGACGATCTGTCCGTGGCAGCCGGCCTCCACGAAGGGCCGCGGGCGTCCGGCGGGGTCGGGCAGCATCATGGTGAAGGCGCAGTGCCAGTGCCCCGTCACGATGGCGTCGATGTCGGCGGACACGCGCAGCGCCAGTTCGTACGCCGGTCCGCTGGGGTCGGTGCCGGAGTCGAAGGCGGATCCGGCCACCGCGCCGTCGTGCATGCTGAGCACGATCGCGTTGACCCCTCGGGCCTTGAGCTCGGCGGCGCAGCGGTTCGCGGCGGTCAGCTCGTCCAGGGTGGTGAGCCCGGGCTGGAAGGAGTTCGAGAACCCCTCCGTGCCGACGGCCGTGAGGTGGATGAAGCCGAGGGGCAGCTGCCGTCCGCCGGGGGCCCGTACGTACTCGATGTGGTAAGGGGGCAGTACGGTCGCCCCGGCCGGGCCGCCCGTGACGGCGTTGGCGCTGTAGTAGCGGAAGTCGGCGCCGTGGAAGCGGCGTCCCCGGGAGTCGGGGAAGGTGTTGGTGCTCCCCTCGCCCGCGTAGGGGAGGCCCTGTTCCATGTGCTGGACGAGGTATCCGGGCGTGCGGTCGAACTCGTGGTTCCCGGCGGTCGCGAAGTCGAGGCCGAGGAGGTTGAGGGCTTCGATGGTCGGCTCGTCGGCCAGGGTGAAGGCGGGGAACTCCCAGCCGGAGAAGAGGTCTCCGGGCGCGAAGAAGAAGGTGTTGGCCCGTCCGGCGCGCAGCCGTTCCAGGTGCGTGGCCAGGTAGGCGACTCCGCCGACCGTGTAGGTCCGCCCGCCGGCTCCGGTGATGACGGCGTCCCGGTCGGGCGGTGCGCCGAGGTACCCGTGCAGATCGGTGATGTTCAGTAGTTGTACGTCGACGTATCCGGCCCCGCTGGCGGCGTCGAGCGCCGCCCGGGTGGCCGCGGCAGCGGTGCCGGTGACGGCGCGTACGCCGACGGCCCCCGCCGCGGTGAGGAACACACGCCGGCCCAATCCGTTCATGACCACTCCCGGTGCGGTGGGGGGAGTTACGGACGCTTCCGGGCCAGCCTCCCCCATACGGACGTCCAACCGGTGTGCGACGGGGGCCGGTTAGGCCAATCGGGGGCGAACGTCCGGCCGCCGGACGTGACGGGACCCCGCTGCGAGGTGCTCACGGCGGGGTCCCGCGTCGGGCGGCGGGCGGTCAGACGGGGCGGGACGCGGGGCGGCTGCCGTCCGTGCACAGGGCCCAGATGATGAAGAGGGAGATGGCGATCGAGACGATGGCCCAGACCGGCGTGTACGGGAGCCACATGAAGTCGATGATCACGTTGATGGCGGCGAGGGCCACACCGACGACGCGCGCCCAGCCCGCGCCCTTGAGGAGGAAGGCGCCGACGACGAGCAGGATGACGCCGATCACCAGGTGGATCCAGCCCCACGCCGTGACGTTGAACCGGAACACGTAGGACCCCAGCCGGGTGTACACGTCGTCCTCGGCGATGCCCGAGATGCCCTTGATCACGCCGAGGACGCCGTTGACGAGGAGGAGGACACCGGCGAACACCGTGCCGCCCGCCGCCCAGGCGTAGCGGGCGCCGTCGGGGTGGGGGGACCGGGGGGTCGTCTGCTGGGACACGGGAAGCTCCTTCGACCGCGGGTACGCCGGTTCCGGCGCACCCTCCAGCCTTCTGCGGAGCCCGCGTGGGGGACACCGGAGCGCGGCCGTTCGGGTGACCGTGCCGCTGTGCCGCCCGGTTGGTCCCCGGAGCGCCGGGCCGGTCGGTCGGCGGAGCGCTGGGCCGGCTCGGCGCAGCGCCGGGCCGGTTCAGTCCTCGTACGTACCGTGCCGGCCGGCCCCCGCCGCGAACCGGTCGGCCCCCGCCTGCGTCTCCCCGGCCGCGAGCGGGACCGCGCCGTGCCGGAACTCGGCGGCCAGGGCCTCCGGCTCGCCCAGCCCGTGCTGTTCCAGCACCGACAGCCGGTCGTGGCGCAGGCACAGCTGCGGGAAAGCGGCGATCCGCCGGGCCAGTTCCTCCGCCTCGGCGCGGGCCCGGCCCGGCGGTACGAGCCGGTTGGCGAGGCCCATCCCGTACGCCTCGGCGGCGGAGACCTCGCGGCCGGTGAGGATCAGGTCCATGGCATGGCTCTCCCCGATGAGGCGCGGCAGCCGGACGGTGCCGCCGTCCACGAGCGGTACGCCCCAGCGACGGCAGAAGACCCCGAAGACGGCGTCCTCCTCCGCCACCCGCAGGTCGCACCAGAGGGCCAGTTCCAGGCCGCCGGCGACGGCGTGTCCGGCGACGGCGGCGATGACCGGCTTGCCCAGCCGCATCCGGGTGGGCCCCATCGGCCCGTCGCCGTCGGCGCCGACCCGGTTGCCGCGCGGGGTGCCGACGGCCTTGAGGTCGGCGCCGGAGCAGAACGTGCCGCCCTCGCCCCACAGCACGGCGACGGCGGCGTCCTCGTCGGCCTCGAACGCGCGGAAGGCGTCGGCGAGCAGGGCCGCCGTCGGGCCGTCGACCGCGTTGCGCACCTCGGGCCGGCTGAGGACCACCGTGAACACCGGCCCGTCCCGCTCGATCCGTACCGCCGGCTCCTCGCCCATCCCGCGCCCCTTCCCGAACGGCCCGGGCCCATGGTGGCACCTCGGTCGCCGCCCCGGTAGCGGGTGGTCAGCCGGTTTCGCGCAGGCGCTCGGCGGCGCCCTTGTGCAGTTCGACGCGGACCAGGGCGGCCGCCAGCCGCGGCAGGTCGTCGGCGCCGACGAGGCCGGCCAGCGCCTCGGGGGACGTCGGGAGTCCCAGCTCGGCGGCGGCGTGGCGGGCCCGGTCGTCGAAGGCGGGGCGCAGTTCGGGCCACAGCCCCTGGGCCTCCCGGCAGAAGATGTCCGCTCCCACCGGTCCGATGCGCGGTACCTCCCGCAGCAGGTCGCGCACGCGCGCGGGGTCCCCGTCGGCCTCCTCGCGCAGCCGGCGCAGGTCTCCGTGCCAGCGGTCGAGGACGAGTTGCGCCCCGGCGCCCAGCGCGGTGGAGGTGCTCTCGTCGTAGCGGCGATAGTGGGCGCGGCCCAGGGCGTCCACCCGGTCCTGCCAGGAGGCGTCCAGCATGGCGCGCGGGGTGCGCATCCCGGCCGCGGCCAGTTCCCGGGCCGCCGCCACCGCCATGTCGGCGCTGATGGGGACGGAGAACAGCACGCAGAGGGTCAGCAGCCGGTACAGCGGCGCGGGCGTGTTCCGCAGCCCGATGCCCGCTTCCTCGGCGTGGGTGCGCCCGTACTCCTCCATCAGCCGCCGTACGGTCGTCGCGTGTTCGGCCATGGCACGCCTCCTAGGCCCGCGGGAGCGGGGTGTGGCCGGCCGGTACCGCTTCCGCGGGGGCGACCGGGCCGGGCGCGGTGCCGGCGCCGAACGGCCTTCCCCCGAGGGCCGCGCGGCCGTGCGGTTCGAGCCAGCCCGAGAGATCGGGTCCCGCGGGCACGATCCCGGTGGGATTGATGTCGGTGTGGACCAGGTAGTAATGCCGTTTGATGTGTTCGAAGTCGACGGTGTCGCCGAAGCCGGGCGTCTGGAACAGGTCCCGCGCGTACGCCCAGAGGACGGGCATCTCGCTCAGCTTGTTCCGGTTGCACTTGAAGTGGCCGTGATAGACGGCGTCGAAGCGCACCAGGGTGGTGAACAGCCGTACGTCGGCCTCGGTGATGGTGTCGCCGACCAGGTAGCGGGAGCGTTCCAGGCGGGCCGAGAGCCGGTCGAGGCGGGCGAAGAGCCGCTGGTACGCCTCCTCGTACGCCTGCTGGCCGCCCGCGAACCCGGCCTGGTACACGGCGTTGTTCACGTCCCGGTACACGACCTCGTTGACGGCGTCGATGGCGGGGCGCAGGGCGGCGGGATAGAGGTCGGGGGCGCCCGCGCGGTGGTGGGCCCGCCACTCCAGTGACAGGTCGAGCGTGATGCGCGGGAAGTCGTTGGTGACCACCTTTCCGGTGGGCACGTCCACGAGGGCCGGCACCGTGATGCCCCGGTCGTAGCCGGGGTCGCGCGCGAGGTAGGCCTCCCGGAGCCGCTCGATGCCGAGCACCGGGTCGCGTCCGCCCGGGTCCAGGTCGAAGGTCCAGCTGCGCTCGTCGTGCACCGGCCCGGCGACGGCCATGGGCAGCGCCTCCTCCAGCCCGAGGAGCCGCCGTACGACGACGGCCCGGCTGGCCCAGGGGCAGGCCCGGCTGACCACCAGCCGGTAGCGGCCGGGCTCCACCGGGTAGCCGTCGCGGCCGTCGGCGGTGATCCGGGTGGTGAGGTACCGGCCGTCGCGGGAGTACCCCTTGCCGGGGCTCACGTAGTTCACCCCCGCCGCCTACCCGTGATCCCCCGGGGGACTCCCCGGGCCGGCGGACTCCGGGCCGGTCCGTGCCCGGTTACGCCCGACGGCGGTGGTTCAGGGGCGCGGGCGGGGGCAGGCGGCGGGGGTGAAGGTTCCCCGGCCCTTGCGGAGCGATGTCGTGACCGAGTCCCCCCGGCAGCCCGACCAGCGCGCTTACCGGAGGGCCGCCGACTACGTGGCGGCTGCCCTCATCTATCTGCGGGACAACGTCCTGCTGACCCGGCCCCTGCGGCCCGAGGACATCAAGCCGAGACTGCTCGGCCATTGGGGCACCTGCCCCGGCATCACCATGGTCTACACCGCCCTCGACGCCCTGGTCCGCGAGCGCGGCGCCGACGTCCTGCTGGTGACCGGGCCGGGCCACGGCGCACCGGCCGTGCACGCCAACCTGTGGCTCGAAGGCACGCACGAGGACTACGACCCCGCCCTGGCCAGGAACGCGGACGGGCTGCGCGAGCTGGCGCGCCGCTACTGCGCCCCGGACGGCTTCCCGAGCCACCTCTCCCCCGCCGTCCCGGGCACCCTCCACGAGGGCGGCGAGCTCGGCTACGCCCTGGCCACCGCGTTCGGCGCCGCGCTGGACGCCCCCGACCGGATCGTGGCCTGCGTCGTCGGCGACGGCGAGGCGGAGACCGGCCCCACCGCCGGGGCCTGGCACTCCACGAAGTACCTGGACCCGGTCAGCGGGGGCGCGGTCCTGCCGTTCCTGCACCTCAACGGCTTCAAGATCTCCTCGCCGACGGTCTTCGCGACGATGTCGGACGAGGAGCTGACCAGCCTCTTCCGGGGCTACGGCTGGGACCCGCGCATCGTCGACGTCACCGCCGACCCGCCCGGAGAGCCCCTCACGGCGGCCGTCCTCGACGCGCACGCCACCATCCGCGACCTCCAGCACCGGGCCCGGACGGGTGACAAGCCGGTGCGGCCCGCCTGGCCGATGATCGTCCTGCGCAGCCTCAAGGGGCAGGGCGCCCCGGCCGAGGTCGAGGGCAAGGCGATCGAGGGCACCTTCCACGCCCACCAGGTGCCCCTGCCCGACGTCCGCGAGGACCCGGAACAGCTCCGGGCCCTCGAAGCGTGGCTGCGCTCCTACCGTCCGCAGGAGCTCTTCGACGAGGCGGGCCGCCCCGTGGCGGACGTCCTGGCCTGCGTACCGGAGGGCGCCGCGCGGATCGGCGCGCAGCCCGCCGCCAACGGGGGCCGGCTGCGCCGCCCGCTGGACCTGCCGCCGCCGGCGCCGTACGCGGTCGACGTCTCCAAGGGCCCGGGCACGGCCACCGCGAGCCCCACCCGGGTGCTCGGCGACTGGCTGGCGGACCTGATGCTGCGCAGCGCCGGACACCGCGACTTCCGCATCGTCTCGCCCGACGAGCTCGCCTCCAACAAGCTCGACGCCGTCCTGCCGGCCAGCGGGCGCGCGTACGTCTGGCCGGTCGAGGAGTACTCCGAGGACCTGAGCCGCGACGGCCGGGTGATGGAGATGCTCTCCGAGCACAACTGCCAGGGCTGGCTCCAGGGCTACCTGCTCACCGGCCGGCACGGCCTCTTCCCCACGTACGAGGCCTTCGCGTCCGTCGTGGACAGCATGGCCAACCAGTACGCCAAGTGGCTGAAGCTCTCCCGCGAAGTGCCCTGGCGCGCCCCGGTGAGCAGCCTCGTCTACCTGCTCAGCAGCGAGGGCTGGCGCCAGGAGCACAACGGGTACAGCCACCAGGGGCCCGGTTTCATCAACAACCTGCTGAACCGCAAGAGCAGTGTCACCGGCGTCTACCTGCCGCCCGACGCGAACACCCTCCTGGTCACCATGGAGAAGGTGCTGGACGAGACCGGCAAGGTCGACGTCGTCGTCGCGGGCAAGCACGAGGCGGCCCAGTGGCTCGGGCTGGACGAGGCCCGCGCGCACTGCCGGGCCGGGGCCAGCGTCTGGGAGTGGGCGAGCAGCTACGGCGGCGGCGCCGCGGAGGTGGTCCTGGCCTGCGCCGGGGGCATCCCGACCGTCGAGTCGCTGGCCGCCGCCGACCTGCTGCGGCGCGATCTGCCCGGGGCCGCGATCCGCTTCGTGAACATCGTCGACCTGTGCGCGCTGGCCCCGCCGGACCGGCATCCGCACGGTATGCCGGACGACCGGTTCCGGGCGCTGTTCGGCGAGGACACCCCCGTCGTCCTCGACTTCCACGGCTACCCCTCCGCCGTGCACCAGTTGCTGCACGGGCGGCCCCACCCCGGCCGGTTCCACGTCCGCGGGTACGTCGAGGAGGGCACGACCACCACCCCGTACGACCTGCTCGCGCTCAACGGGACCTCCCGGCACGACCTCGCCATCGCGGTCCTGGAGCAGCTGGCGGACCGGCACGGCGGTGCCCGCGAGCTCGCCCTCGCCTACGCGGACCACCGCGACGGGCTGCGGGCGGAGCTGCGCCGCACCGGTGTGGACCCGGCCGAGATCACCGAGTGGAGGTGGCCGTCGTGAGCGGTGCGGTCCTCGTGGTCGACGCGGGCTCCTCCAGCCTGCACCTCGCCGTCGTCGACGCGGCGGGGAACGTCCTGGCCCGCCGGGACTTCGACAAGCGGCCGGACGAGGAGACGGGCCCGGCCCTGGAGGAGTTGCTCGGTCAGGCCCCGCCCGTCGAGGCGTGCGGTCACCGCCTCGTCCACGGCGGCCGCCATCTGCGCCGTCCCGCCGTCGTGGACGACACCCTGCGCGCGCGGCTGGAAGAGGCCGCCGGCCTCGCCCCCACCCACGTACCACCCGCGCTGGCCGCGCTCGACGCCGCCCGGCGGGCCCTGCCGGACGTCCCGCACGTCGCCTGCCCGGACACCGCCTTCCACCACGGCCTGCCCGAGCCGGCCCGGACGTACGCCCTGCCGCGGGAGCTGACCCGGCGCCACGGGCTCTACCGCTACGGGTTCCACGGCCTGTCGTACGCGTACGCCCTGCGGCGCGCCGCCCAGGTACTGGGGCGTGCGCCCGAGGAACTCCAGCTGGTCATCGCGCACCTCGGCGGGGGCTGCTCCGCCTGCGCGGTCCGCGAGGGCGTGAGCGTGGACACGACCATGGGCCTCACCCCGCTGGAGGGCATGCCGATGAGCAAGCGCAGCGGCAGCGTCGACCCCGGGATGCTGCTGTGGTTGCAGACCGCCCTCGGCATCGGGCCGGAGCGGCTGCGGGAGGTAGTCTCCGACGAGTCGGGCCTGCTGGGCCTGTCCGGGACGTCCGGTGACACGCGTGAGCTGGTACGGGCCCGGGCGGCCGGGGACGGCGACGCCGCGCTGGCCCTGGACGTGTTCACCCTGGGCGTGCGCCGGGGCATCGCGGGGGTCGCGGCCTCCCTGGACCGGCTGGACGCGCTCGTCTTCACCGGCGAGATCGGCGAGGACCAGCCCGAGGTACGGGAGGCCGTGGCGGCCGGCCTGGCCGTCCTGGGTGTCGAGGGCGGCCTCTCGCGCGCGAACCCGGAACAGCCCGCCCTGGTCAGCGCGCCGGACGCGGCCGTGCCCGTCCTCGTCGTCCCCACGGGCGAGATCCAGCAGCTCGCCCACGAGACCCTCGCCTGTCTGCGCGAGCGCGAGAGCAAAAGTGAGAGCGAAAGCGAGCACGGCGGGGGGCCGTCGGCCCCGGACCGGCCGCTGCTCCAGCACGAGGGCGGTCCGGCGGACGACCACGGGCGCCCGCCGGGCACCGCCTCCCGCACCGGCACCGGCGCGCCCCAGCCCGCCCCCGACGAGGCCCGGGTCCGGCGGTCCAACGCGGACCGGCCCCGCCGGGACCACCTGCTGCACCGGGCGGGAGAAGCGGACCCCCGGGAGGACTATCCGGGGGACAGCGGGTAGGCGCCGGGAGGGGGACGAGCGCGGCGGGAGGTCCGGTGTGAGATGACCGGGACCGGCGCGCCCCGGAGGCTGTCGCCACTGGGGCGCGCGCTCAGTGCCGTCCGCCGGGCCCGGGCGGGCAGCCGTTGGGGCCTCGTCCAGGGCGTCGGCCTGTGGCAGTACGCGCTCGGCTTCGCCGCGCTGGGCTTCCTGACGCTGGTGCCGTTGCTCGTCGTCGTCTCCGCCGCCCACGCGGGCGGCGGAGCGGACTTCGCCCAGTGGATCGGGGACGGACTCGGAGTCTCCGCGCCCGCCCGGGCGGAGATCGGGCACCTGTTCGCCCTGCCCGGCCAGACGTGGCGCACCACGACAGCCTTCGGCCTGGCCGTGCTCGCGGTCTTCGGGCTGTCCTTCGGGACCATGCTGCAGAGCGGGTACGAGCGCGTCTGGGACCTGCCCGCGGCGCGCTGGTGGGCCAGGTGGCGGCACGCCCTGTGGCTCTGCGTGCTGATCGGCGTGCTGTACCTGTCCTCGGTCACCCCGCCGTGGCGCGCGTCCCCCGCCCGCGGGGCCGTCACCCTGGTGGTCGGCACCCTGTTCTTCTGGTGGTCCCAGCGCCTGCTGCTCAGCGGCCGGATCGCCTGGCGGGCGCTGCTGCCGGGGGCAGTCGCCACGATGCTCGGGCTGCTGGGGCTGCGGATCTTCTCCCGGTTCGTCTTCTCTCCGCTGATCGCGTCGAGCGCCGTGACCTACGGCCCGTTCGGCACCGTGCTCGTCATCCAGTCCTGGCTGGTCGGCGTCGGCGTCGTGGTACTGGGGGGCGCGCTGGCCGGGCGGCTGCTCCACGAGGCCCTGCTCCGCCGGGCGCGGCCACCGGCGCCACGGCGGGAGCAGGGTCGGGAGCATGACGTCGGGGAGTTACAGAACGTCCTCGTCCGGCTCCTCGATGACGTGCACGGCGGCTTCTTCGGCGGAGGCCGCCGCCGCGTCGACGCCGACGTCGCGCGCGAGCACGCTGTTCTCGTGCGGGAAGTCGTGGACCGAGGTCAGCCGCCCCGCGCGGGCGTCGCCCACCTCCGGGTCGACGGGCTCGCCCTCGCCGTCGACCAGGTCGCCGATCCCGTCCCCCGGCGGGGCCGCGTCCTCGGGGAGCTCCCGGGCCAGGCGATCGTCCAGGCTCGTGCCCCCGTCCCGCGCGTAGGGCCGTTCGGGCGGGGAGTACCCCTGGTCGAGGATGGCATCGGTGTCGGGTTCCCCGACGCTGTCGTCCATGTCCGGCTGCCGCTCGGACGGCTCGGTCTCCGGCTGGGGCTGGTAGACGTCGTCACCGCGGGCGTCGGATGTGCTCATGAGTGGTGTCCTCTCCTGGTCGCGGCGGCGCCCCGGATGCGCGCCGCTCCTTCTTGGGGCACCTCCCCCGAAATCGGCGGATCACGCGGTCCGAGCACGACCGACCGGGCCGGCCCCTGTGTGCGAGGGGCGGCCCGGTCGGGTGCGCTCGGCTACTTGCGCTTCTTGTCCCGGAGGCTGTCGGCCGCGCCGCGGGCGCGCTCCTCCGTCTGGGACCGCATCTCCTTGGCCTGGCCCTTGGCCTGGTCCATCTTGCCCTCGGCCTTCATCCGGTCGCTGCCGGTGATCTTGCCGGCGGCTTCCTTCGCCTTGCCCTTTGCCTGGTCCATCTTGCCCTTGTCGGCCATGCGAACTCCTTGACGAATCGGAACGATCCAACGGACGACAAACTAGGCGAGAAACAGACATTCCGCTCGGCGAGTGGTGGCGTGCGGACCGGATCGTGTGGTCAGAACCAGGTGAGGGTGAGGGGGAAGGTGGTGGTGGCGGTGGTGGGGGTGGTGTCGGTGGCGGTGGCGGTGATCTGGAGGGTTCCGGTGGCCCAGGGTTTGCCGGTGATGCGGCCGGTGGTGGGGTTGAGGGTGAGGCCCCAGGGGAGTCCGGTGGCGGTGTAGCGGGCGGGGGGTTTTCCGCCGGTGGTGGTGAGCTGGATGGTGCAGTCCTGGTTGATGCGGCAGGTCTGGGGGCCGGGGTCGGCCAGCTTCAGGTCACCGGAGGTGGGCGTCGGGGTCGGCGTGGGCGTGGGCGTCGGTGTGGGGCCCGTGCCGGTGGTGAACACCTCGCTGATCGGGGGGACGTTGGCGGCGTTGCCCGCGTGCGTCGCCGTGCCGAAGAGGTCCTCGAAGGTGCGCAGCAGGTGGTGGTGGTTGAAGGGGGTCGCGTACGTGCCCGTCTTGACGTCGGCGCCGTAGAAGACGGTGGCGATCTGGTTGGAGCCGAGGTAGTTGTCCTCGTCCCAGGTCAGCACGAGCAGGCTGTTGTTGGCCTTCGCCCAGCGGGCGTAGGCGTCGAGGTTGTTCTTCGTCCAGGTGTCGCCCGTGGCGACGGAGCAGGAGTGCATGTCGTTGCACTGGTTGGGCACGACGAACGACAGGTCCGGCAGCGCCGCGAAGTCGCCCTGCGGGAACTGCGCCCAGGTCTTGCCGGTGTTCAGCGGTACGTTCCTGAAGGCGAACCACGGGTTGTGCTTCTGCGCGTACTGGCCGTTGGTGCAGGCCGTGGAACCCTCGGCGGGCAGGTCCTCGTTGTACGTCGCGAAGGTCTTGCCGGCCGCGATCAGCTCCTGCCCGAGGTTGGGCGCGGTCATCGACTGCGGGGTGTAGCAGCCGTCCCCGGTGATGCCCTGGGTGGCGCCGGAGAAGAGGTTGAAGTAGTTCGGCTGGCTGGGGTGGGTCAGCGCCTTCATGCCGGTCAGGCTCGCGCCGCCGCTCGCCAGTTGGTTGACGTACGGGGCGTTGCCACTGCCGATGATCTCCCCGTACTGCTTGTTCTCGTACACGACGACGACCACGTGGTCGTACGCGGGGAGCGCCGCCGCACGGGCGGGGCCGGCCGGGACGCCGTCCACCGCCCGCGAGTCGGCGAGGGTGAAGGCGCCCAGCAGGCCGAGCGCGCCCAGGGCGGCGGTCGCGGCGCAGAGGACGGCCGACCGGCGGGTCCGGCGTCTCGCGCCGGGGACGGGCGGGCGGGAAGGGGTGCGCATGGGGGGTGCCTCCTCGGGGTGGGTCGGTGGGGTGGGGTCGGTGGGGTCATTCCTCGCGCCGGGCGGCGCCGGCCACGGCGATGTTCAGGAACCGGGGTACGGGCCGGCCGTGCTCGCGGAACTCCTCGGCGACCGCCGCCCGTACGGTCGTGCGGCGTGCCTCCGGCAGCAGCACCAGCACGCTCCGTCCCGGCCGCGGTCCGGGCCGCCACGCGGCGAGCGCCCCGGCCCGGCGGGCGCACGCCACGGCGCGGGCGAGGTCGGCCGCCGGGTCCGGGGCGGCGGCGGGGCCCCCGCGTACGGCGAGCAGCACCAGGCGGGACCCCGAGGCGGACGGGTCGAAGGCGGTGTGGCGGGGTTGCGGCCCCCGCTCCGGCAGGAGGGCTTCGCCGGGGCGGGCGAAGAGCACCGCCCGGCGCAGCGCGGCATCGCCGTCCGGCAGGGCCCGGGCCAGCAGTCCGGCCAGGCGCGCCCGGTCGGGGTCCTCTCCGCGCGGGGCGTGTACGTCGGCCACCGCGAGGGCGATGGCGCAGTCGGCGGGTTCCTCCGTCCACAGCCCGGCGGCCGGGGTGAGGGAGCCCTGGACGTGCAGGTCGGTCCCGCCGCGGCCGTACCCGGCGCGGGCCAGCGCGCGCAGCAGGGCGTACGGGCGGGCGGCCCAGGCCGGGGTGGCGGGCGGCGGCCCCGAGGGGGTCAGCGGGAGGTCGCAGCCGTCGGCGGGGTGGGCGAGGGAGCTGAGCCGCACCAGCCCGTCGGTGCGCGGGGCCGCCGCGACCGCCACCGGCCAGCCGGCCGCCGCGACGAGGTCCGGGTCCTCCAGGTGGAAGGCGTACGGGGCGCTCCAGACGGCGACCGGGGGCCGCCCGTGCGCGGCCTCCAGGGCATAGGCGACGAGCCGGTGCAACGGATCGGCGGTGGCCCGCCGGGCGATCCCGCCCACCGGATCCCCGGCTCCGCCGCCGTGGGCGCCGAGCACGCCGTGGAGGGCCGCGTCGCCGGAGGCCAAGCCACCGGAGGCCACGCTGCCCGAAGCCGTGCTGTCGGAAGCTCCACCACCGGAGTCCACGCCGCCGGAACCCGCGCCACCGGAAGCTCCACCACCGCCCACGCCTCCGGAGGCCACGCCGCTGGACGCCACTCCGCCGGAAGCCATACCGCCGGAAACCGTGCTGTCGGAAGCTCCACCACCGGAGTCCACGCCGCCCGAAGCCATGCCACCGGAGGCCACGCCGCCAGAAGGCACGCCGCTGGAAGGCACACCGCCGGGAGCCACGCCGCCGGAGGCCGCGCCGTCGGCCTCGCCCCCGGCGGCCGTTTCCGGGAGGCGGATCCTCCCGGGGTCATCGGGGCGCCTTCCGGGCCAGGAGGCGGTAGGCGTTGCCGCCGTCCGTGCGGCGGGCCGCGGTCGTGCGGAGGGTGTCGAGGATTGCCGCCGTGGCGAAGCAGGGCAACGCCGCCACCCGTACGGCCGCGGTGCGGGCCCGTGCGCCGGGCGTGGCGGGCGGGCCCCACGGCCGGTCCGGGTCCGGTGCCAGCCGGGTCGCGGTCAGGGCGACCGCGCCGAAGAAGTCGTTGCCCTGGTGGGCCGGCCCGTGTTTCTCCGCGACGACGGTGAAGCCCCGCTCGGCCAGCGCCCCGCGCAGGTTCGCCGCAGGGATCAGGTGCTGGTGCTGCGGCTGGAACCAGGGCAGCCAGGCCGGGCCGAGCAGCCGGGCCATGCGCGATTCCGGGTCGGGCAGTTCGATGGCCAGGTACCCGCCGGGAGCGAGGACGGCCGCCGCCGTGTCCAGTTCGGCGAACGGGTCGCGGGTGTGTTCCAGGTAGTGGTACATGCTGACCACCTCGTACTGGCCCGCCAGTTTCTCCGCGAACTCCGGGAACTGGCCCTGGTACCCGGTCTCCACCCAGCCGCGCCGCTCCGCCTCGCGGACCCCGTCGCCCATGTCGAGCCCGTCGAACCGGGTGTCCGGCCAGACGGCCCGCGCCGCGTTGCAGAAGTGGCCGTGCCCGGTGCCGACATCGAGCCAGGAGGCCGGGTCGGCGTGGGGCCGGAGCATCTCCGCACGGCCCCGGTAGGCGGCGCCGAGCCGTCCGAAGACCGTGGCGGCGCCCTCCCCGCCCCGGCCGTCGTAGAAGTCCCGGTAGTAGAACTCCAGCCCCTCCACCGTCAGCCGGGGGTTCTGGAAGACGTGCCCGCACTCCCCGCACCCCTCCAGGGTGAACCGGCCGGGCTTGGCCTGGAGCAGGTCGGGCACCTCGACCCGGACGGACAGCCGCCCGGAGCCGCACCAGGGACAGTCCGGCCGGCGGGGTTCGAGGAACCGGTCGACACCGCCGGCCAGATCGGCCCGGTAGGCGGCGGCCCGCGCGGCGGCGGTACGGGCGTCCCCGGACCCGGAGTCGCGGACGCCCCGCCGGGCGGGGGCCGTCGTCGCGGCGGCGGTGCGCAGGGCCGCGCCGAGGGAGCGCAGCGGCCGGGTGGCCGTCGCCGAGGCCAGGTCGGCGGGGCGCAGCGGGGTGCCGGGCCGGCCGAGCGCGAGGCAGGGCTGGATCCAGTACAGGGCCGCCGCGGCGGCCCCCCACCGGCCCTGGCGGACGGCGACGCCCGCCAGCAGCGCGAGCCCGGCGAGCTGGGCGGCGGCCAGCGCCCCCGGCGGCAGCCCCTGGGCCCGCAGCTCGGCGCCCCGCGCGGCCCCGCCCGCGTCGGCCGGCGGGCCGCAGCTCAGGGCCGGGGCGATGGCCAGGCCCGTGGCGTCGGCGGCGTACTCCTTCAAACGGCGGGTCAGCGCGAGGAGTTCTGCCGGGGTGGGGTGCGGCGCGGCCGGATCCACCCCGGCCCGCGCGAGCACCTCCTCGGTGACGAGCAGGGCGAACCCCGCTCCCCGCCCCTCGCCGAGCCGGTCCTGCCGGTACCCGGCCGGATCGACCAGCCGCAGCAGACCGAGGACCCGTTCGGTGGCGAGGTCCGCGGGCAGCAGGTCCAGTACGCGCAGCCCCTCCCGTTCGGCGTGCGCGCACGCGGCGAGGAAGGTGGCCGCGTCCGGCTCGACCCCCCGGGCGGTGAGCAGCCGCCACCCGGCGGCGCGCGGCAGCCCGGCCCCCGGGGGCACGGTCGTGGGCAGGACCGGGATGTCCCGCAGCCGGCGGGCGGCGCGCACGGTGCCCGCCCCGAGCGCGGCCAGCACCACGGCGGAGGTCCACGGCACGCGGGGCCGGGCGAGCGGCAGGTGCGGCAGGTGCGGCAGGTTGGGAAAGGGGGGAGGGAGCGGTAGGCGCGTCATACGAGTTCCTCCAACCGGTCGGCCGCGGCGGCTGCCCCGCCCGCGGCGGCGAATGAGGCCTGGATCCGCCGGGCACCCCGGCGGTGGGCGGGGTCGTCGAGCACGGCCGTCAGCGCGTCGCGCAGTTCCTCGGCGCGGGTCCTGCCGAACCGCACCCGCACCCCGGCCCCGGCGTCGACGACCTGCCGGGCGACGATGGGCTGGTCGTCGCGGATGGGCGCGACGACCAGCGGCAGCCCGTGCGCGAGGGCCTCGCACACGGTGTTGTGGCCGCCGTGGCAGACCACCGCGTCCAGATGGGGCAACAGGTCCAGCTGCGGCACGCTCTCGCGCAGCAGTGCGTGCCCGGGCACCGCGCCGACCAGCCCGGCCGGGGCCACCAGGATCAACTGCACGTCCGCCCGCAGCCGTTCGGCGGCGCCCAGGACCGCCCCGTAGAACCGGCCGCCGGCCTCCTGGTTGAGGGTGCCCAGCGATACGAGCACCCGCCGCCGCGCCGGGTCCAGCCGCTCCCACGGGAACGCGGGGGCGGGCGGGCGGGCCCCGAAGGCCGGTCCGACGAAGGCGTAGTGCGGCGGGTACGCCACGCACTCCCCCACGAGCGCGCGGCTGGAGAACACCAGGACCAGCCGGTCCGAGAACCGTGGATCCCACGCCGGTCCGGCCGCGTCCGCGCCGCCGTCCTCCCCGAACTCGGCCAGCAGCCCGCCGATCCGCTCGGCCACCCACTCCCCCACCTTCGGGAAGTCCGCGAAGGGCCGGGTGAGCTCGGCCGAGGTGCTGGCGGAGGTGGCCCACGGCACGCCGAGCCGGCGGGCGGCCAGCGGGCCGGCGAGGGCCTGCTGATCGGCGACCACCAGGTCGGGCCCGAACGTACGGACCGCGTCCATCACGCCGGGCACCATCGCCCGGGCGAGCGGCACCAGCGCCTCCTCCCACAGGAACCGCAGCGCCCCGACCCCGCGCAGATCGCGCCAGCGGGCGTGCAGCGACGCGTACCCGCCGCCCTCCTCCTCGCCGGCGGGCAGGATCCGGGCGGGCTCCGGCAGCATCCGCGCCAGCGCCCCGGCCGGGCCGGTCCACGCGACCTCGTGACCCCGGGCGGCCAGTTCCGCGCCGACCGCGACGGTCGGATTGACGTGCCCCGCGAGCGGCGGCACGGTGAAGAGCACCTTCACGGCACCAGCGCTCCCGTCCACGGCCGGGCCTGCGCGGCGGCGGTCGCCGCCGCGCCGGCGGCGACGGTGTCGGCGTGGGCGAGTACGGCCGCCCGCAGCGCTCCGCTGCTCTCCTTCAGCACGTCGTGCCCCAGGCCGGGCAGGATCTCGACGGCACTCACACGGGGCGCGTGGCGGGCCAGTTCCCGGGCGCCGGGGACGAGTTCGGAATGCTCGCCGCAGACGATGAGGACCGGGCAGCGCAGCCGGGCGTAGTCGGCCGGGGTGAAGGTGTGGCCGGCCGCGATGTCGTCGAGCAGTGTGGTGCGGTTGAGCAGGTCGTCGGCGATCGCGGTGAGGTTGGCCGCCTTGCGCAGGCGCAGCGTGAGCAGCTCCCTGGGGACCGGGCTGTCCTCCAGGCTGAGGGCCGCCGCCGACAGGGTGTCGACCATGTTCTCCACCCAGGGGCCGCTGAGCGGCGGTTCGAGCAGGGTGAGGCCCGTGACGCGGTCGGGCCGGGCGAGGGCGGCGTGCAGGGCGACGGTGCCGCCGTAGCTGTTGCCGACCAGGTGGACCGGGCGCCGCCCGAGGCCGAGCGCGCCGAGCAGCGCGAAGAGGTCCCGTACGGCGGTGCGGCTGTCGTAGCCGGTGGGCGGCCGTTCGGTGCGGCCGTGGCCGCGCAGGTCGTAGAGGACGGCCTCGTGTCCGGCCCGGGCCACGGGCAGGGCCAGCGGGCAGTAGAAGGAGGACAGGTTGTCGACGACCAGTCCGTGCAGGAACACCACGACGGGACGGTCGGGGGCTCCCGCGCCGGGGGTGACCGGGAGCCGCTGGACGTGGAAGCGGACGGAGTCCACGGTGACGTGGGCCATGACGCGCTCAGCCCTTCGAGGCGGACGCCTCGGCGGCGGACGCTTCGGCGGCGGATGTCCCCGGAGCGGTCCGGGCGAGGGAGGCGTGGGTGACCCGGCCGATGTGTGTGACGAGGTCGCCGACCGACATGGCGAGGATGGCGTCCATGTCCTTCTCGGACAGGAAGCCCATCAGGTCCACCTCGGCGCCGTAGCGGTGGTGGAGCAGCTCGGCGAGGGCGACGAACTCGACGCTCTCCAGGGCGAGGTCCTCGTTGAACGTCGTCTTCATCGTGACCTCGTCCGCGAGGAGGTACTCGTCACCCACGATCTCCACGAGCATGCCGGTGATCTCGGCGAGGATGTCAGCTGCCATGACTGGTCTCCGTGAGGGGGAGGGGAAAGGGGACGGGGGAGGGAGCGGCGGCGCGGTCGGTCCAGGCGACGATGTGGTCGGGTGCCGTCTGCGCGAGGAGCGCGTCCGCGAGGAGCGTGGTGCGGACCGGGTACGGGTGCCCGTCCGGGGACAGCACCCGCAGCCGGCCGGAGTCCGGGTCGCCGGAGACCCGCCAGTCGCGCGGGCGCCCGCCGAGGCCGGTGCCCGCCTCCTTGGCCGCCGCTTCCTTGGCGCACCAGAGCCGGGTGAGCGCCGCCGGCAGGCCGGTGCCCTCCTGGGCCGCCAGCGCTTCGGCGAGGGCGAGTTCGCCCGGGGCGAGGGCGATGCGGATCAGCGCGTCCGGGTCGGCGGTGACGGGCTCCACGTCGATGCCGACCGGCCGGGTGGGGTGGGCGAGGGCGACCGCGATCCGGTCCTTGTGGGCGATGCTCAGGCGGACTCCCCCGGCCAGGGCGCCCCCGGCGAGCGGCCGGCCGGCCGGGTCGTTGCCGACCGGCACCTCCACCGGGAAGACGGGCCCCGCGCCGCCGTCCCACAGCAGTTGGCGCAGGGCGTCCTTGGCGGCGATCCGGCCGAGCAGCCAGGGGGCCCGGGCACGCGGCGACAGCCGCTCGTACGCGGTGCGCTCGGTGGCGCCGAGGTAGCGGCGCATGACCAGTTCCTGCGAGGCCGGGTCGCTCCAGCGGCGCCGGGCGAGGCACCAGCCCTCGGGCCGGGGCTCGCCGATACCGCACACCTCGGGGGTGAACTTCATCGGCCAGACCCGCTCGTCGGCGCCGAAGCGGCGGTACGTCCACCCGTCGATCCGGGCCCACACCCGCCCGTCGGGGCGCCGCAGTTCGAGGTCCCCGCGCACGGTGACGTCGCGGACCTCGCGGATCCGGGCCGTGGCGGCGACGAGCTCGTACGGGGCGGGGGGCGGACCGAAGAACCGTACGCGGTCCACCGTCGCCGGGAACACCAGCCGGTCGACGGGCAGCCGCAGCTGCATCCAGTGCCCGAACAGCTGCCCGGCCGCGTCGAGCAGCGCCCCCGGGTCGGGCAGGGCCCGGAGCACCCCGAGGATGCCGTCCGCACCGACGGCCCGCACCTCGTGCACCCCGGCGAAGCGGGGGCCGTGGAACATCCACCGGTCGCGGTAGAGGGCCTCGGCGCTGACCGGGGCCGGCTGGAGGCCGCGCAGGGGGGCGGGGTCGGGCGCGGGCGCCGGCCCGTACCGGTCGCCGAGGAGCACGACCACGTCGGCGTACTCCCCGAGGCCGACGCGGAGCCGGCCGGGCCCGTCGTCGCGGACGGTGACCTCGATGTCGAGGGCCGGTTCGACGGGGAGCCAGCGCAGCGCCCGTACGCGGTCGTAGCCGATGACGGCCAGACCGGGCGGGGCGTACCGGCGCGCGGCGTCGGCGGCCAGCTCCAGCATCGTGGTCATGGGGACGACGGGGAAGCGGTCCGCGTCGTGCGGCCACGCGTCGGGCTGGAGGTACACGCAGTGGTCGCGTACGTAGGGCAGCGCGGCCAGCGACAGCCGCAGCGTCCCCCTCCCGGCGACGCCGCCGGCGACGCCCTCCTCCGGCGCGGCGTCCAGAGCGGACAGCAGCACGGGCCGGGCCCCGGGCGGCGGGACGGGGAACGAGGCGGGGGCCGGGGCCGGGGCCGGGGCGGGAGTCGAGGCCGGGGCCGGGGCCGGGGTCCAGGTCGAAGCGAACGCCGGCGCGGCGAATGAAACGGGGGCGGGGACGGCGGCGAACGCGGGCGCGGGACCCGGCGCAGGGTCGGAGGCGAACGCCGACGCGGGTAACGAAGCGGCAGCGGGAGCCGCGGCGAACGCCGGGACAGGGGCCGAGGCCGGTTCCGGCGCCGAGGCCGGGGCCGGTTGGGGTAGCAGGGGTCCCAGGGCCGTGCGGGCCGCCTCGCCCAGTCGGACCAGCGGCGAGCCGAGGTCCAGGGGTGCGGAGCGCCCCGGGGCGGGCGGCGCGGCAGCGGCGGCCGGTCCTTCCGGTGCCGGAGGCAGGCTCCCGGAGGCGGCCGGGGACTCCGCCGGGCGGAGGCGGTCCCACCGGGGGGAGTGCCCCTCAGTCCACAGGGCCGCACAGGCGCGGCGCAGGGCGGCCAGTCCCGTGAGCCGGGGCGAGGAGGCCGCCACCGAGAAGTGCGGCCGGTCGCGGAGGGTGTCCTCCACGAAGCCCGGCAGGCTGCCGGGCCCCAGGGTGACGAAGCCCCGTACGCCCGCGTCCTCGTACAGCCGCAGGGTCAGCTCACGGAACCGGACCGGCTCCAGGAGGTGGCGCACCACCAGCTCCCGTACCTCGTCCGGCGCGGCGGGAAACGGCGCGCAGGTGGTCGCCGACCAGACGGGAAGACGGCCCGGCCGCAGCGGCAGCCGGTCGAAGGCGGCCCGGACCTGCCCGAGGTAGGGCTCCCACATCGGGGTGTGGAACCCGGAGCGGAAGGGCAGTTCCTGGCCGAGGACGCCGTCGGCCTTCAGCCGGTCCAGCACCTCCCGCACCTGGTCCGGTTCGCCGCAGATCACCGACTGGTGCGGGCAGTTGTCGTGGCTGACCACCACCCGCTCCAGTCCCCGGAGCGCCGCCTCGGCCCGCCGGGTCCCGCAGCCCAGCGCCGCGTAGACCAGCTCGTCCGGGACCTTCAGCGAGCCCGGCCGCAGCGAGTCCAGGAAGGCGTCGGCCGCGTCCTCGGGGTACATCCCGGCGGCGACCATCGCCGCCCACTCCCCCAGGCTGTGGCCCGCCAGCACATCGGGTTCGATGCCGAGCCCGGGCAGCACCCCGGCGAGGAAACGGCCCGTGGCGATGGCGTCCAGGGCCCGTTCCATCAGCTCCGTGCCCCGGCTCAGCCGGGGCCGCTCCAGCCCGAGCCGGTCCGCGACGTCGTCCAGCCGGGGGCTGAACTCCGGTTCCAGACCCGGGAACAGGAACGCGACCCGGCCGCCCAGCGGCCGCGGCGCGAACCACACCTCTCCGCGCCCGCGCCACGCCCGGCCGCGCGCGAGCACCTTCGCGGCCAGCGCGAGCCGCTGGGGCGTCGGCCCCACCACGGCGAGCCGGCAGGGTCCGTCACCGCCGGAGCGCGGGGTGCCGTCCGCCAGCCGGGCCGACAGTTCCGCCGCGTCGTCCGCCGCCATCAGGAGTACGTCGTCCGGCCCGGCGGAGCCCACCGGCGCGGCGGCGCCGGCCGACGGCAGGAACCGCCGTACGGGGAAGGCCCCTCGTCCGGCTCCCGCGCGGCTCCCGGCGCGGGAGCCCGGGGCCTCCTCCAGGACCACGTGCGCGTTGATCCCGCCGAAGCCGAAGGCGTTGACCCCGGCCCGCCGGGGCGCCGGTCCGCGCTCCCACGGCCGGGCCCGGGTCACCGGCCGCATCCGGGTCCGGGCGAGGTCCGGGTGCGGCTCCTCCAGGTGCAGGGTCGGCGGCAGCACCCCCTCGTGCACCGCGAGGGCGGCCTTGATCAGTCCGGCCATGCCGGAGGCCTGCATGGTGTGGCCGAGCATCGACTTCACGGAGCCGAAGCCGATCCCGTCCGCGTCGTCATCGGCGTCGGCGTCGCCGTCCCCGCCGGTGCCGGCCGACGGGGCGCCGAACACCTGGGCCAGGGTGTCGAGTTCGGCCGCGTCGCCGACCGGCGTTCCGGTGCCGTGCGCCTCCAGCAGGCCCAGCGCGCCGGGCGCCCGGGGGTCCAGCCCGGCGTCCCGCCAGGCCCGTTCCAGGGCCCGTACCTGGCCGGCGACGAGCGGGCTCATCAGGCTCGCCGCCCGGCCGTCGCCGGCCACGCCCGTACCGCGGATCACGGCGTAGATCCGGTCACCGTCGCGCTCCGCGTCCGCCAGCCGCTTCAGCAGGACCACCCCGGTGCCCTCGGACAGCAGGGTCCCGTCGGCCCGCCGGTCGAAGGGCCTGATGCGTTCGCTGGGGCTCAGGGCCCGCAGCTGGGTGAACACGCTCCACAGGGTGGCGATGTGGCAGTGGTGCACGGCCCCGGCGATCACGGCGTCGCAGCGCCCGGCGGCCAGCAGGCCCACGGCCTGGTCCACCGCCAGCAGCGAGGAGGCGCAGGCCGCGTCCAGGGTGTAGGCGGGGCCCCGGAAGTCCAGCCGGTTCGCGGTCCGGGCGGCCGTGAAGCTCGGCACCAGGCCGATCGACGCGTCCGGCCGCTCCGGGCCGAGGGCCTCCTGGAAGGCCGACCGCACCTCCGCGATCCGCCGTTCACCCAGCTCGGGGGCGAGTTCCCGTAAGGTCTGCGCCAACTGGTGGGCGGTGCGCACGCGTTGGTCGAGCCGGGCGGTGGCCACCCCCATGAACCCGCCGCGCCCCAGCACCACCCCGATCCGGGAGCGGTCGGCGGGCAGCCGGTCCTCGCCTCCCGCGTCGGCGATCGCCTCGGCCGTGGCGTGCAGGGCGAGCATCTGGTCCGGTTCCGCCCCGTCCACGGTGGCGGGCATGATCCCGAAGCGGACCGGGTCGAAGGCGGCGAGCCCGTCCACGAAACCGCCGCGGCGGCAGTAGAAGCGGTCGCCCGCGACCGGGCCGGTGGCGCCGTCCGGGTCGTAGTACACCTCGGGGTCCCAGCGGCCGGGCGGGACGTCGCCGATGCAGTCCGTACCGGCGAGGAGGTTGTGGCGGTACGCGGCCAGGTCCGCGGCGCCCGGGAACACCGCGCCCATCCCCACGATCGCCGCGTCGCCCGGCCGCGGACCGCGGTGGCCGCGCGGCGGCCGCTGCCGCCGGTCAGCCACGCTCCTCACGCTCCCCGGCCAGCAGGACCACCTGTACGTCGTTCCCGTGCGCGAGTTCCGCGAGGAACGCGGCGGTGCCCTCCTCGGGGTCGATCAGCGGGATCCCCCGCCGGGCGTACTCGCGGGCCAGTTCGGGGCTGACCATCCCGCCCGCCTCGGCGGCCCAGGGCCCCCAGTCGAGGGACAGCACCCGGCCCGGGAAGGAGTCCGCCCAGGTGTGGGCGAGGGCGTCGAGGGCGTCGTTCGCGGCGGCGTAGTCGCTCTGGCCGCGGTTCCCGTACACGCCCGCCACGCTGCCGAACAGGGCGAGGAACCGGGGCGCGGGCGCGGCGCCGTGATCGGCCGCCGCGGCGGCGAGGTGGCGGGCGCCGGTCACCTTCGTGGTGAACACCTCGGCGAAGGCGGCCGGCGGCTTGTCGCGGAGCAGCCCGTCGCGCAGGGTCCCGGCGCCGTGCACGATGCCGTCGAGCCGGCCGTGCCGCTCGCGCACCGCCGCCACGACGGCCCGTACCGCCGCCCCGTCCGTGACGTCCGCGCGGTGGTAGCGGACGGAGGCCGCGGCGCCGGCGAGGGCGTGCAGGGTGGCCCGTACCTCGCGCTCGGCGAGGATCCTGGAGGCCGCGGCCTCGATCTCGGCGGGGGTGCGCAGGCCGGTGGCTATCAGGGCGGCGCGCAGGGCCACCCGGTCGGTGGCGTGGGCGAACGCGTCGGGTTCGGGGGCGGGTTCGGGCGTACGTCCCATCAGCTCGACGTGGCAGCCGCCGGCCCGGGCCAGCGCGAGGGCGGTGCGGGCGGTGATGCCGCGGGCGCCTCCGGTGAGCAGGACCACGGAGTCCGGGCCGAGCGGGGGGGTCGCCGGGCCGGCGGGGGCGGCGAGCGGGGCGGGTACCGGCCGGCGGGTCACCCGTACGCCCTCGGCGGTGTACCCGACGGAGGCTGCGGCCTCGGTGGGGTCGGTGGCTTCGGCGGTCAGCTCGGCCAGCAGCTGCGCCGCGATCCGCTCGGGGCCCTCCTTGGGGTGGACCTCCACCGCGCGGATGAGCCGGCCGGGGAACTCCAGCGCGGCGGCGCGGGCGAAGCCGTGCAGTCCGGCGCCGGGGGTGGTGCCGTGGGCGGTGACGAGGAGGAGCCGGTGCGCACCGCCGGTCAGCGCCCGCTGCCACCCGGGAAAGGCTCCCGGCAGCACGGGCTCGGCGCCGGGGCGCAGGGCGGTGAGGTCGAGGACGGCGTCGAAGCCGGCGTCGGCGGAGGCGAGTCGGCTCACCTCCGCCCCGTGCTCCCGCAGGGCTTCGGCGAGGGCGGCCCCGAGGCCCTGCCCGTCCCCGACGACTCCGACGCGCAGGCCTCTGAGGCCCGCCGGGTCCCCGGCAAGGGCGGGCAGCGGCACCGGTTCCACGCGCAGCCGCCGGAGCGCGGCGGCGGGCCGGTCGCCGGGCGGGGCGGCGGCCGGCTCGGTGTGGCTGGTGACCCAGTCGACGATGCCGCGCAGGGTCTTGATCCGGGACAGCTCCTCGACGGCCGACTCGGCGGAGCCGCCGGGGTCCTGGGGGAGGCCGATCCGGTCGGCGAGGGCGCCGATGATCTCGACGCGCTTGATGGAGTCGATGGACAGGTCGGCCTCCAGGTCGAGGCCGGGATCGAGCATGTCCCGCGGGTAGCCGGTCCGGACGTGCACGATCTCCACGACCACGTCCAGCACCTCGTCCGCGGACCGCCCCACCGCCGGACCGCCGCCCGGCCCGGAAGCGGCGTCCCCGGGCCCCGCCGCCCCTGCGCCGGCACCCCCGAACCCGTTCGCCACACCCACCACGGAGGACCTGTCAGCCCCGCCCGCCACCTGAGCCGCCACGCCCCCAGCAGACGGGCCATCGGCCGCCGCCCAGGGGCCGGGGGCCACGCCCGTCGCGCCGGACGCCTCACCCCCCGGCCACACCCCGTCGGCCACACCCACCCCGGACGGTCCCTGAGCTGGCGCCCAGTCGGCGTCCGCCACGCATCGCGCAGGCGAGCCGTCGGCCGCCGACCAGGTACCGGGAGCCACGCCCGTCGCGCCGGGCGCCTCGACCACTGACCAGGCCCCGTTGGCCGCGCCAGCCCCGGACGGGCCCTGAACCGCCGACCCGGCGCCGTTCGCCACGGCCGCCCCAGACGGGCCGTCGGCCGTCGGCCAGCTGCTCGGGGCGGCGCCCGCGCCAGGGTGGGTGTCAGCCCCCACCCAGACGCCGTTGGCCACGCCCGCCGCCAACGGGCCCTGCACCCCCGCCCAGGTGCCGGGGGCTGAGCCCGCCGCTGACGAGGCATCGGCCGCCCGCCAGCCGCCGTTCGCTGCCAACGGGCCCTGCACCGCCGCCCAGGCGCTCGGGGCCGTGCCCGCCGTCGACGCGGCGTCGGCCGTACCCCACGCTGCGGTCGGCCCAGGTGCGGCGAGGCCCGGGGGGAATCCGTCCGGGGTCGCGGTCGGTTGGAGCGGGGGCGTCAGGGTGCCGGTGGTCGGGTCTTCGGCGCCGGGCCAAGGGGCCGGGGTGGCGCCGAGGTGCGCGGCCGGGGTCGGCCGGATGGCCTGGCCCGGGGCGGCCGACCCCAGGTAGCCCAGGTAGCCGAGCAGGACGTCCCGTTGCGCCTGGACCACCTCGCACGAGGCGCGGAGGTACGCCACCACCGCCTCCTCACCGGGGCCGGCGGGCAAGGCGCCGGGCGGGCCGTCCGCGCCTCCCGGCGCGGCCCGCACGAGGTGGCCGTTCGTGTGCCCGCCGGGCGCCGCCGCTCCCGGGCCGGTGCCTCCGGCGCCGTCCCCCCGGCGGGCCGCCTGACCGTCGCTCATGGCCATGACCATCTGCTGACCTCCCCTGTCATACGCGGCCGCGGACCACCCGCCTGCCCCGTGCCCGTTCCTGTCCGCCGTCTCCGGCCGGTCTGCCGGGAACCGTCCGGGGCGGCCGTCCGCCCTTCCGCCCGACGGGCCCGCGCCGTCGCCCGTATGACCGCTCAGCCGGCCGGCCGCCGGGTCCGGCCCCGCGCCGGCGGATACCACCCGCGCCCCGACCGGGGCCCCGGCCGCGGACTCCCCGGAGATCCCCCGGACCGGTCCCCAGCCCGCACCCGTGCCCGTGGCCGCCGGATCCGGCCCCGCGCCGGCGGGTACCGCCCGCCCCCGGACCGGAGCCCCGGAAACCCCCCGGACCGGTCCTGGGCCCGCACCCGAGCCCGTGGCCGCCGCCGGGTCCGGCCAACCGGCCACGGACCCCCCGGAGATCCCCCGGACCGCGCCCGGGGCCGCCGCCGGGCCTGCCTCCCAGCCCGCCGCCGGTCCCTGCGCCGGTCCCGCGGGCGCCACCGAGGCGGGAACCGGATCCCCGGACGCCGTCACCCGCCGGGCCGGCTGGAGGCCGCCCGGGAGGGGGGTGCCGTCGGCGGTGCGGACCAGGTGGCCGTCGACCAGCCAGCCCGGCCGCCGGGGGGCGCGTTCGGGGAGGCGGGCGGTCCGGCCGCGGAAGAGGGGCTCCGGTGCCACGGAGACGCCCGCCACCGCCAGTTCCGCCAGAGCCGTGACCAGCCGGAGCAGCCCGTGCTCCCCCGGCACGTCCAGCGGGACCACCGTGTGCGGCCGGTCGCCCAGGATGCGGCCGACCAGCCCGGACAGCACCCGGCCGGGCCCCGCCTCCACGAAGGTCCGTACGCCGGCCGCGTACATGGCCTCCACCTGCTCCACGAACCGCACCGGCTCCGCCACCTGCCGGGCCACCAGGCCCCGTACCTCCTCGACGGAGACCGGGTAAAGCCCGGCCGTCGTATTCGACCAGACCGGGACGGCGGCCTCGGCCAGCGTCGTCCCGGCCAGCTCCTCGGCGAGGGCCGTCGCCGCCCCCGCCACCACCGGGCTGTGGAACGCGCAGGCCACCGCGATCGGCTCCGCCGACAGCCCCGCCTCCCGCAGCGCGGCCACCGCCGCGGACACGGCGGCGGCGGGTCCCGAGATCACGCACTGCCGGGGCGCGTTGTGGTTCGCCACCACGCAGCCGGCCCGCGCCGCGATCTCCCGTACGTCCTCGGGCGCGGCCGCCACCGCCGCCATGGCGCCGGGGTCCGTCCCGGCGGCGGCCACGATGGCCTCGGCCCGGCGGATGCTCAGCCGCAGCAGGCTCTCGGTGTCCCACACCCCGGCCGCCCACAGGGCGGTGAGCTCGCCGTACGAGTGGCCGGCCACGCAGTCGGGCCGTACGCCGAGCGCGCCGAGCAGCAGGTGCGCCGCCGAGCCGGCCAGGCCGAGGGCGGGCTGGGCCACCCGGGTGTCGGTGACGGCGGCGCGCTGTGCGGCCCGTCCCCCGGCGGTGAAGGCGGCCGGCGGGAACATCGCGGAGACCACCGGGCCGGGCGCGGCGTCCAGGAGCTCCCGCAGGGCGGGGAAGGCCGTGAACAGTTCCCCGAGCATGCCGGGCCGTTGGCTGCCCTGCCCCGGGAACAGGAAGGCCACCTGCCCCGGATCGGCGGATTCCGCCCGTACGAGGACCCCCGCGCCCGGGGTGAAGGCCCGGGCCCCCACCAGCCGGGCGGACAGCTCCTCCAGGTCCCGGGCCACGACCGCGACCCGGACCGGGCCCGGACCGGCGGCGTCACAGACCTCTGCGGCGAGGTCCCGCAGCGGCCACGGCCGCCCGGCGGCGTCGTTCTGCTCCAGCCGGGCCGCGAGCCGCGCCATGGCCCGGCCGGCCGCGCGCCGGTCCTCGCCGCGGAAGCAGAACAGTTCGGCGGGCCACTCCTCCCGGCCGTGCCGGGGCTCCTCGGATCCGGCGTGGCCGGCGAGCACCGCGTGGTAGTTGGTGCCGCCGAAGCCGAAGGCGCTCACCCCGGCGACGCGGCGGTGGGCGGGCACGGCCCACGGCCGGGCCTCCGTGTCGAAGAAGAACGGGCTGGTGCCGGCGCGCCAGGCCGGGACCGGCGTGTCGAGGTGCAGGGTCGGCGGCCGTACACCGGAGTGGACCGCCCGGGCCGCCTTGATCAGTCCGGCCAGCCCGGCCGCGCACTTGGTGTGCCCGAGCTGCGATTTCACCGAGCCCAGCGCACAGCTCCCCGGAGCCGCGCCCGAGGCGGTGAACAGGTCGCTCAGCACCGCCAGTTCGGTGCTGTCGCCGACCACCGTGCCGGTGCCGTGCGCTTCGATGAGGCCGACTTCGGCGGGGGTGACTCCGGCCCGGTCGTAGGCCCGGTCCAGGGCCCGGCGCTGACCTTCCGGCCGGGGCGCCGTCAGGCCGAGGGAGCGCCCGTCGCTGGCGGCCCCGACCGCCTTGATCACGGCGTACACCCGGTCGCCGTCCCGTTCCGCGTCTTCGAGCCGTTTCAGGACGAGCGCGCCGACGCCCTCCCCGAGGGCGATGCCGTCGGCGGCGGAGTCGAAGGGCCGGCAGCGGCCGCCGGGCGACAGGGCGCGGACGGAGGAGAACAGCAGGTAGTCGTTGATGCCGTTGTGCACGTCGGCGCCGCCGCACAGCACCATGTCGCTGTCCCCGGAGCGCAGTTGGCGGCAGGCGAGGTCCAGCGCGGCCAGGGAGGAAGCGCAGGCGGCGTCGACGGTGCAGTTGGCGCCGCCCAGGTCCAGCCGGTTGGCGACCCGGCCGGCGATGACGTTGGCGAGGACGCCGGGGAAGGAGTCCTCGGTCAGCCGGGGCAGTTCGCCGTCCAGCTCGGGCGGCAGCGGGCCCAGGTAGCCGGGGTAGAGGGCGCGGAGCCCGTAGGCGCCCGCCAGTTCGGTGCCGGCCTCCGCGCCGAAGACCACCGAGGTCCGGGTGCGGTCGAACTCCCGGTCCCGGTCGTAGCCGGCGTCCGCCAGGGCCCGGGCCGCGATCTCCAGGGCCAGCAGCTGGACCGGTTCGATGCCGGTCAGCGAGGTGGGCGGGACGCCGTACGCGAGGGCGTCGAAGGGCAGCGGGCCGAGGAAGCCGCCCCAGCGGGAGGGGGTGCGTTCGCCGGCGCGCGCCGGGTCGGGGTCGAAGTAGAGGGCCGGGTCCCAGCGTTCGGCCGGGACCTCCGTCACCGCGTCGTCCCCGGCCAGGATCCGGGCCCAGTAGCCGGCGAGGTCCGGTGCGCCGGGGTAGGCGCAGGCCATGCCGACGATGGCGATGTCCAGCGGCCCGGCCGGGGCCGCCCGCTGGGCGGGGGCGGCGGTCTCCTCGGCGCGGCGGCGCAGCAGCGCGGCGGCGCCGTCGGTGACCTCGGCGTGCAGGGCGGCGATGGTGGTGGTGCCGGTGCGCAGGGCGGCGGCCTGGCCGATCATGAACAGCCCTTCGGCGTGCTGCCGTTCCTCGTCGACGTGCTCCAGGCCGGAGCCGTCGGGAGCGCGCCGCAGCCCCTTGCTGGCGATGCGCAGCCGGCCCAGGTTGAGCCGCTCCAGCTCCTCCCACGCCTCGCGCGGTGCGGTCCCGTCCGCGGCGAGCCGCCGCCGGGTGGCCTCGAAGGTGTCGGCGTACGGGGTGGGCGCGCACCGGGTGGCGTGGCCGGGGGCGGTGTGCAGCAGCACGGTGTCCACGCAGTCGAGGGCGGCGCGCTGGAAGCCGGGCAGCACCGCGCCCGCCGCCACGGCCTCCTCGGTGAAGAGGTAGGCGGTGCCCATGAGCACCCCGACGTGCGCGCCGCGCGCGGTCAGGGGCGCGGCGGCGGCGGCCACCATGGCGGCGGACCGGGCGTCGTGGACGCCGCCCGCGAACAGCACGTCCAGCGCGGCCGGTTCGGGACAGGTCAGCAGGACCTCGATCTGCTCTTCCCACAGGGGGAACGAGGCGCGCGGCCCGACGTGGCCGCCGCACTCCAGCCCCTCGAACACGAACCGCCGCGCCCCGTCGGTGAGGTAGCGCTCCAGCAGGCCCGGCGAGGGCACGTGCAGGTGGGTCCGGATACCGGCGTCCTCCAGCGGGGCCGCCTGCGCGGGGGTGCCGCCGGCGATGATCGCGCGCGGGGGGCACACCTCCAGGACGGCCGCCAGCTGTTCGCGCCGCAGCGCGGGCGGGGCGAAGCCGAGCAGGCCGACCCCCCAGGGCCGGTCGCCGAGCCGCTCGGCGGTCTGCGCGAGGAGGCGGCGTACGTCCGGGCCCTCCATCACGGCGAGCGCCAGGTAGGGGACCGCGCCCCCGGCGGCGACGGCTTCGGCGAAGGCCGCCTGGTCGCTCACCCGGGTCATGGGCCCTTGCGCGACGGGCAGCGGCCCGCCCGTACGGTCGTACCCGCCGACCGGCGGGAGAGCGCGTACGGCGGCCTCCAGGTGCCCCGCGACGGCCGTGCGCAGGCTCCGCAGGACGCCGGCGGTGCTCCGGTGGCGGGCTGCGAGCCGGGCGGCCGAGGCCCCGTCCTGGCCGACCGGGAGGAGCTGGGTCCGCAGGTCCCGGGCGCCGAGCAGGGTGGCGGCCGGGCCCTTGGGCGGGGAAAGGTCGGGGCGCGCGTACACCCGGTGGCCGTCGACCAGCCTGGTCTCGGAACCGTCCATGGCCCGTAGCGCCGCGGCCACTTCGCCGGGCAGCGGGGCCTCCCCCTCGGGGGTGAGGGCCAGTTGTACGTCGACCAGCACACCGGCGGCTCCGCCCGCGACGGCCGCGGCCGCCGTGTGCGGCCCTATCCCGCCGTACGCCCGTACGGGCAGCCGCTCGCCCTGCGGGGCGGCGAGCAGCTGCTGGAGGAGGACGAAGGTGGTGGCGCCGCCGACCCGGCCCCCCGCCTCGTGGCCCTTGGCGACGAGCGCGGCCGCCCCCGCGGCCGCCGCGGCCGCCGCCTGCGCCGGGGAGGTGACCTCGGCCCATACGCGGGGCCGCCCGCCGGCCGCGGCCCAGTCGGCGATCCGCTCGGCCGTGTGCGTGTCCGGGTCGGCGAGCAGCACGGTGTCCACCTCGGCCGGCAGCTCCCCGGGGCCGACGGGACAGCCCGCGGGCACCCGTACCCCGTAGCGGGCTCCGGGCAGGCGGCGGGCGAGCTCGGCGAAGCCCTGGCCGGCGGCGCGGCGGTCCCGGCCGAGGTCGAGCAGTCCGAGGGCGCCGGCCCGTTCGGCGGCGATGACGATGCGCGGGTTGGGCTCCTCGAAGGGGGTCACCGCGACGACGAGATCCCGCCCGGCGGCAGAGCCGTCAGCGGGCCCGGGCCCGAGCCCGGCCTCAAGCTCGGGGTCGCGCCCGTGCGGCGGCTCCGGCGGTGGGGACTGCTCTGACGCTGGGGACTGCTCCGGCGGTGGGACCTGCCCTGGCGGTGGGGGCTGCTCTGACTGGAGGGACTGCGAGGGATGGGGGGTCACGGGCGCTCCTCTTCCAGTGCTGTGTGACATGGCGCGGCGTGAGACAGACGGCGGAGAGCGGTGGGCGAAGTCCCCGCCGGGGGAGCCGAGGTGCTGCGACGTGCGCGTCGGCCGGAGGGGACCCGTGGGAAGGCAGGCGGGAACCGTGGCCACGCCCCTGACGCCGGGATGCATCGTGCGGTGATGACCGTGCACTGTCAACCAGCACCCGGAAGCCGCCGTTTCGCGTTATCGTCGCCCGCCGACCCCCCGCGCCACCCGCGCGCGCCCGGCGCCGCGCGCCCGTCAGAGCCATGGCCTGCGGCGTTGGCTACCGGACGGTACGGCGCCGCCCCGGGGGACGGCGCACGGCTCCCGTCCCGGGGCATGCCGCATCGGCATGGGTCGTCACCCAACCGGCATGAACCACTACGCGGTGTCGGGCAGTTGTTCACCCGAGTCGCTCTTACAGGCGCAACCTCGCCCGGTTACCGTCCGGTCATGACCCCCACCCTCGCCCAGCTCCGCTACCTCGTCGCCGTCGCCGACTGCCGCTCCATCACCGGCGCCGCCGCCTCCGTCTTCGTCGCCCAGTCGGCGCTGTCCCGGGCCGTGCAGGCCATGGAACGCGACCTCGGCGTCTTACTCCTCTCCCGCCGGGGAAGGGGGGTGGACCTCACACCGGAAGGGGCCCGGGTCGTGCGGCTGGCCCGTACGGTGCTCGACGCGGTGGAGGCGATCGACGACATCGGAACCCCGCACAGCGGGGACGCCCGGGCCTCCCTCACCCTGGTGACCACCCCCACGCTGGCCCTCGACCTGGCCTCCGAACTGGTGCCGGCCTTCGCCGAACGGCACCCGGGCATCGACGTCAGGCTCCAGCAGTACGACAGCCGTGAGGCGCTGGTCGAGGAACTCGGCCAGGGGAGAGCGGAGTTGGCGCTGGTCGACCTGCCGGTGGACAAGGAGCTGTCCACGCACCACATCCAGGAGCGCGAGGTGGTGCTCATCTCCCCCCTCGGCACCCTGCTGCCCGACCCGCTGCCCTTCCACGCGCTCGACGGGCTGCCGATGGTACTGCCCACGCCGGGGGCGGGCCGGCGCACGGAGCTGGAGGCCATGTTCAGCTGCCTCGGCGTCCGGCCGGTGCCCTGCCTCGAAGTGGACGAGCGCCTCGCCTGGGTGACGGGCGTGACCGACGGGCACGGCTCCCTCATCTGGTACCGGGACGTGGTGCTGCGGGCCTTCGGCAGCCGGGCGGAGGTCCGTTCGTTCACCCCTCCCCTGTTGCGCCCGGTGGGCATCGCGCACGCCCGGCGGCCACTGAGCCGCGCCGCCCGCGCGTTCGTCGCCCACGCCCGGCACAAGGCGCCGCTGCGGGAGCCGGCCCGCTGACCGGGATGCGCCGCACGGCGTCCGGCATGCCGTCCCGGCATCGAACGATGCCCGACCGGGGGGCGGTTGGCGCTGGCGCCAGGTCCTGATGTCCCCTCCCATGGGATGCATGCCCCGACACCTCCTCGCTCCCCGACGGGCCGCCGCCCTCGCCGCCGCGGCCGTCGCCACGCTCGTGCCCGCCGTGGCCTGGCTCGCCGCCCCCGCCGCGGGTGCCGCCTCCGCCACGCCCGTCCCCGCCCCCGCTCCCCCGGGCGCCGCCGCTCCGGCCGCCGAGCGCGCCTGCACCCTCCCCGGCGGCCTGGCCGAGCTCAGCGGCCTGGCCATGAGCCGCAAGCACCCCGGTGTCCTGTACGCCGTCAACGACAGTGGCAACACCAACCAGGTCTTCGCCATCGACTGCACGGGCGCCACCGGCCGCCTCGTGGCCACCTTCACGGTGTCCGGCGTCGGCAACACCGACTGGGAGGCCCTGGCTCTCGGCAAGGACGCCGCCGGTGCTCCCGCGATCCTCGTGGGCGACATCGGCGACAACCTCGGCGGCCGCGCGGAGATCACCGTGCACCGCTTCACCGAGCCCGACCGGCTCGCCGACGCCACCGTGACGCCCGTGACGTACCGGTTCACGTACGCGGACGGCAGGCACGACGCGGAGTCGCTGCTCGCCGATCCCGCGAGCGGCAGGCTCTACGTCGCGAGCAAACTCATCGGCGCGGCGGGCCGGCTGTACCAGGCGCCGCTGCCTCCGGTGACCGGCCAGGTCAACACGCTCACCGCCGTCCGCCCCGGCCCGGTCTTCGCCACCGACGGGGCGTTCTCGCCGTCGGGCGCCTCCTACACCCTGCGCAGCGGCGGCCCGCTGGGGGCCAACACGGCCTCCGTCTACGACGCCACGGGCACCAAGCTCGCGGACGTCGCCCTGCCCGCTCAGTCGCAGGGCGAGACGGTGACGTACGCCGACTGCACCAGCCTGCTCGTCGGGTCGGAGAACGACACGCAGATCTGGCGGGTACCCCTGCCCCCGGAAGCCACCCCCGGCTGCACCGGCACACCGACACCCACGCCCACCCCGACGCCGACCCCCACGCCCACGCCGACCCCCACCTCCGGTGACCTGAAGCTGGCCGACCCCGGCCCCCAGACCTGCCGCATCAAGCAGGACTGCACCATCCAGCTCACCACCACCGGCGGAAAACCCCCCGCCCGCTACACCGCCACCGGACTCCCCTGGGGCCTCACCCTCAACCCCACCACCGGCCGCATCACCGGCAAACCCTGGGCCACCGGAACCCTCCAGATCACCGCCACCGCCACCGACACCACCCCCACCACCGCCACCACCACCTTCCCCCTCACCCTCACCTGGTTCTGACCACACGATCCGGACAAGCTGAGTGGCCGTCGGGTGAATCGGAGCCGACGAGAAGCGGGTCAACGCACCGAAACCAGCACGTCACCCACGGCTATCCGGCGGGCGCGCCCGGCCCGGCCGGCTGCCCGCACCCCCGGTGAGCTGGCCGAACGACCATTCGGTTGCCGCTATGCGAACGAGGTGTCCGGAAATCGGTCGCCAAGAGGAAACTCCCCTTCGGATCAGGCAGTCTCAGGTTCATCAGGTTGCGATTCCTCAAAAGGGGACGCAACGAACCTAGGATTCGAAAGCGAGTCTTGTCGTGCGTCGCATTGCTACCGTCTCTGCCGCTGCCCTCCTCTGCCTGGCCGGAGTGACCGGGATGGCGGAGGCCAAGCCCACCAGCCTGTACGCCCCCTCCGCCCTGGTCTTCACCGTCGCCCAGGGCGACGACGCCGCGGCCACCGTCCTGCGGGCGTCCACCCTGAGCTGCGCACCGACCGCCACCGGGACGCACCCCGACGCGCAGGGCGCCTGCGCGGCCCTGAACGCCACCGGCGGCGCGTTCGACCGACTGCTGGCCGCCCCGAACCCGGACCGGGCCTGTCCGATGCTCTACGCCCCCGTCACCGTGACGGCGGACGGCGTGTGGAAGGGCAGCCGCGTCGCCTGGAAGCACACCTTCTCCAACTCCTGCGCGATGTCCGCGACCCTGAACGGCAACGCCGTCTTCGCGTTCTGATCCCGCCCGCCCCACGCGCCGCCGGCCCCGCCGGCGGCGCGCGCTCCATCCGGAATCCGGTTTCGCCCGGCCAAGGGGGCGCCTCCTGGCCTACGCTCCGCGCATGGAACGTGCGGAGGTTCTCAAGCGAGTGATCGGCATCCTGACAGAGGCGCAGGAGATCCGGCGGGCGGCCGAAGCCGGGGAGGAGGACCACGAGGACGACGCCACGGCCGGCGTGGCGACGCAGCTCCTCAACGAGATGCTGCCGTCGATCAGCGTCCCCGCCGACGCCACGCCCCGGGAGGTGGCCGCCCTGGTCGCCGAGGCCCTCGGTCCGGCCCTGCACACCATGGTGTCGGGGTTCAGCCTGGCGTTCACCAGCCTGGCCATGGCCCACGACGCCGGCCGCACGGACGTCTCCTCCCTGGAGGTCCTCCAGGAACTCGCCCTCGAAGTCGAGGCGGGGAGCTACGACGAAGGCCCCTGACCCGTCGGCACCGAGCGTGGGGCGGCCCCGGATAATGACACCTCCGGGGCCGCCCCGCGCTTCGCGCGCACGGCGGCCCGACCGAGCCGAGGGACGAGGGACCGATGACGCTGCACGAGGGCCGGCGCGTGAAGCTGGCGGCGGAGCTCAGGCTGACCGGCTCGGTCACCCTGGCCGGGGACCCTGCGGCCGGGGACCCTGCGGCGGGGGACTCCCCGGCCGAGGACTCCCCCGCCGACGGGCCGCAGGACGCCGTGGCCGGATCCCTGTCCCTCGCGGCGGGCACCGAGGGCACCGTCGAGGCGGTCGACGACGGCCGGAGCGTGCCGGAGGGCCCGGACGTGCGCGAGTACGTACGGCTGAAATCGCTGCTCGACGACTACGGCCACCAGATGCCCCCGGCCAGCCGGAAGCAGCTGGCGGAGCAGGTCGAGGGCCTCGCGCCCGCCTGGACCGCCCACCAGGAGCGGCGGCCGCGCGTGACGGTCCGCGTACGCCTCGACAACGGCTTCGTCCTCGACGCCGCGCGCGAGGACCTCTTCACCCTCCTCTGACCGGCCCCCCGGCCGGGCGCCGGGCGGGGGGTCAGTCGCGCCGGTCGGCCGCCGCGCCCCGCCGGGTCGCCGCCACGTCGGTGATGTCGAGGAACACCTGGTGCAGTTCGGGCCAGCGGCCGTGTATCTCGCGGCGGATCCGGACCATCGCCTCCTCCACGGTCTCGCTGTCGTAGTCCGGCGTCAGGTCCACGCGCGCGGCCGCCATGACCGAGTCCGGGCCCAGCCGCATGGTCAGCAGCGCGGTGACGGAATCGATCTCCGGCTGACTCTCCAGGAACGCACGCACCTCTCGCTGGACCTCGGGATCGGCGGCCTCGCCGACCAGCTGCCCGCGGGCCGCCTTGCCCAGCGTGTAGGCGACGTAGACCAGCAGGATCCCGATCAGGATGGAGGCGCAGGCCTCGTACGCGATCTCCCCGGTCGCCATGTGCAGGGCGATGCCGATGATCGCCAGGAGGACGCCGGCGCAGGCGGTGCTGTCCTCGGCCAGTACGGTCCGCAGGGCCGGGTCGCGGCTGCGGCGGACCTCGGCCGCCATGCTCCGGCCCTCGGCCCGCGCGGCGCCCCGTACCTGGAGCAGCGCCCGGACGAGGGAGGCGCCCTCGGCGATCAGGGCGACGACCAGGACGACCATGCCGATGACGTAGCCGCTGCGGGTTTCGTCGCCGCCGGAGCGGAAGGCCTCGATGCCCTGGAAGACGGAGAAGCAGCCGCCGGTGACGAAGATGCCGACGGCTGCGAGGAGGGACCAGAAGTACCGCTCCATCCCGTAACCGAAGGGGTGGTGGGCGTCCGCGGGGCGCCGGCTGCGCTTGAGCGAGGCCAGCAGGAAGACCTCGTTCAGGCTGTCGGCGATGGAGTGGGCCGCCTCCGACAGCAGGGCCGGGGAGCCGGCCACGACTCCCCCGACGGCCTTGGCCACGCAGATGGCCAGGTTGGCGGCGAGGGCGAACCAGATGGTCTTGCGCGTCTCGGCGTCCTTGCCCGCGCCGCCGGCAGCGCCGGCCGGCCGGTCCGGTGCGGGGGCCACGCCCTGGTCCGGGTCTTCACCGGGTCCCGGAACCGCTGCCGTGGCGGTCATCCCCGTACGAGGGCGCGCACGTTCTCGATGCTGCCGCAGTCGGCCGCGAGCAGCCGGTCCCGCTCCCGCAGGAACGCCACGCCCAGCTCGGCCCGGCGTGCGTCGGGCACGCTCTCCCGGGCACCGTTCAGGATCGTCCGCTCCTCCTCGTCGAGGTGGTGGGTGACGGCCTTGACCAGCTCCTCCAGGCGCTCGTCCCACGCGTCGGAGCCCACCTCGGACACCTCCAGCAGCGCGAGGAGGGCCTCGTTGCCCTCGGCGTGCTCCTCGCTGCCGTGCTCGACCTCATCGTTGTCGACGTCCTTGTACCGCTTCAGGGCCCCGTACACCTCGGCCTCCTCCGCCTCCCCGTGGGCGACGAGCAGGGCGGAGAACTCGGCGAGCGCGCCGGCCCGGTCCGCCTCCACACTGCGCATCCGGCGGAAGAGGTCTTCCATCGTGCGGTGGTCCTTCAGGATCACCGCGACGACGTCCTGGTCCTGCTGCGTGTCCGCGGCCATGCCACGTCCCTCCCGAGTCGGTCTTTCGTTTTCTTCAGGTTCTGCAAGGTTCTTCAGGGTTCTTCAGGTGTTTCGGTGTCGTCAGGTCTTACCTGACCCGGTCAGGCGCTCTCGCCCGAGCCGCCGCCGAACACCTTCAGGAACGCGGCGCAGAAGTCGTCGAGGTCGTCCGGCTTCCGGCTGGTGATCAGCGTTCCGGGGGCCGCCTCGCAGACGTGTACGGACTCGTCCACCCAGGTGCCTCCGGCGTTGCGGATGTCGGTGGCCAGGCTCGGCCACGAGGTCAGCGTGCGGCCGCGCAGTACGTCGGCCTCCACCAGCGTCCACGGGGCGTGGCAGATCGCCGCGACGGGCTTGTCCGCCTCGAAGAAGCTGCGGGTGAAGGCGACGGCCCGCTCGTCCATGCGCAGCGCGTCGGGGTTGGCGACCCCGCCGGGCAGGACGAGCGCGTCGAAGGCGTCCGCGGTGGTGCCGGCCAGGACATGGTCGACGGGGTAGGTGCCGGCCTTGTCGAGGTGCTGGAACGCCTGGACGCGGCCGGGTTCGGTGGAGACCAGCTGCGGGTTCCATCCGGCCTGCTCGACGGCCTTCCAGGGTTCGGTGAGTTCGATCTCCTCCACGCCTTCGGGCGCGGTCAGAAAGGCGATGCGCATGGGGGTTCAACTCCTTACGGTGGCGATCACTTCTCGGCGGTGTAGCGGACACGGGCCCACAGGGGCAGCCCGAACCAGCACAGGAGGTACCAGGCCAGCACGCCGCCCACCAGCCACGGCACGAGGTCGTTGTGGGTCGCGACGCGCAGGACGAGGAAGAGGGCCGAGGTGCAGGTGGCCAGCAGCAGCACCAGGCCCGCGAGGGTCAGGCGGGCGGCCCAGACGACCGCCTCGGGCTTGATCTTCCGGCCCGACACGATGCGGTGGAAGGCGACCGGGCCGATCAGCGCGCCCGTCGCGAGGGAGCCCAGCAGCACCGTCACGATGTAGGTCGTCTTGTCGGTCTGCTCCAGCCCGTGGAAGGTGGGCGTGAAGGCGACGGTGAGCAGGAACCCGACGAGGATCTGCACACCGGTCTGGGCGACGCGGATCTCCTGGATCAGCTCCTGCCACTGCCGGTCCGCGCGTTCCTCGACGGTCTCGTCCCGGCCTGCCCCCATGGCACCCGGCATCGAACCTCCCTTGACTCCTGTGACGGTGCGCCTACCCGGCGCCTCCCACCTCATGCCCGGCCGCCCGTGGGCGGCCCGGACCCGGCTTTCCCGGTCCGGGAACGGCGGTGGGCCCGGACTCCGGGAGTCCGGGCCCACCGCGTCCGGCCGGTCAGGCCGGGGGGACGCCGAAGGGCGCCGCGGACCCGTAGTAGCCGCCCAGCTGGTCCCGGTACCCGGGGTCGCCGAGGTGCTGGTCGCGGTGGAACTCGGGGGCGTCCTTGATCTGGCCCCTGGTCCGGTCGACGTAGACCGTGCGCTGCTCGGGATCGACGCTGACGACGGTGCTCGCCGGCAGCAGGACCTCCTTGCCGAAGATCCAGACCCCGGTGTCGACGACCAGGTAGGCGTCACCGACCTCGTCGGAGTGCTTGTCGACCTTGCCGATGCTGCCATCGGTCGCCTCGACCTTGAAGCCGGTCAGGTCGGTGCCCGCCGCCAGGCCAGAGGTCGACTTGTAACTCCATACATGCTCAGTCACGCGGAACAACTCCTCTGGTGTTGCGGATGGTTCAGCTGGTGAGGGGGGGTGGCGGAGCCTCGTCCGGGCCGCCCGTCCTCGCCTGAACTCCGCGTGCCCCGCCGCCCCGGGTTCATTCGCGCGGGTTCATTCGCCGGGCTCGTCAGGATCGTCAGGGCCGCCCTGGCCGCCCGGCTCGTCAGGGGCGCCGAGGCCGAGGAGGGCCTGCTCCACCAGTTCGGTGGGCGCGGGGTGGATCCAGTACGGGGAGCGGGCGAGGGTGGTGGCGTCGATGCCCAGCGTCATGGCGAGGACGAGCGGCTGGAGGAGAGCGGCGGCCTGCGGGCCCATGAGGTGGGCGCCGAGGAGACGGCCGCTGCCGCGTTCGGCGAGCACCTTGCAGAAGCCGGTGGTGTCCTCCGTGGCCCAGCCGTAGGCGACGTCCTCGTACCGCGCCTCGCCGACCAGGAAGTCCAGTCCGCGCTCGCGGCATTCGCGCTCGGTGGCGCCCACGGAGGCGATCTGGGGGTCGGCGAAGATGCCCGCGGGCACCGGAGCGTCGCCGGTCGTGACGAGGTCGTCCGGGTGGCGGAGGTTGTGGGCGACGACCTCCGCCTCACGGTTGGCGACGTGTTTGAGCGGGACGTCCGTGCAGACGTCGCCGAGGGCGAAGACGCCGTCCGCGGTGGTGCGTTGGTGGGCGTCGACGACGATGCGGCCGTCGTCGTGGGTGGCGATGCCCGCGGCCTCCAGGTCCAGCCGGTCGCCGTTGGGGACGCGGCCCGTGGCGACCAGCAGCAGGTCCGCCTCGACCGTGGAACCGTCGTCCAGGCTCAGCCGCAGCGCCCCCGGCCGGCCGCTGACGGCGGTGACCTCCCGGCCGAGCCTGAGGTCGTAGCGGGCGCGGGCCAGTTCGGTGAACCGCTTGGCGACCGCCTCGTCCTGGGGGCCTAGGAGGTGATCCTCCTTCTCGACGATGACGACGGAACTGCCCACCGCCGCGAACACCTCCGCGAGTTCGGCCGCGATGTAGCCGCCGCCGAGCACGGCCAGGCGGCGGGGCGGCGCGTCGATCCGCATGATCGTGTCGGACGTCTCGTACGGCAGCCCGGAGTCGGCGACGGGCGGGGGGACGAGCGGCCGGCCGCCGACGGCGACGACGATCTGCCGGGCCTCGATGTCGACGGGGCCGTCCGCGAGGGCGATCCGCAGCCGCCGGGGGCCGGTGAACCGCGCCGTCCCCTCGTACACGGTGATGAAGTCCGCTTTCAGGCGGCCCCGGCGGCCCTCCTCGCGCTCGGCGTCGAGCCGCCCGAACACCCGGTCGCGCAGCGCCCGCCAGCGCACGTCGCGCAGCTGCGCGTCCACGTCGTACGTACCGGCTTCGTCGACGGTCCGGGCGACCTGGGCGGCGTAGGCGAGCATCTTGCTCGGGATACAGCCCGCGTTGAGGCACGTACCGCCGAACCAGCGTTCCTCGACGACGGCGACGTCGAGAGGGGCGAAGGAGTCGTCGATCACGGTGTTGCCGGAGCCCGCTCCGATGACGACGAGATCGTGATGGCGCATCGGCTCAGGCTACGAGCCGTCCCGGCCGGCCGCTCGGCGACGCGCTGCGTGCGGGGGCGGCTCATGGCCCGGCCGGTACGGGGAAGACGGTGATCATCAGTACGAACGGGAGGGGTGGCTCATGACGACACCGAGGGTGGGGACGGGCCGGGTCCGGCGCCGGGGCGCGCCGATCGGGCGGGACGTGGTACTCGCCATCGGGCTCGCCGGCATCGGCGTCTGCGGGCTGGCCGCGTTCGTCAAGGCGGCGGGCGAGGCCGGGGCGCGGGTGCCGTTCGTGCCGGTCGTCGCGGTGGTGGTGCTGCTGGTGGGGGTGGCCCTCGCCAAGTGGGGCGTGTCACCGGTGCGGCGGCGCCCCGTGGCGCTCGCGGCCGACGGCGCGGCGCCGGGGTCCCTGGAGGTGCCGGAGGTCCCGGACCTGGGGGCCACCGCGCTCGACCATGCCGGGGTCGACGCCGACGGCTTCGAACACAGCGTCGCCGCGCTCTGCGCGCGGGACGGCTGCACCACCGTGGAAGTGGTGGGGGGCGCGGGCGATCTGGGGGCCGACGTGATCGCCGTGACCCCGGACGGACGCCGGGTCGTCGTCCAGTGCAAGCACTACGCCGAGGACCACCGGGTCGGCTCGCAGGACCTCCAGCGCTTCGGCGGCACCTGCTTCGCCGTCCACGACGCCGATGTGGCGGTCATCGTGACCACCAGCTCGTTCACTGCGCCCGCCCTGGAGTACGCGGCCGCCTGCTCCATAGTCTGCGTCGACGGCGAAGCCCTGGCCGCCTGGACGGACCCGGCCGGCCGGCCGCCGTGGGAGGTCCCGGCGGGCCGGGAGTGAACCGGCGGCGCGGCCCCGACGGCGTGGAGGACGCCGCCGGGGCCGCGGCGTGCTGCTTGGGGGACGCGTCCGAGGGTAGGCGCCAGCCGGCCCGGTGGCCGGCCGGGCGTACTTCCAAGGAGCGATTCCATGATCCTCATCCTCGGACTCATCATCTTGATCGTCGCCGCCGTCGTCGGCCTGACCGGCATCTTCGGGAATATGGGAGCCGCGCACAGCCTCGGCGCGGGCGGCGACTTCTCCGTGTTCGGCTACCACGCCACCGGTTCCACGGGAAGCCTCTTCCTGTGCGGGATCATCGTCGGCGCGGCCGCCCTGCTCGGGCTGGCGCTGATGATGGCCGGCGCCCGCCGTTCGGCCCGACGCTCCGTGCGGACGCGCCGCGACGCCGCCGTCTCCCGCCGTGACGTGGACGACGACGGCCTGGCCGAGCCGCGCGACGGCATGCGGGCGGACACGGCCGCGCCGCTCTCCGACGCCCCGCGCGGCCGGAGCCACTGGTTCGGCCACCGCACGGCGCACCGCTGAGCGACCGCCGCCTCCCGCCCCGGTGGGGGACGGGAGGCGGCGGGGCGGGCGGGGCTCACACGGGCGGCCGGGGGCCGTCCTCGCCGCCTTCGGGCGTCTGCCAGGAGTCCTGTCGACTCTGGGCCACGGGGTTCTGCGTGGCCGGTGCGGCGGGGGGCGTGCGGCGTGCGCTGCGCCGGCTGCCGTACCAGAAGGCACCGATCAGCAGCAGTGCCACGACGACGCCGGCGAGGATGAGGAACAGTGCGCCGCGGCCTTCGGCGGCGAGGGTCTCGGTAGCAATCATGACCGCCGCCTACCCCGGATCGGCGGGCTTACAGCCGCCGCGGCGGGGATACCCCGGACGGGTGCGTCCGCGCCGCGGCGTCCGTGCGGGCCGCTCATTCGTCCGGGCCGGCCTGTTCCTCGCGGCCGAGGCCCGGGCTCTGCCGCTTGGCCCGGTGACCGCCCGCGTCGGCGGTGTCGCCCCCGCCCTGCCCCGCCACCGCGTCATCGGCCTGGCGCCGGGCCTCGCGGTCGCCGCTCTCGCCCTCGGCCTGCGACGGAGTGGTGCGCGGGTGGCTCCCGGACGTCTCGCGCTTCGTCATCTCGTCCTCCTTCGGTGGTACGGGTGGTTCCTTGCGGCTACCCGGCCAGGGGCTCCTCAGACCGGCCGGCGACGGGTAGCGGTCCGCCGTCGGCGCTAGGCTCGGAGCAGGCCGCGAAAGGGGTGGTGCGGATGTGCCGCTGGCTTGCCTACTCGGGCACGCCCATGCTGCTCGACGCCGTGCTCTACCGCCCGGAGCACTCGCTGATCAACCAGAGCCTCCATGCCCGGATGGGCGTCGAGTCGACCAACGGCGACGGGTTCGGCATCGGCTGGTACAGCCGGGACGGCGACGGCGACGGGACGCCCGCCGTGTTCCGGGACATCGGTCCGGCCTGGAACAACCGCAATCTGCGCGAGCTGGCGGCGCACGTCCGCTCCCCGCTGTTCTTCGCGCACGTCCGGGCCTCCACCGGCTCGGCGATCCAGCAGACGAACTGCCACCCGTTCCGCCACGGACGGTGGATGTGGATGCACAACGGGGCCATCGCGGAGTTCCCCCGGTTGCAGCGGGACCTGTGCATGGCGGTCGACCCGGCGCTCTTCCCGTGCATCGAGGGGTCCACGGACTCCGAGGTGATGTTCTACCTGGCGGTCACCTACGGCCTCGACCAGGACGTCCCGGGTGCGGTGGCCCGGATGGCGGGGCTGGTCGAGCACCTCGGCAAGGAGCACGGCGTACAGGATCCGCTCCAGATGACCGTGGCGGTGAGCAACGGCGAGTGCGTGTGGGCGTTCCGTTACTCCACCCTCGGCAGGTCCCGCTCGCTGTTCTACAGCAGCCGGGCGGACACCGTCCGCCATCTCCACCCGGAGGTCGACTACCTCCAGGCGATCTCCGACGACACCCGCATGGTGGTGTCCGAGCCGCTGGGGGATCTGCACGGGGTGTGGAACGAGCTGCCGGAGGCCAGCTACGCGGTGATCCCGTCCGGGCCGCACGCGGACTACCACCCCTTCTTCCCGGAGCCGTTCTGAGCCTCTGAGCGGGGGCCGGACATGCCGGGAGCCCCGTCCGGTCGGACGGGGCTCCCGGCGCGAGCCACTCGGTCAGGGGTCGAGCTCAGGGGTCGAGCTCAGGTGTCGAGCTCAGGTGTTGAGCAGCCGGTTGAAGAACGACCGGTACTGCTGGAGGGCGAGCCGCAGGTCCTCCGTGGCCACCTGCTCGCCGCGGTCCCACTGCTCCTGAAGCCCCTGCTTGCGGGAGGAGAAGGTGCCGGCCAGGGTCTGCATGACCTCGGCCACCAGGGTGTCCGCCGACCGGACCGCGTCCTGCGGGTCGTCGACGAACCGGCCCTGGATCTCGCTCCAGGACGTGCGGTACCGCTGCGCCTCGCCGGTGTCGAGCAGCGGCTCGGCCTCCCCGTTGGCGTCGCCCGTGGCCGATCCGGCCCCGTTGCCGCCCGTCAGGTCCTGCCGTACGTCGTCGTCGCCCGCGCCGACGTCGCGCACGTCGTCGTCCGTCCGTACGTCGTCGCCGCGTACGGTGTCACCGGCCGTGCCGGAGGTGGCCTCCCCCGGGTAGAGGGGCGCGTCGTCACCGCCGCCGCCCGTACCCGGATGCGCCAGGTCCTCGGTGGTCAGACCGGGGTCGGTCCCCCGGCCCTCCATGTCGTCGTGGGTCTGCATGTCATCGGCTCCTCTGGTCGGTCAGCAGGTCCTCGAACAGGGCGCGGTAGTGCACCATCGCGCCGCGCAGTTCCTCGGTCGTCGCCTGTCCGCTCCCGCTGCGCACCTTGACGTCGTGTGCGGCCCGGTAGTGCTCCAGCGTGCGTCCGTGCTCGACCGACAGGTCGCGGACCGCTCCGTGGTAGTCGTCCGTCGGGTAGCCGCGCTCCCCCATCAGCCGGGTCACGAGCGCGTCGGCCTCGGACACCGAGACGTCGGGGCGGTCCACGAAGTGCTCCTGGACACCGCTCCACTCCTGCGCGTACTGGCTGCGCCGCTCGGGGGAGAGTTCCTTGATGTCGAGCTTGTCGTGCCGTTCCTCGCGGGCGCGCAGGTCTCGCTCGGCGGCGAGCTTGCCGCCCTCCTCGTCGACCGCGCGCTGGTACTCGGGTCCGAACCGGCTGCGCAGGTGGCGTCGTCGGGCCAGCATTCCCAGCAGTGCCGTGATGGCGAGCACCACGAGTACCGCGACGACGATGATGATGATCAGCATGCTTGTCGACATGTCCGGCCTCCATCCGGCGGGGCCATTCCCCCCTGTGTGTCGACGCGCCTGCCCGCCCTGCCCCCGGGCAAACGCCGGGGCGGGGGCGGGTCGGGGACGCTTCAGCCGCCGTCCGGGGCGGCGCCGAAGGGGCTGGCGTCGAGGTGCGCGAGCAGTTCGGCGGGATGCCGGTAGACGGCGCGGGCGCCGGCCTCTTCGAGGTCGTCGCGCGGGATGCCGCCGCAGAGCAGCCCGACGCAGGCGACGTCGGCGCGGGTGCCCGCCCGCATGTCCCAGACGCTGTCGCCGACGAACACGGAGCCGCGCGCGGACGCGTCGACGAGGCCGAGGGCGTGCCGCACCGGGTCGGGGGCGGGTTTGCCCTCCTCCACGTCGTCGGCGCTGGCCGTCGCGGCGATGGCGTCGTCGGCTCCGAGGGCCCGTCTGAGCGCGTCGAGTTCGGCGTCCTTCGCCGAGGTCACCAGCACCACCCGCCAGCCCCGCCGGTCCAGCTCCCGCAGCAGTTCGGCCGCCGAGTCGAAGGCGGCCAGCCGGTCGAACCAGGTGGCGTACAGGGTGCTGTGCGCGGTGCTGAGCCGCTCGTCCTCGCCCGGGTCGCGCCCCTCGCCCAGCAGGTGCGCGAGGAGGTCTTCGCCGGGCAGGCCGATCGCCCGGTGGATCTCGTGCGTCGCGACGTCGTGGCCGGCTTGCCGCAGGGCCTCCCACCAGCTGACGACGTGCAGGTGATTGGTGTCGACGAGGGTGCCGTCGACGTCGAACAGCGCGGCGCGGTTCATGTGGCCTCCCGCCCCGCTCACTGTCCGAGTTCGCGCTTGAGCTCGGCCTTGTTCATCGTCGAGCGGCCGTGCACGTCGCGGCGCTGCGCCTCCGCGTACAGCTGGTCGTAGGTGGGGCCCTGCGCTCCGCTGTGGGAGTGCAGGCCGCCGCGCCGGGAGGAGGACATGTCCTCGATCGAGCTCTTGCTCGCCGTCTTCGACTCCCCGGCGCGGGCCCGCTCCTTGTTGACCGTACGGGCGGCGATTTCCTTGGCGCGGTCGGGGCTCTCGCCGCGCTCCTCGGCGCTCTCCTTGATGTGCTCGTACTGGCGCTCGCGCTTGGGGCTGGATCCTCGGGGCATGACGGGGTCTCCTCTCTCGGCGTGGGACCGGGCCGCACGGCCGCGGTCCGGCCGCGTGCTGACGGTCACCGAAGCACGGGGCGCCTACCCGCTGCCCGTGCCCGCACGCGTCGCCGTGGGATCACCTCACCTGGATGCCGATCAGACAGGTGTCGTCGTCGGTGTCCGAGCGGCTGTACGTGAGCAGGTGGTCGAGCCGTCCCTCCAGGCTGGTCGCCTCCCGCGCGGCGACGGCGAGGAGGTGGGTGAGCGTCTCCGAGACCGAGGTGTCGCGCCGTTCCACCAGCCCGTCCGTGTACATCAGCAGCGTGTCGTCCGGTTCGAGCTGGATCTCCTGCTCGGTGTAGGCGGTGTCGGGCAGCGCCCCGAGCAGCAGGCCGCCGGTGAGGGGGAACGCCTCGGCGGCGCCGCGCCGGACGAGGACGGGCGGCAGGTGGCCGGCCCGGGCCCAGCGCAGCACGCGGGTGTGGGGGTCGTAGACCCCGCAGACGGCGGTGGCGGTCACCTGGTCGGTGAGGTGGTGGGCGACGGCGTTCAGCCAGGTGAGGAGTTGTGCGGGGCCGGCTCCGGTGACGGCGAGGCCGCGCAGGGCGTTGCGCAGTATGACCATGCCGGTGGCGGCCTCGATGCCGTGGCCCGCGACGTCGCCGACGCACAGCAGGATGCTGCGGCTGGGCAGGATGGTGGCGTCGTACCAGTCGCCGCCCACCAGCGCCTCCTCCTCGGCGGGCCGGTAGCGCACGGCGACCCGGATGCCGGGGACCTCCAGGGGTGCGGGGGCGGGCGGCATGATCGCGTGCTGGAGCTGGAGGGTGAGGCGGGTGCGCTCGACGGTTTCGGCCTCGCTGTGGGCCAGCCGGTCGCGGGTGGCGGCGAGGGCGACCTCGGTCCAGTGCTGGGAGGAGATGTCCTGGTAGGCGCCCCGGACGGTGTGCAGGGCGCCCCGGGCGTCGAGGGCGGGCTCGGCGACGATGCGCACGTGCCGGGTGATGCCGTCGGGGCGGCGCAGCCGCAGGTCCACGGAGGCCTCGCGGTGGTGGTGCAGCAGGGTGCGCAGGAAGCGGGTGATGGCGATGGCGTCGTCGGGGTGGGCGTGGGCGGCGAGGTCGCGCAGGGAGACGGGCGGGGTGGTGGGGGGCAGCCCGTAGAGGGCGAAGAGCTGCCCGTTCCAGGTGATCCGGCCGCTGACGAGGCTCTCCTCGAAGCCGCCGACGCGTCCGAGGCGTTGGGCGTGGCCGAGCAGGCTCGCCAGCCGCGCCGTCTCGTCCTCGACCTTCCACAGGAGCAGGACCGCGCCGCCGTGGCGGGTGATGCTCACGTCGGCGAAGGACGTGAGGGGCACCTGGTCGACGATGGCGGTCAGGGACATGCGCTCGGTGCGCAGGGGCTCTCCCGTCGCGTGGACCCGTTCGATCTTTTCGAACAGGCCGTCCGCCTCGGCGAGGGCGTACGCCTCCAGGAAGAGGGAGCCGGTGACGGCGCCGGTGGGCCGGCCGGCCGGATCGACGAAGTGTTCGTTGGCGTGGTGGATCCGGAAGTCGGCGAGGTTGCCGCGGGAGTCGAGGTGGGGGGTGAGGATCAGGGCCGGGTCGTGGAGGGCGTCGCTGAGGTCGGCGAGTTCCGCGACGCCCACGAGGCCCGTGCCGGGCGCGGCCGGGGCGAGGCCCGGGGCGGCGGCGGCCGGGGGGCACGCGTCGTCGAGGGTGCGCGCGCACAGCTCGGCCATCGCCTCGATCTGCCGCAGGATCCGCGGGGGCTGGCTGGGCTGGGGCTGGGGCCAGGCGACTTCGACCACCCCGAGGATGCGGCCGCCCGTCCCGGCGGGTACCGCGAGGCGGGCGCCGTCCGGGTGCCGTCGGCGGCCGATGGTGGGCAGGGCGCCGTCGGCGAGGCTGGCGATGAAGGCGGGTGCGCGGGTGGTGAGGGCGAGGCGGGCGCAGGTGGCGACCTCGGGGGGTACGTAGCGCCACCGTGTGGCTTCCTCGTCGGTGAAGCCCGCCTGGCCCGCGAGGGACAGGGAGGAGTCGGCGTCGGCGAGCCAGATCGCGACGCCGGTCGCGCCGAGCGGGGCGAGGGCGTTCTCCAGGAGGGCGACGGCGACGGACTGGGCGTCCGGGGAGGCCAGGACCCGGCTCTCGGCGCTGCGCAGCCTGAGGGCCGTGTTCTTCACCTCGTCACCGTCCGGGCCGCCGTGGGCGGTGCGGGCGAGGAATTCCGCGGCGATCTGGCTGACCCGGTCGCCGGCGGCCTCGTTGATGATGTCCACGGCCATTTCGAGGGCTTCGGTGCCGGACCGCTGGGAGAGGCTGGCCAGCTGGTGCGCGGCCTCGGCCGGACCGCAGCCGAGCCGTCCCATCAGGACGCCCTTGGCCATTTCCAGGAGGGCCCGCCCGTCGGCGGCGTTCTGGGCAGCCCGGACCTCACCGCGCAGGCGTTCCACGGTGGCGGCGAGCCGTCCGGCCTCGCCGTGCTGGTGCGCGGGGGCGCCCGACGGCGGCGGGCCGTCCCCGGTGGCGGGTTGCCGGGGGCCGGGCGTACGGGCGGTGGCGTGCGGGTCGCCGAGGTCCGGCACGGGGTTCACGGGGTTCCTCGTCATCGGGAGGGGTGGGGGGCGGAGGGCCGGAGGGGCCGCGGGGTGTTCACGCCGGCTCGCGGACGATCCAGCGGCGGACCCGGCCGATGAGGTCGTCGGCGTCCACGGGCTTGGTGACGTAGTCGCTGGCTCCGGCGGCGAAGCTCTTCTCCCGGTCGCCGGGCATGGCCTTGGCGGTGACGGAGATGATGGGGAGGTCGGCGTACCGGGGGTTGCTGCGGATCTCCCCGGTCGCGGCGTAGCCGTCCATCTCGGGCATCATCACGTCCATCAGGATCAGGTCGACGCCGGGGTTGGCGGTCAGTGCCTCGATGCCCTTGCGTCCGTTCTCGGCGTGCAGGACGCGGATGCCGTGGAGTTCGAGGATGCCGGTGATCGCGTAGAGGTTGCGGGAGTCGTCGTCGACGACGAGGACGGTGCGTCCGGTCAGCTCGCCCTCGATGACGTGGGCGGCCTGGTTGCCCGTCTGCTGGCGTACCAGCGGCAGGACGTCGGCGGCCTGTTCGGCGGACAGGTGCAGGGTGATGCGTTCGCGCAGTTCGTCCAGGCTGGAGAGGAGTTCCAGCGGGCGTCGGGAGACGTGCTGCTGGAGTTCGCGTTCCTGTTCCGCGTAGAGGCGGCTGGTGCCGTGCGCGAGGACCGGGGTGGCCGACAGGGCACTGTCGCCGTCGAGTGCGTCGAGGAAGCGGATGGCGCCGTCGCGGGAGAGGCCGAGGTCGAGGACGACGCAGTGCACGGGGGCGCTGGCGAGGGCGGCGGCCGCCTCCTGGGAGCTGGTGACGGTGACCACCTCGACCGTGTCGTGGGGTCCGGCCGGGCCGCGTCCCTGGGCGAGGTCCTGGGAGGCGCTTTCGGCGACCAGGGTGAGCAGGCCGTGCGGCCGTTCCTCGATGATCAGCAGCCGGCGCTGGTGGGGTACGGGCAGCGGGGCTGCCGGGGCGGCGGGGCCGGGTTCGCGCGCCGCGTCCGCGCTGAGGTGGTCGGAGGCGGCGGGCAGTTCCGGGGTGGCGAAGTCGGGCCGGGCGATGGGCAGGTAGAGGGTGAAGACGGAGCCCTCGCCGAGGGCGCTGCGGACCGTGACGGCGCCGCCGAGGAGGTGGGCGATCTCGCGGCTGATGGACAGGCCCAGTCCGGTGCCGCCGTACTTGCGGCTGGTGGTGCCGTCGGCCTGCTGGAAGGCGGCGAAGACGGTCTCCAGCTGCTGTTCGGCGATCCCGATGCCGGTGTCCTTGACCCGGAAGGCGACCATGGCCTGGTACGGGGCCAGGCCCGGCGGGAGCTCGTCGGCGGCGACGGGCTCGATGTGCAGTTCGACGCGGCCGTGCTCGGTGAACTTCACGGCGTTGGAGAGCAGGTTGCGCAGGATCTGCCGGAGCCGGGCGTCGTCGGTGATCAGGTCCACCGGTACCCCGGGGGCGGTGGTGATCTCGAAGCCGAGGCTCTTCTGGCTGGTCAGCGGGCGGAACGTGGCTTCGACGTAGTCGAGGAGCTGCTTGAGCGCGACCCGTTCGGGGTTGATGTCCATCTTGCCTGCCTCGACCTTGGACAGGTCGAGGATGTCGTTGATCAGCTGGAGCAGGTCGGAGCCCGCCGAGTGGATGATGCCCGCGTACTCGACCTGCTTCGAGGTGAGGTTGCGGGTCGGGTTCTGCGCCAGGAGCTGGGCGAGGATGAGCAGGCTGTTGAGCGGGGTGCGCAGTTCGTGGCTCATGTTGGCCAGGAACTCCGACTTGTACTTCGAGGCGCGCGAGAGCTGCTGGGCGCGGTCCTCCAGCTCCTGCCGGGCCTGTTCGATCTCCAGGTTCTTGGCCTCGATGTCCCGGTTCTGGCTGGCGAGGAGCGCGGCCTTCTCCTCCAGTTCGGCGTTGGAGCGCTGGAGTTCGTCCTGCTGGACCTGGAGTTCGGTGGAGCGGGCCTGGAGTTCGGCGGTGAGGCGCTGGGACTCGCCGAGCAGTTCGTCGGTGCGGGCGTTGGCCACGATCGTGCTGACGTTGGCGCCGATGGTCTCCATCAGCTGGCCGAGGAAATCCCGGTGGACGGCGGTGAAGGCGCGGAAGGAGGCGAGCTCGATGACGCCGAGCACCTGTTCCTCGACCACGATGGGCAGGACGACGAGGCTGGCGGGCGCGGCCTGGCCGAGGCCGGAGGAGATCAGGTAGCCGGCGGGCAGGTCGTCGATGGCGATGGTGCGGCGGCTGCGGGCCGCCTGTCCGACGAGGGTGTCGCCGCGCCGGAACCGTACGGTGGCGGGGCTGTCCGCGGGCCGGCCGTAGGAGCCCAGGAGGGTCAGCCAGGTCTCGGAGTCCGTCTCCTCGGCCAGGTAGAAGGCTCCGTAGCTGGCGGACACCAGGGGCGACAGCTCGTCCATGACGAGTTCGGCGACGACGGCGAGGTCGCGGTGGCCCTGCATCAGGGAGGAGATGCGGGCCAGGTTGGACTTGAGCCAGTCCTGTTCCTGATTGGCCCGGGTGGTCTCGCGCAGCGATCCCACCATGGAGTTGATGTTGTCCTTGAGTTCGGCGACCTCGCCGGAGGCGTCCACGGTGATGGAGCGCGTCAGGTCGCCCTCGGCGACGGCGCTGGCGACCTCGGCGATCGCGCGGACCTGCCGGGTGAGGTTGCCGGCCAGCTCGTTCACGTTCTCGGTGAGGCGCTTCCAGGTGCCGGAGACGCCTTCGACCTCGGCCTGGCCGCCGAGCCGGCCCTCGCTGCCGACCTCGCGGGCGACGCGGGTCACCTCGGCGGCGAAGGCGGAGAGCTGGTCGACCATCGTGTTGATGGTCGTCTTCAGTTCGAGGATCTCGCCGCGGGCGTCGACGTCGATCTTCTTGGAGAGGTCGCCGTTGGCCACGGCGGTGGTGACGAGGGCGATGTTGCGGACCTGGCCCGTGAGGTTGTTCGCCATGGAGTTGACGTTGTCGGTGAGGTCCTTCCAGGTGCCGGCCACGTGCGGGACGTGGGCCTGGCCTCCGAGCCGCCCCTCGGTGCCGACCTCGCGGGCCACGCGGGTGACCTCGTCGGCGAACGCGGAGAGCGTGTCGACCATCGTGTTGATGACCCCGGCGAGGGCGGCGACCTCGCCCTTGGCCTCGACGGTGATCTTCTGCGAGAGGTCGCCGCGGGCGACGGCCGTGGCCACCTGCGCGATGGAGCGGACCTGGCCCGTCAGGTTGGACGCCATGACGTTGACGTTGTCGGTGAGGTCCTTCCAGGTGCCGGAGACGCCCCGGACGGTGGCCTGGCCGCCGAGGTTGCCCTCGGTGCCGACCTCGCGGGCCACCCGCGTGACCTCGTCGGCGAACGCGGAGAGCTGGTCGACCATCGTGTTGATGGTCTCCTTCAGCTCCAGGATCTCCCCGCGGGCGTCCACCCGGATCTTCTGGGAGAGGTCGCCCTGGGCCACGGCCGTGGTGACCTCGGCGATGGAGCGGACCTGGGCGGTCAGGTTGTCGGCCATGAAGTTCACCGAGTCGGTGAGGTCACGCCAGGTGCCGGAGACGCCCTTGACGTCCGCCTGCCCGCCGAGCCTGCCGTCCGTGCCCACCTCGCGGGCCACGCGGGTCACCTCGCCGGCGAAGGCGGAGAGCTGGTCGACCATCGTGTTGATGGTGCTCTTCAGCTCCAGGATCTCGCCGCGCGCGTCCACCGCGATCTTCTGCGACAGGTCGCCCTTGGCCACCGCCGTGGCGACCTGGGCGATGGAGCGGACCTGCGCGGTCAGGTTGCCCGCCATGAAGTTCACCGAGTCGGTGAGGTCGCGCCAGGTGCCCGAGACGCCCTTGACGTCCGCCTGTCCGCCGAGGATGCCCTCGGTGCCGACCTCGCGGGCCATGCGGGTGACCTCGTCGGCGAAGGCGGAGAGCTGGTCGACCATCGTGTTGATGGTGTTCTTCAGCTCCAGGATCTCCCCGCGCGCGTCCACCGCGATCTTCTGGGACAGGTCGCCCTTGGCCACCGCCGTGGTCACCTGGGCGATGTTGCGGACCTGGTCGGTGAGGTTGCCGGCCATGAAGTTCACGGAGTCCGTCAGGTCCCGCCACACGCCGGCGACCCCGGGCACCTGTGCCTGACCGCCCAGCCGGCCCTCGCTGCCGACCTCGCGGGCCACGCGGGTGACCTCGTCCGCGAAGGCCGAGAGCTGGTCGACCATCGTGTTGACGGTGTTCTTCAGCTCCAGGATCTCCCCGCGCGCGTCCACGTCGATCTTCTGCGACAGGTCGCCCCGGGCCACGGCCGTGGCCACCTGGGCGATGTCACGGACCTGGGAGGTGAGGTTGCCGGCCATGGCGTTCACCGAGTCGGTCAGGTCCGCCCAGGTGCCCGACACACCCGGCACCTCGGCCTGGCCGCCGAGGGTGCCCTCCGTGCCCACCTCCCGGGCCACGCGCGTGACCTCCGAGGTGAACAGCGACAGCTGGTCGACCATGCCGTTGAAGACCGTGGCGATCTCACCGAGCAGCCCGTCCGCGCTGTCCGGCAGCCGGGTACCGAAGTCCCCGTCGCGTACGGCGGTCAAGCCCGCCAGCAACTGCCGCAGCTCCGGCTCCCCCACGGCCCCGGGCATCCCCTGGACCTCCGGCACCCCCGCAAGACCCGAAGCGTCCCCGGCCGGCTGTGACATCGTGCCCCCTGAATCGTGGTCGACCGCCCTCAGGGCCGACAAATAACAGAAGGTTACCGCCGTCCGGGGAATCGCCGTACGGGACGGCGGTATCGGCGAGTAGTACGGTGAGCTGCCGAACGACGCCGACAGCAGGGGGAAAGTATGCGGGGCGGGTCTGGTGAGCACCACTCGGCGGGCAGCGGGCCCGAGCCACCGACGCCGGAGGCTGCCGTCCTCCTGCCCGGTTCCGCCCTCACCGGCGCCGAGGCGCGCTCGCGCACGCGCGACTTCCTGACGGCTCAGGGCATGGCCGAGGGGCAGCAGATGGACGCCGCGCTCCTGGTGGTGACGGAACTGGTCACCAACGCCCAGCGCCATGCCGGCGGCGTCCAGGCCTTCCGCCTCGCCCGTACGGACACGGGCGTACGGGTCACGGTCGAGGACGCGAGCCCACGCTCCCCGGTGGACAGGGCCTCCCCCGCCTGGCAGCCCGGTGGTTTCGGCTGGCCGCTGATCCACGAACTCGCGTCGAAGGTCGAGGTCGAGGCGCTGCCGCACGGCAAGGCGGTGCACGCCCATCTCGAACTGGGCGGCTGACGCGCTCGGCGGGGCCGTCCCCTCGGGCACGGTCGACCCGCCGGGCCGTGCATACTTCATGCGACCGAACGCGCGAGGGGACACGACATGTCGGACGAGGGGCGGGCCCGGCCGCAGGGCCCGGTCGGCGAGAGCTACGCCGTCGACGGCGTCTGGATCATCGCCGCACGCGGAGAACTCGACAGTGAGACGATCGGGCCGCTCCACGAGACGCTCGTCGAGGCGGGGAGCCGGCACGCCACCGTGGTCCTCGACGCCTCCGAGGTGACCTTCGCCGACTCGACGTGTCTGAACATGCTGCTGCGCGTCCACCGGATCACCCGGCTGCGCATCGCGGCGCCCCGCCAGCAGCTCGTCCGGCTCCTGGCCCTCACCGGCGCGGACACGGTCCTCGACGTGCACCCGACGCTCGACGAGGCCATCCGGGCCTGACCCGGCCCGGGGAAGGGGCCCGGACGGGTCCGAGCCCCTTCCCCGGGGGGCGGGCGGGGGTCAGAGGGGGCGGCCGCCGAAGGGGATCGGGCCGTAGTAGAGGTCCAGTGCCTCGCGGTAGGCCGGGTTGCCGAGGTGGTCGTCGCGGTGGAATTCGGGGGCGTTCTTGATCTGGTCCCGGGTCCGGTCGACGAAGACCTTCTTGTCCTCCGTTTCGATCCGCAGCACCGTGCCGGCCGGGAGCAGGACCTCCTTGCCGAAGATCCAGACCCCGGTGTCGACGACCAGGTAGGCGTCACCGACCTCGTCGGAGTGCTTGTCGACCTTGCCGATGCTCCCGTCGACGGCCTCGACCGTGAACCCGGTCAGGTCGTCTCCGGCCAGGTGGCCCGAGGTCGACTTGTAGCTCCACACCTGTTCCGTCACGCGAAAACAACTCCTCCGGTAAGGGGAAGGGGACGGCACGGGGTTCCGTGGTCCGCCCACCCCCCGCTTGCCCGGCTCCCCCGAGGTCATTCGCGCCGGTATGTCACCCGGCCGGACGGCCTCCTCAGAGCTCGCGCAGGGCGGGCAGCAGCTTGGCCTCGGCCCACTCCAGGAAGGGCTCCTGGTGGGCGCCGCCGATCTGGACGAGGGCGACCTCGGTGAATCCCGCGTCCGCGTAGGGGCGTACCGCTTCGACGAAGGCGTCCACGTCGTCACCGCAGGGAATGCCCTCGGCGACGTCCTCGGGGCGGGTGCGCTCGGCCGCCTGGTCGAAGCTGTCCGGGCCGGGGAGCTCGGCGTTGACCTTCCAGCCGCCGAGGGCCCAGCGGAACTGGTCGTGGGCCCGCGCGACGGCCGCCCCGCGGTCGGGGTCGTAGCAGACGGGGAGCTGCCCGACGCGCGGCTTGCCGGTCCCGCCGTGCGCGTCGAAGCCCTCCAGGAGTTCCCGCTTCGGTTCGGTCGCGATGACCAGGTCGCCGTGCCGGCCCGCGAGCGCGCACGAGCGGGGTCCGGAGACCGCGATCCCGATGGGGGGCAGTTCGTCGGGGAGGTCCCAGAGGCGGGCGTTCTCGACGTCGTAGTGGGTGCCGTGGTGGCTGACGGAACCGCCCTCGAACATCCGCCGGATGATCTCGACGGCTTCTTCCAGCATCTCCAGCCGGACGTGGGCGGCGGGCCAGCCCGCGCCGACGATGTGCTCGTTGAGGTTCTCGCCCGAGCCCAGCCCCAGCCGGAACCGGCCCTCGGACAGGATCTGCACCGTGGCGGCCTTCTGCGCGACGACCGCCGGGTGGTAGCGGAAGGTCGGGCAGGTGACGTACGTCATGAGCGGGATCCGGGAGGTGGCCTGGGCGGCCGCGCCCAGCACGCTCCACGCGTAGGGGGCGTGCCCCTGGGACTCCAGCCACGGGAAGGAGTGGTCGGAGATGACGGAGAAGTCGAATCCCGCCCGCTCGGCTCCCACCACGTGCGACACCAGTTCGCGCGGGCCGGCCTGCTCGGTCATCATCGTGTATCCGATTCGCACCATGCTCCGCCCCTAACCGCCGTGGCCCGGGCCGAAACCTCCCTCCGCCGGGCGGGACTCGTCCGGCCCAGCGGGCGCGGGGTCCGGGTGCCAGGCGGCCTCGGCGTCGGCGGCGGTGGGGTAGGTGGTGAAGACCCGGTCGAGGCCGACGATGCGGAAGATCCGGTGGACCCGGTCGGGCACGGCGGCCAGCGCGATGCCGGCGCGGGCCTCCACCGCGTGGTTGCGGGCCGCGATCATCACGGTGATGCCGCTGGAGTCGCAGAACGTCAGGCCGGCCAGGTCGACGACGAGCTGCTGGCCGGGGTCGAGCACCAGACCGGGCAGCAGGGCGCGCACCTGGGGGGCGCTGTGGTGGTCCAGGTCGCCGGCGAGTTCGACGACCGGCCCGGCGGGGGTGGCGCGCGTGTGGATGCTCAAGGGGTGCACGGCGGCTCTTCGGTGGGGGGTCGGGGTACGTGGATGGCCAGGACCGCCGTGTCGTCGTCCACGCCCGCGCCGAAGGTGTCGAGCAGGCGGCGGATCGCCGTGACCGCGGCGTCGGCGGTGGTCGGGGACAGGTCCCCGGCGAAGTCGAGAAGGGCCTCGTCGCCGTAACGGCCGCCCGACTGGGCGGTGTGGGCCTCGGTCAGGCCGTCGGTGTACAGCAGGAGGGTGTCTCCGGGTACCAGGCGGACCGTCGTGGTCGTGATCTGCGGGTCCGGCAGGACGCCGATGAGCTGGCCGCCGGGCGTGGGCAGGTACGCGGCGCTGCCGTCGGCCCGCATCAGCAGGGCCGGGGGGTGACCGCCGCCGGCCAGGGTGATGCGGAATCCGCCCTGTTCGGGGTCGGGGGTGAGCAGGCCGAAGACGACGGTGCAGAAGCGGGGGTCGCGCCGGTTGTACTCGTGGGTGAGGACGGTGTTGAGGTTGCCCAGCACCGCCGCCGGCTCGGGGTCGTAGACGGCGGCGGCGCGCAGGGTGTAGCGGGTCAGGGAGGTGACGGCGGCGGCCCGCGCGCCCTTCCCGCAGACGTCGCCGAGGAACATGCCCCAGCTGTCGGCCGCGAGCGGGAAGAGGTCGTAGAAGTCGCCGCCGACCTCGTCGGCGGAGGCCACGTGGTAGTGGGCGGCGACATGCAGGCCCGGCACGTTCGAGAGGGCCGGGGGGAGCAGGGTCTGCTGGAGGATGGCGTTGAGGCTCTTGAGCCGCTCCCGCTCCCGCTCGGCCTCCTGACGGGCCCTCAGCAGTTCGGTCTCGTAGGCGCGCCGGTCGCGGGCGTCGAAGAGGGTGGTGCGGATCAGCAACGGTTCCCCGTCGTACCCCTTCTTGACGGTCGAGCTGACCAGGACCGGCAGGCGGCTGCCGTCGGCGGCCTTGAGTTCGAAGGCGATGCCGCTGACTTCCCCCTGCATGGCGAGGAGCGGGGCGAAGTGCGTCTCGTGGTAAAGACGGCCGCCGACCGTGAGCAGCTCGGAGAAGCTCCGGCGGCCCACCAGCTCCTCGCGGCGGTAGCCCAGCCAGCCGAGCAGCCGCTCGTTGACCTTGGCGATCCGTCCGTCGAGGAGGGTGGAGAGGTAACCGCAGGGGGCGTTCTCGTACAGGTCTTCGGCGCTGTCCTCCAGCAGTGCGGCGAACCGGTCCGGGGAAGAGGTCTCCCCCTCCCCCGGCTCCCGGTCCCGGGCGTCCTCCCGCCGCATCAACCGACGGTGCTCGCGAACTCTCTGATGACGTGGGTGGTCTCCTCGGGGGCGCTGAGCTGGGGGCAGTGCCCCGTCGCGGTGAGCGTGACCAGGCGGCTGCCGGGGATCTGGTCGCGGACGAACGCGCCCACCTCGGGCGGGGCGATGGCGTCGTTGGAGCACTGGGCGACGAGCGTGGGCACGGTGACCTTGGCGAGGTCGGCGCGGTTGTCGGACAGGAAGGTCACCCGGGCGAAGACGCGGGCGATCTCCGGGTCGGTGCGGCAGAAGCTGTTCGCCAGTTCCTCACCGAGCTCGGGGCGGTCCGGGTTGCCCATGATGACCGGGGCCATCGCCCCGGACCAGCCGAGGTAGTTCGCGTCCAGCGACTCCAACAGTTCGTCGATGTCCGGGGCGCTGAAGCCGCCCCGGTATCCGGTGGCGGGGTCGTCGATGAAGCACGGCGAGGGGGCCAGCAGCACCAGACCGGCGAAGAGCTTCGGCTCCCGCGCCGCGGCCAGTACGCCCATGGTGGCGCTGACCGAGTGCCCCACGAAGATCACCGGACCGGGCGCCACCTCGCGGCAGATCTCCAGCACGTCCTCGACGTACCCGTCCATCGTCGAGTAGCGCTCGGGGCTCCATGCCGACAGATCCGACCGGCCGGCCCCCACGTGGTCGAACAGCACCACCGTGTGGTCGCGTTCCAGCGCCGGGAGGACCGAGTGCCACATGTTCTGGTCGCAGCCGAAGCCGTGCGCCAGCATCAGCACCGGACCGCCGGCGCGGCCGCTCACCCTTACCTGGTTCCTGCTGCGGACGTCCATGCGGCCATCCTCGCAGACGGCGTACAGCGCCGGGTCAGCCGACCCGGAGGGCCACCAGGCAGGTGTCGTCCTCGGGATCGGTGATCGCGAAGCTGCTCATGACCCGGTCGAGCGTCTCCTGGGCGCTGAGCCCGTCGCACGTCGCGAGGGCGGCGGTCAGCGCGTCGATCCCCTCGGTGATGTCCTCGCCGCGCCGCTCGACCATGCCGTCGGTGTACAGCAGGAGGAGGTCACCGGGCAGCAGCCGCTCGGTCGCGGTCGCGTAGGCGTGACCGGGCACGAGGCCGAAGAGGGGGCCGCGGTGGTCGGTGCCGAGCGGCCCGGCCCGGCCGTCGCGCAGCAGCAGGGGTGCCGGGTGGCCGGCGCAGGCCCAGGTCAGGGTGTGTTCCGCGTCGATGTGTCCGATGACCGCGGTCGCCGTCTGCGCCGCGGGGTCGGCGCACAGCAGCTCGTTGAGCCAGGTGGTCAGCTGCCCGGCGTCGGTCCCGGGGGCGTGGGCGAGGCCCGCGAGGGCGTGCCGTTGCTGGGCCATCCGGGCGACGGCGTCCAGTCCGTGCCCGCTGGCGTCCCCGACGGCCAGCAGGATCCGGCCGTCCGGCAGGCGCCGGCACTTGTACCAGTCGCCGCCGACGGCTTCCGACTCGGCGGGCAGGTACGCGGTGGCGACGGAGAGCCCGGACTGGGCGAGTTCCGCGGACTGGGTGGGCAGCAGCGCCTCCCGGAGTACCGCGGCGACCCGGCGTTCGGCGGCGGCCTCCTCGGCGAGGCGTTCCCCCTGGCGCCGGGTGGACGCGAGCCGCTGGCGGCTGCGTACCTGGGCCGTCAGATCGCGGGCGATGAGGTGCAGGGCCCAGGGAAGCCCGTCGGCGGCCATGACGGGGTGCCCCACGAGGTGCAGGGTGCGGATCTCGCCCAGCACGCCGAAACGGATCTCGACGCCGGGCGGTTCCTCCCCGTCGAGCAGGCCGGTCAGCAGCCTGCCGAACCGCCACACGTCCTCCCGGAGGACGGCGTCGCACAGTTCGGCCAGTGACATGCCGTGCCCGTTCTCCGTACGGAAGATCGCGGCCAGCCCCTCCGACCAGGTGACGGCCCCGGAGAGCAGGTCCCAGGTGCCCCACCCCATCGAGGCGATGTACTGGGCGTCGAGCGAGAGCAGTTCCGTACGGTTGCGGGCGGGCCGCCAGGTGGCGAGGACGTTGCCGCCGCAGGACGCGGCGTCGTAGAGGAGCTGGGTGCGGTGCAGGCCGTCCCTGCGGTGCTCGGTGTAGTCCAGCGGGTAGGCCTTGAGGGCGCGCCCGCTGTCGAGCACCTGCGTCAGCGCGTCCATCAGTCCGCCGGCCGCGGCGCCGGGCTGGACCTCCAGGAACCGGCGTCCGGCGTGCCGGCCGGGGGCGTCGAGCCAGTCGGCGGCCCGGACGTGGTTGCCGGCCCGGACGGTGAAATCGACGGTGCGGCCCGTATCGTCCCGGACGGGGACCAGCACGGCGGCGGAGACCGGGATGGCGGGCAGCGTCGCGCAGACGCAAGCCCACGGATCGTGCGCGTCGTCCGCGTCCTCGCGGGAGTGCGCGCCGTCCTGGCCGCCGCCGCACCGGCGGGCCCCGCCCTGCGGTTCGTCGTCGTCGGCCTCCTCGCCGATCCGCACTCCGGCGTCGCGCCGCGCGGCGCTGCGCAGGCCCTCCACCTCACGGGCGATCAGCCGCTTGAGTGTTTCCGGGTCCCGCGGGGTGAAGGGCATCGTCCGTCCTCGGCGTCGCGGTGGCCTGGGCCCGTCCGGGGGCTGCGGGGCGGGGTACGGCCGTGTTCGGTCCTCCCAGGATGCGGGTCCCGGCCCGGGTTGTCCGTATTTCACTGGGCGGTCCGGGCGGTTTTCTGTTCCGTGCGGGTCGGCCGGGACACGTGAGGAGGCGGGGCGCGGGGCGTAGGCTCGGGCGCATGTCGCTTGCATGGGAGCAGACCGTCGTGGACGCCCGCGATCCGGCCGCGCTCGGCCGGTGGTGGGCTGGTGCCCTGGGGTGGGTCGTCGTGGACGACTCGGCCCAGGAGTTCGAGATCCGGCCCGCCGCCGACCGGCTGCCCGGACTGCTCTTCGTGGCGGTGCCGGGCGAGAAGGCGGGCAAGAGCCGGCTCCACCTCGACTTCCGGCCCGACGACCAGGCCGCCGAGGTGCGGCGCCTGCTGGAGCACGGCGCCCGCCCCGCCGACGTCGGGCAGGGCCCGGACGTCACCTGGGTCGTACTGGCCGATCCCGAGGGGAACGAGTTCTGCGTCCTGTCGTCCCGCTGGGAACCCGGCCCGCCGGCCTGAGCGGGAGCGCGAACCGGCCTCCCGGCGGGGATCCGGGCCGAACGGGTTCGCGCCGTTTCACGGCCGCCCCCGCTCCGGAGGTGCACGCTCCACCGGACTGGGCAGGCGGTGCAATGACCTGGCAGCCCTGGGAAAGGACGGACACCGTGGCACGACCGAGGATCCTCGTGGTGGGCGCGGGCTTCGCCGGAGTGGAATGCGTGCGCCGCCTGGAGCGCAAACTGTCCCCCGGCGAGGCCGACATCTCCGTGGTCACCCCGAACGCGTACCAGCTGTACCTGCCCCTGCTCCCCCAAGTGGCCTCCGGCGTGCTGACACCGCAGTCCATCGCCGTCTCCCTGCGCCGCAGCAGCCGCCACCGCACCCGGATCGTCCCCGGGATGGCCATCGGCGTCGACACCAAGGCGAAGGTCTGCGTCATCCGCAAGATCACCGGTGAAGTGATCGACCAGGCGTACGACCACCTCGTCCTCGCCCCCGGCAGCATCACCCGCACCTTCGACATCCCCGGCCTGCTGGAGCACGCGCGGGGCATGAAGACCCTCGCCGAGGCCGCGTACCTGCGCGACCACGTCATCGCCCAGCTCGACCTGGCGGACGCCAGCCAGGACGAGGCGGAGCGCGCCGCCCGGCTGTGCTTCGTCGTGGTCGGCGGCGGCTACGCGGGCACCGAGACGGCCGCCTGCCTCCAGCGGCTCACCGACCACGCGGTGAAGCGCTACCCGCGACTGGACCGCCGCCAGATCAGCTGGCACCTGCTGGACATGGCGCCGAAGCTGATGCCCGAGCTGGGCGACTCCCTCGGGCGCGCGGCGCTGGACATCATGCGGCGCCGGGGCATCCAGGTGTCGCTGGGGGTGAGCGTCGCCAAGGCGGAGCCCGACGAGGTGACGCTGACCGACGGGCGCGTGCTGCCCTGCCGGACCCTGATCTGGACGGCCGGCGTGGCCGCGAGCCCGCTGATCGCCACCATGGAGGCGGAGACCGAGAAGGGCCGCCTGGTGGTGACCCCCGAGATGACGGTGCCGGACGCGCCCGGCGTCTTCGCCCTGGGCGACGCGGCGGCCGTGCCCGACCTCGCCAAGGGCACCGACGGTGCGCTCTGCCCGCCCACGGCGCAGCACGCCCTGCGGCAGGGGCGCACCCTGGCCGACAACGTGATCGCCTCGCTGCGCGGCCTGCCGATGCGGCCGTACGCGCACAAGGACCTCGGCCTGGTGGTCGACCTCGGGGGCAAGGACGCCGTGTCGAAGCCGCTGGGCATCCCGCTGCGCGGCCTGCCCGCCCAGGCGGTGGCGCGCGGATACCACTGGTCGGCGCTGCGCACCAACGTGGCGAAGACCCGCGTCATGACCAACTGGCTGCTGAACGCGCTGGCCGGGGACGACTTCGTGCGCACCGGTTTCCAGTCGGGGAAGCCGCCCGCGCTGCGGCAGTTCGAGGACATGGACGCGTACCTGACGCCGGAGCAGGTGCGACAGCACACGGCGGGCCTGCGCGCCGCCGGCTGAGCGGCGCCGGCGCCGCGAGCCGTATCGGCGGCGCGGGTGCGTACGACGGGACCCGGCCGGGTGGTGTGCACCCGGCCGGGTCCCGTCGTTTCGGGCGGCCGTCGCGCCGCTCCGCTCGCCGGTCAGGCCCCTTCGGCGAGGACGGCCGAGACCAGCTTGCGCTGTTCGGGGGTCAGGCCGGACTCGTCGACGTCGAGCACCTGGTCGTCGACCGTGATGCGGTAGTGGAAGCCGTCCGCCGTCGGCGGCGCCAGGACCCGCCGGGCGAGCCCCTCCCACTCCACGGCGTCCGGCCGGGCGCCGGTGTCGACCTCGCGCGTCTTCTCCACGCCGGTGAAACCGCCCGATCGAGTGACGGTGATCAGCATGATCGTGCTCCTTCGGACCTTGGGTTCCCGTACGGGCTCTCTGTTCCCGGCGCGTCTGCCCCGGATCCGACCGCCGTCCCGGCACGGCCGCCATGCCGGCCCGAAAGGGCTTGATTCGGCCCGGTCTTGGCCGACGGTCCACTCGATCGGGCCGTTTGCCGCGGGGCGAAGCGGGCAGACAGCGGTGCATGGTCGAACCCGTCGAAGCGTCGAAATCAAGAACCGTCACCACCAAAGTGCCCGCGCGCCTGGACCGGCTGCCCTGGTCCCGCTGGCACTGGATGATCGTGATCGGGCTGGGAACCGTATGGATCCTGGACGGCCTCGAAGTCACCATCGTCGGGAACATCGCCAGCCGTCTCTCCGAGGACGACAGCGGCCTGTCCATCTCCGACGCCCAGGTCACGGGTCTCGCCGCCGCCCTGTACGTGGCGGGCGCCTGTTCCGGCGCCCTGGTCTTCGGGCGGCTCACCGACCTCTACGGGCGCAAGAAGCTGTTCCTGGTCACCCTCGCCGTCTACCTGGCGGCGACGGCGCTGACCGCGGTGTCCTTCTCCGCCTGGTGGTTCTTCCTGTTCCGCTTCCTGACCGGCTTCGGCATCGGCGGTGAGTACGCCGCCATCAACTCGGCCATCGACGAGCTGATCCCGAGCAAGTACCGGGGCCGCGTCGACCTGATCATCAACGGCAGCTTCTGGCTGGGCGCGGTCGCCGGGGCGCTGCTCTCCGTCGTCGCCCTGAACACCGACGTCTTCCCGCCGTCGGTGGGCTGGCGGCTGACCTTCGGCCTCGGCGTGGTCCTCGGCCTGGTCATCCTCGTCGTACGGCGTCACGTGCCGGAGAGTCCGCGGTGGATGCTGATCCACGGGCGGGCCGAGGAGGCCGAGGAGCTGGTCGGGGACGTGGAGCGGCGGGTGGAGGCGGAGAAGGGCCGCTCGCTGCCCGAGCCGGAGCGGTCCATGACGGTGACCCAGCGCGAGAGCACCGGCTTCGGCGAGATCGCCCGGACCGTCTTCCGCTCCTACCCGCGCCGGGCCGTGCTCGGGCTGTCCCTCTTCGTGGGCCAGGCCTTCCTCTACAACGCGATCACCTTCGGCTTCGGGTCCATCCTGGTCAAGTTCTTCGACGTGTCCAGCAGCGTGACGGGCTACTACTTCGCCGTCGTCGCCTTCGGGAACCTGCTGGGCCCGCTGCTGCTCGGCCGGCTCTTCGACACGCTCGGCCGCCGCCCGATGATCGCGGGCACCTACATCCTGTCCGGTCTGCTGCTCTTCGGGACCGCCTGGCTCTTCGGCGCCGGTGTGCTCAACGCGACCACGATGACCGCCTGCTGGTGCGTGGTGCTCTTCTTCGCCTCCGCCGGCGCCAGCTCGGCTTATCTGACGGTCAGCGAGATCTTCCCCATGGAGACGCGGGCGATGGCCATCGCCTTCTTCTACGCCATCGGCACCGCGGCGGGCGGCATCTCCGGCCCGCTGCTCTTCGCCGGGCTGACCTCCAGCGGGGTGGTCTCCGACGCCGTGATCGCCTTCTGCGTCGGGGCCGGGCTGATGGTCGCGGCCGGGGTGGTCGCCGTCTTCTTCGCCGTCGCCGCCGAGGGCAAGTCGCTGGAGGACATCGCCACCCCCCTCTCCGTGACGCCGGCTCCCGGCACGCCCGCCCCCGAGGCCGCTGCGTCCTGAGCGGCCGTACTCTCCCACGCCCCCCGGACCCTTCACCCGGGGGGCGTCCAACTGGTGGGGGTCCGGCGCTGCTGGTTTGCTGGTGGCGTCCGGACCCCACGATTGCGAGGAACTGATCATGAGTGGCGAGAACCAGCCGAGCGAGCGCGTCCGGCGGATGCGGGACAAGGCCCAGGGCCTGGAACAGGAGGCCCAGCACGCCTCCGACCCCGCGGAGCGGCAGCGGCTGACGGACGAGGCCCTGCGCATCCGGGAGGAACTCGAACGGGTGGAGGGGCCGGGCGCCGGCACCATGGACCCCATGTAGGCGGCGGTCCGGTCGGTGGTGACGTGCGTTCAGATGCGCTGTTCCCAGGGACGTTTACGTGGCACCAGGCTGGTCACACGCGCAGAGACGGTTCCTCCGGCCGACGGCCGGACGAGGCCCCGTCACCGCTCCGGGCCGCGTGACGCCTCCCCCGTACGACGCGGCTTCGAGCACCGGCACCATCGGACTGCCGTCCGGGGACCGCACGGCAGCCGGGCCCCCCGGGCTCCGTCCCTTCGTGGGACGCAGCCCGGGGGAAGCCCGGCAAACCCCCGGCGACGACGCTCGGACCGCCGCCCCCGGGCAGCGGGTCCCGACGGCAGCCGGCCGGGCCGGCCGGCGCACGCGACGCCGGCTTCCGCTCACGCGGTGGAGGGCAGGGCGGAACGTTCCGCCTCTTCGGCGAGAAGACGGCGCCGTTCCCGCTCGGTGAGCCCGCCCCAGACCCCGAACGGCTCTTCCACTCGCAGCGCGTGCCGCAGGCAGTCGCGCTGCACCGGGCACAGCGCGCACACCTCCTTCGCGGCCGCGTCCCGTTGGTCGCGGTCCGGACCCCGCTCCCCCGCCGGATGGAAGAACAGCCGCGAGCCCAGCTCACGGCAGGCGGCGTCCTCCTGCCACAGCCAGTGATGCTCGGCCCGACCCGGTAGCCGCGACACGTTCCCCACCTCAGAACTCCCCTCGACGGCACACGCGTTCCCACGCGCGATCGCTTCTCGTCTGACCCGCCGATCGCTCCTGAAACCCCACAGGCCTCAGAGCCAGCCGTTGCGGCGGAAGGCGCGGTAGAGAAGGCCCGAGGCCAGCAGCATGAGGGCGACGGCGAACGGGTAGCCCAGACTCCAGCCCAGTTCCGGCATGTGCTCGAAGTTCATCCCGTAGACACCGGCGACCATCGTGGGGATCGCGAAGATCGCCGCCCAGGCGGAGATGCGCCGCATGTCGTCGTTCTGCCAGGTCCCCACCCGGGCCTGCTGGGCGTCGAGGACCGAGTTCAGCAGCTCGTCCAGGGTCCGCACCTCGGTGTCCGTGCGGTGCAGGTGATCGGCGACATCACGGAAGTACGGGAGCACCTTCGCCGCGCGCTCCTCCTCGCCCAGCCCGTTCAGCAGGCCGGGCAGGACCGGGACCAGCGGCTGGACGGCGTCCCGGAACTCGCGGACCTCGCGCTTCAGGGAGTAGATCTCCTCGGTGTGGTCGACGCGGGACGAGGAGAAGACGCGGTCCTCCAGCCGGTCGAGCGCGCCGCGCACGGTCTCCGCGGCCTCGCCGTAGGCGTCGACGACGACGTCGAGGACGGCGTGCAGGACGGACAGCGGACCGAAGCGCAGCATGGACGGATCGGCCTCCAGCCGGCGCGTCGCGTCGGCGGTCGGGTCCACCGCGCCGTGGCGGACGGTGAGGACGTAGCGGGGCCCGACGAAGAGCATCATCTCGCCGGTCTCCACCGCCGCCTCCTCCTCGACGTACCAGAGCGTCTTGAGGGCGATGGCCGTGACGTCGCCGAACCGCTCCCGCTTGGGGCGCTGCCGGGCCTGGACGGCGTCCTCGACGGCGAGGGGGTGCAGGCCCAGTTCCTCGGCCAGCTGGAGGAGTTCCTCCTCGGCCGGGTCGGCCAGCCGCACCCAGCCGAATTCACCGTCGTCCAGATCGCGCAGCCGCTTGAGCACCAGTCGGCACGCCTCGTCCTCCAGGGCGCACTCGACCGTCTCCGACCTGCCCGTCCGTTCCTCGTACACCACGCATTCCATGGGTCGCGCATGCTTCAAAGCCGCGAGTTCATTCCCCTGGCGCGGGGGCCGGCCGTCTCCCCGCCTCCATCGACGGGTTCCGCTAACGGGTGAAATCGGATATCGCGGGTATCCGGAGGGCAGCCGGGGCGGTCGTCGTGACGCAGCAGGGGACCTGCTCACCTCCAGGATCGACGGCCGTCCCGGTCCGTACGTCCGCGTCAGGGCAGTGCGCCGCCTCGCCCACCCGCGAGTGAAATCCCGCCGAACGCCGCCGACGGCGCCCTGCGGGCCGGGAGGCTGGACCCCGGTACGGACGGCCGTACCCCTGGCACGGGGAGCGTAGGCATGAAGAGCGGCACGGTCCTGCTGGCACTGCGGGAGAACCCGATGGGCGGCGGCGTCAGCGCCGAGCAGCTGCGGCGCATCGGCAAGGAGCTGGAGAACAAGGGCATGGACCTGCGCTGGGCGCCGAGCGCCCGCGACGCGCGGGCCGCCCTGCAGACCGAGGCGGGCCTCGCGGCGGCGGTGGTCGCCTGGGATCTGCCGCGCACGGCGGGCGGTGCGGTCGAGGAGGGCGGCGGCGGGGAGGTGCTCCGGCACATCGGGCGGCGCTTCAAGGACCTGCCGGTCTTCCTCGTGATGGCGGACGAGTCCGACCAGGACCTGGAGCGACTGCCGCTGTGGGTCTCGGAGACGGTGGTCGGCTACATCTGGCCGCTGGAGGACACGCCCTCCTTCATCGCGGGCCGCGTCGCGACCGCTTCCCACGCCTACCACCGGGACCTGCTGCCCCCGTTCTTCAAGGCCCTGCGCCGGTTCGAGGACTCCCACGAGTACTCCTGGCACACGCCCGCCCACGCGGGCGGGGTCGCGTTCCTTAAGTCCCCGGCCGGGCGGGCGTTCTTCGACTACTACGGGGAACGGCTGTTCCGCACCGACCTGTCGATCTCGGTCGGGGAGCTCGGTTCCCTCTTCGAGCACACCGGTCCGATCGGCGAGGCCGAACGCAACGCCGCCCGCGTCTTCGGCTCCGACCGGACCTATTTCGTCCTGCACGGCGACTCCACCGCGGACCGGATGGTCGGCCACTACAGCGTGACGGGCGACGAGATCGCACTGGTGGACCGCAACTGCCACAAGTCGGTGCTGCACGGGCTCGTGATCTCGGGGGCGCGGCCCGTCTACCTGGTGCCGACCCGCAACGGCTACGGGCTGGCCGGCCCGCTGCCACCCGCCGTGACCGACCCGGCGGCGGTGGCCGCCCGGATCGCCGCGAACCCGCTCACGGCCGGGGCGCTCTCCCCCGAGGCCCAGTACGCGGTGGTGACCAACTCCACTTACGACGGCCTGTGTTACGACACGGTGGCGGCGGCGCGGGCACTGGCGCCGAGCACGCCGCGGCTGCACTTCGACGAGGCCTGGTTCGCCTACGCCCGCTTCCATCCGCTGTACGCGGGCCGCTACGGGATGGCCGTCGGGCCGGACACCTTCCCGGACCCCCTGCCGGACGCGGACGGCGGCGGGGACCCGGGGCGGCCCACGGTCTTCTCGACCCAGTCCACGCACAAGCTGCTCGCCGCGCTCTCCCAGTGCGCGATGGTCCACGTCCGGTCGGCGCCCCGGGCCCCCGTCGAACACGAGCGGTTCAACGAGGCGTTCATGATGCACGGCACCACCTCGCCGCTGTATCCGGCGATCGCCTCCCTGGACGTGGCCACCGCCATGATGGACGGCCCGCAGGGCCAGTGGCTGATCGACGAGGCCGTGACCGAGGCGATCCGGTTCCGTCAGGCCGTCGTCCGCACCGGACGGCGCATCGCGGCCGCCGGGGACCGGCCGGACTGGTTCTTCGGCGTGTGGCAGCCCGAGGCGGTCACCGACCCGGCGACGGGCGCGCGCGTCGCGTTCGCGGACGCACCGCCCTCACTGCTGAGCCGCGAGCCGTCGTGCTGGCACCTGGAGCCGGGAGCCGACTGGCACGGTTTCGCCGGCCTCGTCGAGGGCTACTGCCTGCTGGACCCGGTCAAGGTCACCCTGACCTGCCCCGGGGTGAGCGCCACAGGCGAAACCGGGGACTGGGGCATCCCGGCGCGGATCCTGACCGCCTATCTGGAGGCGCGCGGGATCGTCGTGGAGAAGACCGACAGCTACACCACGCTGGTCCTCTTCTCGATGGGGATCACCAAGGGGAAATGGGGCACCCTGATGGACGCCCTCATGGACTTCAAGGCCCTGCACGACGCGGACGCCCCGCTGGACCGGGTCCTGCCCGGGCTGGTCGAGCGGTTCCCGCGCCACTACGGCCGCACCACCCTCGGCGCGCTGTGCCGGCGGATGCACGAGCACCTCACCCGCGCCGAGCTGATCGGCGCCCTCGACGCGGCCTTCCAGGACCTGCCGGAGCCGGTGGCGCCGCCGCGGCACTGCTACCAGCTGCTGGTCCGGGGCGGCACCGAGCGCGTACGGCTGGCCGACGCGGCCGGGCGGGTGGCCGCGGCCATGGTGACGGTGACCCCGCCGGGGATTCCCGTCCTGATGCCCGGCGAGGCCACCGGCGCCCCGGACGGACCGCTGCTGCGGTACCTGCGCGCCCTGGAAGCCTTCGACCGCGCCTTCCCCGGTTTCCACAGCGAGGCCCACGGGGTGACCGTCGACCCCGAGAACGGCGACTACCTGATCGAGTGCGTCCGTTGACAGAGGCGTCGAGTCCGCCGCCCCGGTCCGCACGTCCCCCGTTCGGCGTAGGCTTCGGCTCGGCACGGGCGCGGCGGGGGCGGAGCACATGACAGTCGGTACGGAACAGCGGTGGGGGTCGGCCCTCGATTCGGTCGTCGTGTACGCGCGGGGGGCGCTCTGCCGACGCCTGGCTCGCGGCCGCGTGCCCTCCGACGGCCGGGTACGGGTGACGGGTCTGCCCCGCTCGCTGGACCCCGGCTCGCTGCGGGCCCGGGTGCTGAACGCCCCCGGCGTACGCGTCACCGCGGCCGGGGTGGAGGTCGAGGCCCGGTCGGCCGGTACGGGCGCACCCGAGGGCTTGCGGGCCGAGGCCGAGCGGCTGCGCGACGCGTACGCCGCCGCGCGGGCCCGGCGCGACCGGCAGCTGGGCCTGATCGAGGAGGCCGGGGCGCTCCGCCCGGTGCCGCCCGTCCGCGAGCCTGACGAGCCGCACCGGCGCACCCCGGTCGACGCCTGGCTGGAGCTCGCCGGCTTCGTCGACGAACGGCTGACCGCGTTGCACGCCCGCCTCGCCGAGCTGGAGGAGGCGCTGCGCGAGGCAGAGCACGCGCACGCCGTCGCCCGCGACCGGCTCGCCCGCGCCTCCACCGACGCGCCTCAGGAGCACCTGGAGAGCGCCGTCTGCGCGGTCCTCACCCTCGACGGCGCCGCTGCCGGGGACGGGGAGGCGGAGTCGGAGTCGGAGGTCGAGCTGGAGCTGGAGCTGGAGTACGGGGTGCCGGGCGCCGTCTGGGTGCCGGGGTACCGGCTCACGTACCGTCAGGGCGACGGCGACGGGCGGCTGATGTTGCGCGCCTCGGTGGCCCAGCGGACCGGCGAGGACTGGACCGGGGTGCGCATCGCCCTGGCCACCGCCGACCTGGGGCGCCGCACCGATGTGCCGAGGCTGCGCTCGGTCCGGATCGGACGCCGTCAGCCCGCCCCGGCGCCGTCCGGCTGGCGGGAGCCGCCGGCCGGGCTCGCCGGGCTGTTCGCCGGGTACGAGGCGGCCGGCCCCCGCCCCGGCACGGCCGCCGCGCCCCCGGCGGCAGAGGCTCGGGCCGTCGCCGCCTCCGGGGCCCTTCCCCCTCCACCGCCTCTCCCGACCGTGCCGCAGGGCTACGGCGCGCCCGCGCCCGTACCACCCGGCAGCGCGGACTACCCGCCGCCGCAGGCCTTCGGCGGCGCGATGCCCGTCTCCGCACCCGCGGGCGGCGCGCCCCGCGCCCGCTCCGGGCCGTTCGGGCCAGCCCTGGCCGCCGTGGCACCGGAGCCCCCCGCTGCGGCGCCGGTGGCCGGTCCGCCGCGGCCGAGCGGCGCCGAGCTCGACTACGCCGGTCTCGTCCTGGCCGGCCCCGACGAGCCGGCCGCCCGCCGGGGCCGGCTGTTCCCCGGCTCCCCCGGCGACCCGGTGGCGGCCGAGCGGCGCCGTCGCGCCGAGGCGGTGGCCGCGCTGCCGCTGCCCGGACACGCCGTGCGGCCCCGCGAGTCGGCCGGCTCCTTCGACCACCGCTACGACGCCGCCGCCCGCGCCGACGTCCCCTCGGACGGCATCTGGCACACCGTCACCGTCGCCGAGGTCCCGGTCGGCCTGCGCACCGAGTACCTGTGCGTGCCGTCGGTGGAGCAGACCGTGTACGCGACGCTGGTGCTGTCCAACGCCACCGGTCAGGCGCTGCTCGCCGGGCCGGTGGAGGTCGTCGTCGACGACGGCTTCCTGCTCACCGCCGCCCTGCCCACCCTCGCGCCGGGCGGTGTCCGCCGGGTGGGCCTCGGGCCCGCCGAGGGCATCCGCGTCACCCGCCGGACGAACCTGCGCGAGTCGACGGCCGGGCTGCGGGGCAACACCACCGTGCTCGATCACCGCGTTCGCGTGGAGCTGGCGAACCGCCTCGCGCGGCCCGTCACCGTCGAGGTCCGCGAGCGGGTTCCGGTCACCTCCGAAGCCGACGTCCGGATCGAGGAGCGGGCAGACTGGACGGCGCCCGAAGAGGGCGCGGGGCCCGACCGCCACCCCCCGGGCACCCGTGTCTGGCGGCTGGACCTGCCCGCCGGCGCCACGGCCGCCCTCGACGGCGGCTACGAGATCCGCATCCCGACCGGCAAGGGCCTGGCCGGCGGCAACCGCAGGAGCTGACGCACCCCATGTCCACGGCCACCCCGCCGATCCCCCTCCCCGTCACCGCCGTCACCTGCCTGGAGGACCGCGCCCACGTCGAGCGCGCCGTCGTCCTGGACCTGGAGGCGGGAGTGCGGCGGCTGCGCCTCGGGCCGGTCAGCGCGCTCGCCGTCGACCGGACCCTGCACGCCGAGTTCACCGCAGGCCACGCGGCGCGCGTGCTCGACGTACGGATCGTCCGCACGTGGACGCCGCGCGGGCCGCTGCCGTCGGCCGAGGACTCCGCCCTGCGCCGGCGCGTCCACCGCGTCGAGCGGGAACTGCTCGCACTGGAGCGGCGGCGCGACCGGCTGCACGCCCGCCTCGACCTGCTCGGCCGCCTCGCGGCCGAGCTGCTGCGGGAGATCGGCGAGGGGGCGGGCCGCGGGGAGAGCGAACGGCCGCGCTGGGCCCGTGAACTGGACCGGGTGGACGGCGAGCGCGACGCGTACGGCGAGGAACTGCGCGCCGTGGAAGCCCGGCTGGCCGCCCTCACCGCCGAACGCGCCGACATGCGGCAGGCCGTACGGGCCGCCGAGACGGAACCCGCCGAGCTGGTCGGCCACATCGAGCTGACCGTGGAGGCGGCGGCCGCCGGGCCGGCCGGGCTGCGGCTGAGCCACCTCGTCCCGTGTGCGCTGTGGCGGCCCGCCTACCGGGCGGTGCTCGACGGGGACGCGCTGACCCTGGAGACCGACGCCATGGTCTGGCAGCGCACCGGCGAGGACTGGGCGGACGTACGGCTGACGCTGTCGACCGCCCGCTCGGCGCTGGCCACCGAGCCGCCCGGGCTGGCGGAGGACCGGCTGACGCTGTGGGACCGGTCCGCGGCGGAGCGCCGTACGGTGGACGTCGAACTGCGCGAGGAGGACTCCGCGACCCTCGGGCCGGCCCCGGTGCTCGGCCTGCCGGGGGTGGACGACGGCGGCGAGGCGCGCGTGCTGAGCTGCCCCGCACCGGTCTCCGTACCCGGTGACGGCCGCGCCCACCGCGTACCGGTGTCCGTCTTCAGCGCGCCGGCGGCCACCGAGTACGCCTGCTCGCCCGAGCTGTCGCCGCTGGTCACGCAGGTGGCGCGGTGCGACAACCGGTCCGGGCACGCGCTGCTGGCCGGCCCCGTGGACCTGGTCCGCGGCGGCGGGTTCACCGGCCGCGGCACCCTGGACTTCACTCCCCCGGGCGCCCCCGTCGAGCTGGCCTTCGGCAGCCGTGACGACCACCGGGTGGTCCGGGAGACGGAGGAGTCCCGCGAGGCGGCCGGATTCGGGCAGCGGACCGTGGTCACCCGTACGGTCCGGCTGCACCTGTCCCGGTTCTCCGCGCCCGGGGAGGCCGGCGACCGGGTGGTGGCGCTGCGGGAGCGGATCCCGGTCTCGGAGGTGGAGGCGGTGGCGGTGCGGCTGCGCGCGGACGCCTGTTCCCCGGCGCCCGGGGAGGCCGACGCCGAGGGCATCGTCCGCTGGGACGTCGCCGTGCCGCCCGGCGGCCGCCGCACGGTCACGCTGGTGTACGAGGTGTCGGCCGGCGCCGGGGTCTCGGGGCTCTGAGCCCGGCCGCTCGTGCGTTGCCGTCGCGTTGCCGTGCGTTTGTTGTGCGGTGGCGCCCTGCGTGTTCCCGTGCGGTGCGGTCCGTGGTGCGCGACCATACGGACGCAGTCAGCGGGGGGAAACACCGAGACAGGAAAGAAGGACGGACGTGTCCGGCAGCGAAAGCGAGAACCCAGCAATCCCCGCCCCGGCCCCCGCGCCGGCCCGCCCCCGGACGAACCGGGACTGGTGGCCCAACCAGCTGGACCTCCAGGTTCTCCACCAGCATTCGCCCCTGTCCGATCCGATGGGCGAGGACTTCGACTACGCGCGGGAGTTCTCGGCCCTGGACGTCGACGCGCTGAAGCGGGACGTCTTCGAGGTGATGACCACCTCGCGGGACTGGTGGCCCGCCGACTACGGCCACTACGGACCGCTGTTCATCCGGATGAGCTGGCATTCGGCGGGGACGTACCGGATCGAGGACGGCAGGGGCGGCGGCGGGGCCGGTGCCCAGCGCTTCGCCCCGCTCAACAGCTGGCCGGACAACGCGAGCCTCGACAAGGCGCGGCGGCTCCTGTGGCCGGTCAAGCAGAAGTACGGCCGCAAGATCTCCTGGGCGGACCTGCTGGTCTTCGCCGGCAACTGCGCCATCGAGTCCATGGGGCTCAAGACCTTCGGGTTCGGCTTCGGCCGGCAGGACATCTGGGAGCCGGAGGAGATCTTCTGGGGGCCGGAGGACACCTGGCTCGGGGACGAGCGCTACAGCGGCGACCGGGAGCTGACCGGGCCCTTCGGCGCCGTGCAGATGGGGCTGATCTACGTCAATCCGGAAGGGCCCAACGGCAACCCGGACCCGATGGCCGCGGCGCGGGACATCCGCGAGACGTTCGGGCGCATGGCCATGAACGACGAGGAGACGGCCGCGCTCATCATCGGCGGCCACACCTTCGGCAAGTGCCACGGCGCCGTCGACCCCTCGTGCATCGGTCCGGAGCCGGAGGCCGCTCCCCTGGAGCAGCAGGGCCTGGGGTGGCGGAACACCTGCGGCAGCGGCCGGGGCGCCGACGCGCTGACCAGCGGGCTGGAGGGGGCGTGGACCACCGAGCCGACCAAGTGGGACAACGGATATCTCGACAACCTGTTCCGGTACGAGTGGGAGCTGACCACGAGCCCGGCCGGGGCGCGGCAGTGGACGCCCACGGACGCCTCGGCCCGGGACACCGTGCCCGACGCCCACGACCCGTCGAAGCGGCACGCCCCCATGATGCTGACGACGGACCTCGCGCTGAAGGTGGACCCCGTCTACGGGCCGATCGCGAAGCGCTTCCACGAGAACCCGGACCAGCTCGCGGAGGCGTTCGCCAAGGCCTGGTACAAGCTGCTGCACCGCGACATGGGGCCCGTGTCGCGCTACCTCGGTCCGTGGGTCCCCGAGCCGCAGCTGTGGCAGGACCCGGTCCCGGCGGCCGGCCACCCGCTGGTCTCGGACGCGGACGTGGCCGCGCTCAAGGAGCGGATCCTGGGCTCGGGCCTGTCCGTGCCCCAACTGGTCACCACCGCCTGGGCGTCGGCGGCGAGTTTCCGCGGCACCGACAAGCGGGGCGGGGCCAACGGCGCCCGGATCCGGCTGGCGCCGCAGAAGGACTGGGAGGTCAACGCCGTGCCGGAGGTGGCCGAGACGGTGCGGGCCCTCGACGGGATCCGGCAGGACTTCAACGGCGGTCAGTCGGGCGGGGCTTCCGTCTCGCTCGCCGACCTGATCGTCCTGGGCGGGTGCGCGGCCGTCGAACGGGCGGCGAAGGACGCCGGGTACGAGGTCACGGTGCCGTTCGCGCCCGGCCGTACGGACGCCTCACAGGAGCAGACGGACGTCGAGTCGTTCGCCGTACTGGAACCGCGGGCGGACGGCTTCCGCAACTACCTGCGGGCGGGAGAGAAGCTCTCGCCCGAGACCCTCCTCCTGGACCGGGCCAACCTGCTGAACCTGACCGCTCCCGAGATGACGGTCCTGACCGGCGGCATGCGGGCCCTGAACACCGGCTTCAAGCAGTCCCCGCACGGGGTCTTCACCCAGCGCCCGGGGACGTTGACCAACGATTTCTTCGTCAACCTGCTGGACCTGAACACGGAATGGAAGGCGTCGGCCTCGGCGGAGAACGTGTTCGAAGGCCGGGACCGCGCCACCGGCCAGGTCAAGTGGACCGCCACCGCCGTCGACCTCGTCTTCGGCTCCCACTCCCAGCTCCGCGCCCTGGCGGAGGTCTACGCCGCCCAGGACGCGGGCGAGAAGTTCGTCCACGACTTCGTGAAGGCCTGGGACAAGGTGATGACCCTCGACCGCTTCGACCTCGACTGACCCCGGGCCGCACCGGTGGGGCACCGCGGCGCTGCTACGGCGCGGCGCCCCGCCGTGCGTCGGCCGGGCGCTGGGGGCCGGTGATCACTCCCCGTCCGGTTCGGTGTCGCCCGGGGTCGAGGCGAGGGCGATGCACTCCACCTCGATGCTGTCCGCGAGTCCGTCGAGGACGCCGGCGAGGCTGTCCACGGTGTCCCGGTCGACCGTCGTGTCGGCGGCGTCCGCCGCGGAGCGCGTCCAGTCGTCGGCGATGGTGCGCAGCAGGGCGGTGACCTGGGCGGCGGGGATCAGGGGCCCGTCGTGACCTGCCGGGATGAGCGGAATGGTGACCTGGATCATGGAACCGCCTCCCGGAGAGCCCGTACGCGTACGGGTCGCGCTTACCCCGCACAGGGAGGGGTAAGCGCACCACTGTGGGGCCGCTACCAGCAGCGGGAGGATCCATGACCCGACGCGTCCACGAGGTGATGACCGGGAATCCGGTGAGCGTGGAGCAGGGAACCTCGCTGGCGGAGGCCGCGCGCGTGATGCGGGACGCCGACATCGGCGATGTCCTGGTCGTCGACGGGGGCCGACTGCTCGGCATCCTCACCGACCGTGACATCGTGGTCCGCGCGCTGGCGGAGGACCGGCCCCCGGCCGAGACGACGGTGCTCTCGGTCTGCACCGGCGAGCTGATCACGGTGCGGCGCGATGACGACGTCGACCGGGCGGTCGATCTCATGCGCCGGCACGCGCTGCGGCGGCTGCCCGTGGAGAGCGAGAACGGCGAACTCGTCGGGATCGTCAGCCTGGGCGACCTGGAGGTCGAACGGGACCCCGGATCGCCCCTCTCGGCCATCGCTGCGGCGGGCCCGTCCGCCCCCGACGCGTAGGGCCGGGGGCCGGACCGGGCGGACCGGTCAGATGCGGCCGCCGGTGAGCCGGGAGAGCGGCCCGCGGCGGCGCAGTCCGGCCCGGCGGCCGACGGCGTACGCGGCGGTGGCCACGACGGCCCCGGCGCCCGCGGCACCGGCCGCGATGGCCTTGCGGGCCCGTACGGCGGTCCAGACCCATCCGGCGCGACCCACGCTGCCGCGTACGGCCTGCGCCGCGGCCAGGGTCTTCTCCGCCAGGGGGGCGGGCAGTGCCGTGAGGGCGCCCGCGGTGTCGGTGGCCGCCTCGGTCGTCGCCTTCGCTCCGCTGCGGGCCGCGTTCGCGGCCTGCGAGCGGGGCTTGGTCCCGTTCGCGGCGCTGCTGGAGGTGGAGCGGCTGTTCGTGGACTTCTCCGATTCAGTCATGCTGCGGGTGTGACCGGAACTCCGGACGGTAAACCCTTGGTGTCCGTTCGTTCACAGGAGTTTGCCGAGCGGGCCGAGGTCGATGTTGAGGTCCTCGGGCCGCAGTCCGAAACGGGTGCGCAGGAGGTCCATGCGGTCCTCCAGGAGCATCAGGGTCAGGCCGAGGCGCTCCTCCTGCTCCTCCGTCAGATCGCCCGTCTCGACGCGGCGCAGCGCCTGGCGCTCCATGAGCTGGCGCAGGAGTTCGATGACGGTCAGGACGAGGCAGGCGAGGTCGCGTTCGACGGTGTCGGGGTCGAGGTCGAGCTTCTGGGGCGGTCGGCTCATGGTGCTCCCTGGTCCCAGGGTGAGGGGACGGTGTCGTTCACCGAGCTGATGAGGGCTTTGAGGTCGATGCGTACGAGGTCGATGTCGGCGATCCGCAGGGTGATGTCGCCGGCCGGGACCACCCCGCCGGCCAGCAGCCGGTCGAGGAGGTCGACGAGGGCGACGTCCTGGTCTCCGATCATGAGGGCGGGGCCGGAGCCGGGGCGGAGGCGGTGTGGGTGAAGGAGTAGGGCACCCAGGGGCCGGTGACCTCGACGGTGAGACCGGCCGGCAGGTCGTCGGCGGCGGGGACGCTGTCGAGGAAGGCCTGCCGGTGGGCGGTGGGCACCAGGTAAGCGGCGTTGAGGACGTTCTGTCCCGGCGTCTGGGAGAGCTGTTGCTGCTGGGGCGGGTGGAGTACGGCGCCGGACGCCTGGTCGGTGAGCCGCCGGTGGAGGGCCTCGGCCGTGCGCCGGGCCTCGCCGGTGCGGTCGGCCTGGGCCCGGCGGTCGCTCAGGCGGCGGCGCAGGTAGTCGCGGCCCGAGGGGCCGCCGGGACCGGCCGCGGCGGGGCCGGTCCCGGCGGCGGGGGCGGAGCCGGCCGCCGGGGGGCCGGCGGACGCGGGCGCGGGCGCGGCGTAGAGCTTGACGCCCCACTCCTGCGCGTCCGTGACCCGTTCCAGGGCCTCGCCGAGGGGCTGGTGGGCCTCGGCCAGCATCCGCTCCACGCCTTCCCGGCCCCGGCAGATGGTCGCCAGCCGGAGCGGGACGGTGGTGGCCAGCCGGCCGACCCGGGCCACCACGCGGTGGTGCGTCCGGGCCACGCCGGCCAGCCAGTCGAGGTCCTCCAGGTGGGCCCGTAGCGGCTGCTCGTCGAAGTGGGCCGGGTCGACGGGCTCGGCGACCGCCGTGAGCCCCTGGTGCCCGACGAGTTCCAGGCCGGTACCGAGACAGGCCTCGGCGTCGAGCGCCAGGGGCGGCGCCGGCGGCGCTGGGGTGCGCACCACCGTGTAGACGTGGAACAGTCGGTCGGTCACGGGTGCTCCTCCCGGCGTGCTTCCAGCTCCGCGACGCGGCGGCGCAGTTCCTCGTTCTCCCGGCCCAGTTCGCGGTGGCGCGCCTTGGAGGAGAGGGCGGGGTCCTGTTCCCACCAGTCGATCCCCATCTCCTTGGCCCGGTCGACCGAGGCGACGACCAGGCGCAGCTTGATGGTGAGCAGTTCGATGTCGAGGAGGTTGATGCGGATGTCGCCGGCGATGACCACGCCCTTGTCGAGGACGCGTTCGAGGATGTCGGCGAGGTTGGCGCCGGAGTTGTCGTCGTAGGGGCGGGGCAGGCCGGAGGGCGTGGTCATGCCGACCGTCGGCTTCCGCGACGGCCCCGGGAGGGTTCCGGCTCTTCCTCGGGCTCGGCCTCCTCGTCGTACGGCTCCGCCGTCTCGGCGTCGGCGTCGGCGTCCGCCTCCTCGGCTTCGGCGTAGTCGGCTTCGTCCTCGTAGCCGTCTTCGGGCTCGTCCTCGTAGGCCTCGCCGTCGTCTTCGGCCCCGCTCTCGTCCTCGTCCTCGTCCTCGTAGACCTCTTCGTACGCGGGGTCGTCCGGCTCGTCCGTCCCGGCGTCCGCGTCGGTCTCGGCGTCGTGCAGGTCCTCGGGCTCCTGGTCCTGGTCCTGCTCGGCGGGGTCGACGGGTTCGCCCTCGCGGACCTCGCCGCGCCAGCCGTCCTCCTGGCCGCCCTTGACGGTCAGGAAGCGGGCGTAGTTCTTGAGGTCGAGCCGGACGCGCCGGCCCTGGGCGCGCCAGAGGTTGCCGGTCTTCTCCATGAGGCCCTGGGGGTGGTACTCGATGACCAGCAGGACGCGGGTGAGGTCGACCGCCATCTCGTGGAAGGTGACCACGCCTCGGGTGGTCCCCTTGCTCCCCTCCGAGGTCCAGGCGATGCGCTCGTCGGGCACCTGCTCGGTGACGTGCGCCGTCCAGCTGCGCCGGGACCAGAAGATCTTGGCGTTCCAGTTGCTGGTGGTCTCGTCGGTGGCCTCGGCGCTGGTGACCGCGTGCGCGAACTCGGGGAAGTCGCGGTAGCGGGTCCACTGGTTGTAGGCGTCCTTGACGGGCACGCCCACGTCCACCGATTCCATGATGACGGTGGGCCGGCCGCGGCCGGGCTTCCCGCCGCGGCGGCCCAGCCGGTCGCGCAGGGCGTGCGCGGTCTTGTCCTTCACCTGCTTCGCGCCGGCTTCGACGACGGACCGCACCGGGCCGCGCCCCTTGCCGATCTTGCGGGCGCTGTCGAGCGCCAGTGACTTGAGCCCGGGACTGCTGCCGTCGGCGATGGCGTTGAGGTGGGCCGTGGAGCGGCCCATGGCCCGGCCGGCGCCCGCGAGGAGCCGTTCGGCCTGGGCCATGAGGTAGCGCTCCAGCTCTTCCTTGGCCCGGTCGGCGGCGGGGCTGTCCTTGAGTCGTGCCAGGGTGGACTCAGGCATCGCCGTCACCTCCCTGGCCGCGGCGCGCGGGTCGCTTCGCGGTGCGCCGGGCGGCCGGCTTGTCGGTGCTCTTGCCCGCCGTCCGCTCGGAGGTCTTGGAGGTGGCGGAGCCGCCGCGGGCGCCGCCCGTGCGGGCGGGCGCCTTCTTACGGGGCGCCGCCGCCCGCTTGCGGGGCTGCCGGCCGCTGTCGCCGTCGTCAGCGCCCTCGCCGCCGTCGGCGTCGTCGTCCCGGCTCTTACCGCTGCCGCGACTGCTGCGGCGCGGTTCCGGGCGGCCGCCCTCCTCGGCCCCGTCGTCCTCGTCCTCCTCGTCGTCCCGGGCCTTGCCGTCACCGCCGCCGGTCAGCCCCCGCCAGCCGGTCCTGTACGTCCAGCGTGCGGTCGTGCAGCCGGTCGGCCACCGCCTCCAGCTGCCGGTCGACCACGGCGCTCATCGCGGCCGACCCCACTCCGCGCAGATCCGTACGCAGTTGCTCGCGTATCTCCTTCACCTGTGGGTTGTCGCCCAGACGGCTTCCGAGGAAGGACGCGACCGACGCTCCGTTGGGAGCCAGCTTCTTGCCGAGCACCAGCGTGGTGAGGCCGAAGGCCAGTTTGGCCTTCTTCGTGCGGCCCAGTACGTAGCCGGCGCTGACGGCCAGTCCCATTGCCATGCGGTTGTTCATTGCGGTCGCATCCTGCTTTCCAGTCGGGCCAGGAGTTCGTCCTCCCGGCGGTCGAATTCGGCTTCGTCCATGTCGCCCGCCTCGAAGGCCGCGACGAGCTGCGCCAGTTCCCGCTGCACCACGGCCGGGTCGTAGTACTGCCGTTCGGCCTCCTCGACGACCCGGCGCAGCACCCACGCGGTGCCGCGTACCGGTGCGGCGGGCAGCAGCAGGACCTCCTTCAGCAGGCCCATGGCGGTCAGCCCGCTTCGGCGAAGCTGTAGGGCGGCAGCGGACCGGTCACCTGGACCTGGAGGTGCTCGTGCTGCTCGTGCAGGGCGCGGACGGCGGCGAGGAAATCCTCCCGGCGTTCGCGGTCGACGAGGAAGGAGAGGTTGGCGAGCCAGCCGGTGCCCTCGGGGCCGCGGCGCACTCCCTCGGCGAGCGGGGTGAGGGTCTGTTCGATCAGGCCGGCGTCCGCGCGCTCGCGGTCGGAGACGGCGCGGGCGACGAGTTCGCCGAACTGCAGCTTCTCGTCGTGGCTGCCGCCGCCCGCCGCGCGCATGGCCTGGTGCCGGGCGCGGAGCTGGTCGTCGGCGGCGAGCACGGCGTAGAGGATGGCTTCCTCCTGGTGGCTGGCCTTGACGTTGTACTCGTCACGGCCGGCCAGCGCCTCCAGGCGGGCCAGGTAGGCGTCGTGGTGCTCGCTGAGGATCGCGCCGACGGCCTCGTCGTCGGGCGAGACGCCGCCGAACCGCATGGGCAGGACGGGTCCGCCGACCTGTGCCTGGATCACCACCCGCTGGTGGGCCAGGAGATCGCGCCGCTTCGCCTTCAGTTCGGCGGGCGCGTCGCTGACCAGGGCCATCAGCTCCCCGGCCCGTACGGTACGGACCGGCAGCGGCGGTTCGCCTATCCCGTCGATGGTGTCGGGCAGCTTCTGTGCGGCGCGGGTGATGCCGTAGACGTAGGTGCTCATTCCTTCTCCTCCCGGCGGGTGGCGGTGCGCCGGCGCGGCCGGCTCTCGGTCTTCTCCTCCGAGCCCTCGTCACGGGCCTGGCTGAAGGCGTCGGAGATGGTCTGGGCGGCGCCGCTGAGGGCGCCCTTGGTCTTGCCGCGCGCGCCGGACTCGGTCATGTCGCCGACGAGGTCGGGCAGGCCCGGGCTCTTGCGCGGTCCCGCTTCGAGGTCGAGGCGGTTACAGGCCTCCGCGAAGCGGAGGTAGGTGTCGACGCTGGCGACGACCACGCGTATGTCGATCTTGAGGATCTCGATGCCGACCAGGGAGACGCGTACGAACGCGTCGATCACCAGACCCCGGTCCAGGACGAGTTCGAGTACGTCGTACAGGCCGCTGGAACCACCGCCACCGGAGGCGGCGGGAGCGGGCTGGGCAGGAACGACAGTCATTTTTCCGGTTCCCTTTCTCTTGGGGGCAGGGCCGGGATGTGTGCCGCTGTTCAGCGGCGGTCCGCGCGGCCCCTTTCGTAGCGGCGGGTGCGCCGGTATCCGATGAGTTCACCGTCGGCGTCGGCCACGACCTCGTAGGAGGCGAGCAGCGTCATCGTGTCCGGGACACGGGTCAGTTCGACGATTTCGACCGACAGCTTCCACGTGCCGTCCTCGGCGCGCTCGCACGAGCTCACCGCTTCCGCCGGCAGGCCGAGCAGCTGGGAGAGCTGCTGCATCGCCGAAAGGATCACCGCCGCGGGGCGTGCGGGCTTCCCTTCGTCCGCCTTCTTCTGTGTGCCGTTGTCAGATGTGTTGGCCATGACTTCCTCCTGGCGCGTATGGGGCCGTCCCCCCGGGCCTCAAACGGGTGGGGAACCGGGTGCGGGAGGGGTCGTTGCTGTTTGCTCCGCTATGTCCGATTGGCCGTGTGGTGCGGGTGCGTTGGGGCGCGCTGTGCGGCCCGGTGCGGGTACGGCGCTCCGTCTCCCTGCCGACCGGGCGGACGAGCGGGGGCGCCCCGCGCATTCCCGCGCCCTGCGTCCGCACGCATCACGACCGGGGCCGGGGGCCGTCAGCGAGGGCCCCGGAGCGCTGCACCCGCACGAGTGAGCATCGTCGGGCCACGGCCGGGCACACGCGTCGCATGTCCGGAGAACACGCACGCCCGACCAGCACGCTGTTCCACTCCGCCCGCGACACCGAGGGCTGCCCGGCCCACGCGGCGAGGCGCCGGCACCCTTTCAGGAGGCGGCTGCGCGGCCGGATCCTGGCCTACAGCGGCATCGAGTTCCTGACGTCTGGTGCCACCGGCGGCGGCCGCGGCGCCACCGGCGAGGAGTTCCTGCTCCTGGTGCACGTCCGCAAGGTGGTCGGCCAGATCCGCTACCGCCTCTGCGCCGCCTGCGCGCGGGGTGTGATCACCGGCGTCGACATCGACGGGGCCTTCCGCTCGACCGGCCTCGACACGCGCGCCCTGTCCCACCTGCGGGCACGCCATCCCGGCATCGCCTGGCAGAGCACGGTGACCCTGCGCACGACGCGCGACCTGCTGCGCCGCATGCGCATCCCGACGGCCGACAGCGGCGTCGGCGCCGTGTGCGCGCACGCGGCCGGCGCCGTCGTCAGCGGGGCGAGCTGACCCGCTCCGGCTGGTTCACGTAGGGCACGCGGCCCTGGTCGCTGCCGTGCCGGGGGCAGCGGCCGCCGGAGGCGGCGTCGGCCTCGGCCCGGGCGAGTCGCCCGGGCGGTTCCGCCGTTCACCGGCATGGTCTCGTCGGCCGGATGGCCGACTGCGGGCTGGGTCGCGTACGTACTTTCCCGTGGTCATGCCGACGGCCCCGGCCCCTGGGGGCCGGGGCCGTCGGGCCGCGCGTCGTGGGCGGCGTTCAGCCCGGCCAGGTGCCCGTCACGCGTCGGGTCGCGACGGCGCCCGACCGGTCGACCGCGGCCTTGACCACGGCGAAGATCGCGCCCTGGAGGGCGGCGGCGAGCAGGATCTCCTGCCACGAACGGCCCTCGTCCGTGGCGTCGGGGGCGTCGCCCTCCCCCTCGACCACCTTCCAGACCTGTCTGAAGGCGGCGCCGGCGACCATGCCGCTGACCGCGCCCAGCACCAGCCCGACCGGCTTGTAGGCGACCTTGACCGCGTTCACCGGCACCTCCGGCTCCGCCGGATCAGCAGGAAGACGGCCAGGGCCGCACCGGCGGCGAGCAGCGGCCCCCGGTTGGCGCGGGCCACCGCCGCGCCGCGGCCCGCCGTGTCGAGCACGGGGTCGGGGGTCTTGTCCGCCGCCAGCCGCGCGGCCCGGCTCGTGGTCTGGGCGAGCTGCTCGGAGGCGCGTGCGGCCAGGTCGGCGGCCTGCTGGGCCTTCGTGTGGATCTGATCGGCGACCTGGGCGGTCTTCTCGGCGGCCTGCCCCTTCACCTCCGCGGTCTTCTCCTTCGCCCGCGCCTTGACGTCCGCCTTGCCGGCCAGCGCCTCGACGGTTTCGCCGAGCTCGTCGCGGGTGCGTTCGACCTGCTCGCGCAGCTCCTCGGGGGTGGGTGTGCCGATGTGGGTGTGCGCGTCGTCGTCCGTCATCGGTGTGCTTTCTCCTTGATCTCGGCCAGGTCGGCCTTGACGCTGTCGATGGTCTGTTCGGGGGCGGGGCTCCCCGCCTCGGCGAACTGTTTCTTGCCGGCCAGGGCGGCGACCGCGGCGACGACGGCCAGCACCGCCGTGACGATGAGGGCCGAAGCCCACACCGGCAGGACCAGCGCGAGGGCGGCGATGGCCGCCGCGACCAGGGCCTGGGCCGCCAGGACGCCGATCAGGCCCGCGGCGCCGACCAGGCCGCCGCCCTTCCCGAAACGCTTGCCCTTCTGGGTCATCTCCGCCCGGGCCAGCTGCATCTCCTCGCGCACCAGCTCCGAGATCTGCTGGGAAGCGCGCGAGACCAGCACGCCCACGGACTCCTCCGTGCCGCGGGTTTCCCGTCCTACGGTGCTCATGGCATCACCTCTGCCTTCGTCCTCGCTCTGATCGGGCCACCCGGCTCGCGCCTACCCGGCAATCGCGCGGGCACGCGGCCTCGTGGGCCGGCGTCACTGCTCCATGCGGTGGCGGTCCTCCTCGCTCCAGGCGCGGGTGTCGCGGGGGCGGACGTACGGTTCCTCATCCTTCGGCAGACCGCCGGCGATCGCGCGCTGGCGGGCCATTTCGGCGTCGAACTCCAGCCCGAGGAGGATCGCCAGGTTGGTGATCCACAGCCAGACGAGGAAGACGATCACACCGGCGACCGTGCCGTAGGTCTTGTTGTACGAGGCGAAGTTCGCCACGTAGAAGGCGAAGCCGGCGGAGGCCAGCATCCAGATCACCAGGGCCAGGAGACAGCCCGGCGTGACCCACTTGAAGCCGCGCCCCTTGGCGTTCGGCGCGCCCCAGTACAGGAGCGCGATCATGACCGTGACCAGCAGCACCAGGACCGGCCACTTCGCGATCGACCACACGGTCAGGGCGCTGTCGCCGATCCCGAGCGCCGTGCCGGCCTGCCGGGCCAGGCCGCCGGTGAAGACGACGATCAGCGCGCTGGCACACGCGAGGACCATCAGGGCCACGGTGAGCGCGAGGCGGAGCGGGAGCACCTTCCACACGGGCCGGCCCTCGGGGATGTCGTAGACGGCGTTCGCGGCGCGGATGAACGCGGCGATGTAGCCGGACGCCGACCACACGGCCACGACCAGCCCGACGACCGCGAGCAGCGATCCGACGCCGCTGCGGCCCTGCAGCTGCACCACGGCGTCCCTGATCACGTCCCTTGCGGAGCCCGGGGCCAGCTTCTGTACGTTGTCCAGCACCCGCTGGGTCACCGAGTCACCGGCGATCCCGAGCAGGGAGACGAGCACCAGCAGGGCGGGGAAGAGCGCGAGCACTCCGTAGTACGTCAGGGCCGCGGCGCGGTCGGCGAGCTCGTCGTCGCGGAACTCCCTGACCGTGCCCCGCAGGACCGCGCGCCAGGACCGCGCGGGCAGCTCGTGGAGGCGGTCGGGGGCGCGGTGCTCGACCCGCTCGTCGGGTCCGGCGTCCGGTCCGGCGGACGGTCCCGCGCCGGGCCCCTCGGCCGGTCCCGGCGGTCCCATAACCGGCCCCGCGTCGGCCGTACGCGTGTCGGGGGTGTGGTCGCGGTGGTCGCGGGCGCCGTCGCTTCCATGGCCCCGCTTCGGTGGGAGTGTCATACCCAGCGAATTTCCATCCGCGGGCCAGTCATGTCAGCGGGGGCGCACCGAATCCCGTGGCCGCCGCCCGGCCGCCGGCGAGCGGGTCGTTCGGGTGCAGTCGGCGCCGGGCCGGGATCGCGGCGCGAAGCCGGGTAGGCGTGGGGTATGAACGCACACACTGCCTCCGCGTGGTGGCTGAGGACCCTTGACCGGCTCGAACGGACGACGGTGGCCGATCCGGCGATCGGAGCGCTCCAGCGGGGCATCCGTTCCCTGCCCCTGGGCGGGATGCGCGATGTGCTGCGCGGCAGACCGCTGGGCCACCCCGTGCACCCCGTTCTCGTGCAGGTGCCGATCGGATGCTGGCTGTCGGCCGGCGTACTGGACGTCGTACCCGGGGCGCGGCACGCGGCGACGACCCTCACCGCGGTCGGGCTGGCCGGGGTCGCCCCGGCGGCGTGGGCCGGCTGGGTGGATTGGGCCGACCTGCCGCCCGAGCAGGCCAGGGTCGGATTCGCCCACGCGGTCTCCAACGCGGCTGTGGCGGTCCTTTACACCGCCTCCCTGGCGGCCCGGCTGCGCGGCCACCAGGCGAAGGGCCGGATGTGGTCGATGGGCGGGCTGGCCGCCGTGGCGCTCTCCGGCGCGCTGGGCGGGCACGTGGCCTACCGGCAGGCCGTCGGGTCCCAGCCCGCGGCCTGAGGGGCGCCCGGGGCGGCCTCCCGGTGCTGGGCCGACCGGGTGGAATGCCCCGGGGTGATCACGCTCGCGTGCATGAGGAGGGCGCGGCCGGGCAGACGGTGCTGCGGAGGTTGATGCCCATGGTTCCCCTGCTTCTCGTTCTGCTGCTGGTCCTGATCCTCTTCGGTGCGGGTTTCGCGTTGAAGATCCTGTGGTGGGTGGCCATCGCGGTGCTGGTCCTGTGGCTGATCGGATTCGTCGCCCGTCCCAAGAGCGGCAGCGGCCGCTGGTACCGCTGGTAGCCGCTGACGGCACGCGGCCCAGCCGCTGCACGGCGGTGGCCTGCCACCCCCTTCCCCCGGGGGTGGCAGGCCACCGCCGTGTCGTCGTGCGGGCCCCGGCAATCCCCCGCGCGGAGGAACGGCCCTGTTCGAGCGAGTTTCACCGCCGCCCCGCCAGCGCTCGCAGGCCCGCCCCCGGGGCCGCAGCACATCCGTTCCCCGATTGCCCCTCGGAGCGCCGTGACGGGCTCGCTCCGGAGCCGTTCTTGGAGCACCAGTACCCGTCCCGTGCCCTTCCGGAGGACGCCGTGCCCCCCGCACCCGCATGCCGCGCCACCCCGCCCGTCATCGCGGGTACGAGGTGAGGGGCCCGAGCGGGACGGGCGGCCGGCCCGGGGCCGGGCCGCGGTGAGCGCGTCCTCGCCGCCTCCGGTGCCCGGCCAGGGGGCGTCCCTGCGGGGCCACCGCGCGTTCACGGCCTACCTGAGCGGGGAGTCGGCGAGCCTGGTCGGCACGTCGGTGCACCTCGTGGCGCTGCCCACGGTGGCCGTGCTGGAGCTGGGCGCCGGCCCCGCGCAGGTCGCCCTGCTCGCGGCCCTGGCCCGGCTGCCCATTTTCCTGCTGGCCCTGCCGGCCGGCGCCGTCGTCGACCGGCACCCCAAGCGCGCCCTCATGGTGGGCACCGACCTGGCCGCCGCCGTGGCCGTCGCGGTGATCCCCGTGGCGTCCCTGACCGGCCGGCTGTCCGTTCCCGTGCTGTGCGCCGTCGCGGTGGTGCTGGGCGCGGTCGGCGTGCTGCACCAGGCGGCGGCCCTGGCGATCGTCCCTCAGCTGGTCGAGCCGGCCCTGCTGCACCGGGCGAACGCGCGGGTGGGGGCCGCGTTCGGCGCGGCGGACACCGCCGGCACCTACCTGGGGACCGCTGTCGTCGCCTCGGTCGGGGCGGCGCGGGCGTTCTGGCTGGACACCCTGTCGTACGTGGTGTCCGCCTGGTACGCGAGCCGGATCCCCGAGCCGGGACGGCCCGTCGCCGGGGAGGTGCGGGCGCGGCGCCGGATGGCCGGCGAGATCTGGGAGGGCCTGGCCTACACCGCGCGGACCCCGCTGGTCCGGGACCTCGTGCTGGCCCTCGCCGTCACCGGCCTCGGGGTGGGCCTGACCGGCGCCCTGTTCGCGTACTACCTGCTGACCACGCTGGAGGCGGGCCCGGCCGGGCTCGGCATCGTCATGGGCGTGTCGGGCGCCGGGGCGCTCGGCGGGGCGCTGCTCGCGCCCCGGATCGTGGCCCGCATGGGCCCCGGGCCGGCCCTGCTCGCCGGATTCGCCGTCTGTCCGCTGATGGACGTACCCCTGCTGATCGCCCGCCCCGGCCCCGGCTGGCTGGCGCTCCTCGCCCTGGCCGGCGGCCTCCAGCTGGCGGCCGCCGCCGTGGCGGGGACCACGCAGCGGTCCCTGCGCCAGCAGATCTGCCCGCCGCGGCTGCGGTCGCGGGCGCAGCAGACCTCCACCTGGCTCGCCTCGGGGTGCAAGCCCTTCGCGGCCCTGGCGGGCGGCGGGCTGGCCACCGTGTACGGGGTGCGCGGCGCCCTGCTCGTCGGGACGCTGCTGCTCCTGGTGCCGGTCGCCGTCCTGTGGCGCTCCCCCGTGTCCCGTCTGACGACCATGCCCCTCACCGCGGCCGACCTCACCTCACGGGCCGGCGGCGTCCGGTGACCGGTCAGCGGGGAGTGCGGGGCCCTCACTCCGCGGGCGGGCGGCGCGCCTCCCGGCGGCGTCGGCCTGCCGCTCGTCTCCGCGGCGCCGAGGCGTGCCAGGCGCGGGCGAGCAGGGCCGCCGCGGAGGCGGCGAAGAGAGCGGCCGTGATCAGCAGCCAGCGCTCCAGGAACCCGTCGGCCGGAAGCGCCGTGGCAGCGGTGTAGTGGTCGACCCGGCCCAGGATGAGGGGCCACCAGACCAGCAGCAGAAGACCGGACAGGAAGGCCGGGAACCGTACGTAGTTGACGTTCTGGAGCCCCCTCCCCCGCTCCGGGAACAGGCGTTGTGCCGCCCTGTCGGTCACCGTGTACAGGGGGAGGAATACGAGGTCGTGGAGGAGTGCGGCCCCGACGAACCACAGGGCCACCCCCACGGTGTTCCCCTTGAGCAGGCGCAGGCCCGCGTAGGCGGCGAGCGCGAAGGAGGCGAGTACGAGGAGGAGATGGAGCGGGGAGGCCCCGTAGCGGCGGCGGAACGCGGTCTGGCGGACCGTACCCGCCCCGCTCACGCCCGCTCCCCGAAGGTCAGCCGGGTGACCCATTTGGTGTTGTGGACGCCGGGGGCGCCGGGGACGATCACCCGGGCCGGATAGCCGTGATCGGGCGAGAGGACGGCCCCGTTGACCCGTACGGCCAGCAGCGAGCGGTGGTCGCGCACCTGGTTGTCCCGCAGGACGACCGAGCCGAACGAGCCTCCCCGCTGCACCGATTCCACCAGCGCCCGCGGGGTGTCGGTGCCCTGCCCGACCAGGCCGGCCAGATCGGTGAGCCGTACGCCGCTCCACAGCTGGTCGGGGGTCGACCAGCCCTCGACGCAGGCGATGGGCAGGGCCGCCTCGTGCTGCTCCATGGCCAGGAGTTCCTCGCGGGTCAGGACGACCTGACGGCCCGCCCCGCGCACGGTCAGCCGCCAGGCCGGGCCGATGTCAGCGGGCCGGATGCCGACGGAGGCCGCGGTCTTGTTGATCTGGAAGCCGTTGGGGCCGGAGCCGGGGTCGCGGCCGTGCGGGGCGAGGAGCGCGGTCCGGCGCCACCAGCCGCCCACGCTCTGCCCGGCCGTCACCACGAGCAGCGCCAGGGATCCGGCCCCGACCAGGCCCAGGGCGCCCCGGCGGGAGAGGGTCGGGGGCGCCGGCCGCGGTGAGACGAGCCCGGCCGCCTCGGGCGTGCCGGCCGCCGGCTGCCGGGGTCCGGCCCGGACGGCGCGCACGGCCCGGGGCAGCCGGGCGGCCACGTGCACGACGAAGGCGCCGATGAACACCCAGGCCCCGTAGAAGTGCAGGGTGTAGAAGGAACCCGGAAAGATGTAGTGCAGCTGGACGTTGAGGATGCCGGTGGCGAACTCGAAGCCGGCGCCGCCCACCAGCAGGAGCAGGGACAGGCGCTCGATGCCGTGGCCGGGGGACCGCACGGGTGGCCACTCGAACAGCTTGGGGATGACCGACCACAGCTTGGCCAGCAGGACGGGGACGAGGACGATGCCCAGGACCACGTGCACGCCCTGGGTCAGCCGGTAGAGCCAGTACGGCGAGGTCGGCCAGGAGAACAGGTAGAAGCCGAGCCACCCCTTGTCGGGGGTCTGGTCGTTGACGGGCGCGAGGTCCGGGTTGTACGCGGCGTAGGAGAGCAGCCCGGTCACGAACATGACGGTGACGCCGGCCAGCAGGACGAGCCCGAACACGGCCGTCAGCCACGGACCCCGCAGGGGGCTGCGCCAGAACTCCGGCCGCGCGGGCCCCGGCGGGGGCCCCGGGGGGATGACGGAACGCAGCGTGGCACGCGCCCGCTCCGGGAGGACCGCCCGCCGCTTCGCCCCGTCGCCGGCGTCCGGTGCGGGGGGAGGCCGGTCCGGCCCGCCGTCCGCCCGGTCGCCACCTGCCTGCCCGGCGCCCGCACGCCCGCCGTCCGCCCGCTCCCCGTCCGCCTGCCCGCCGCCTGTCGCGCCCACCGAGCCACCTCCGTACACACCGGGCCTATCGGACATCCTCCGCTGAGGAGAACATGCCGTACCGGGACGGAGACCGGCCGTGTGACACGCCACGCGCGACCGCGAGCGGGCGCCCGGAGGACGCTCCCGCGCGGCCCGCGTCGGTCAGCCCGTCGCGCGCACCGCTTCGCGGATCAGGTTGGCGACGTCCTTCGGCCGCGAGACGGCGACGGCGTGCGAGGCGCCCTCGATCTCGACGGTGATGGCCCCGGCACGCTTCGCGCCGAAGCGCTCCACCTCGGGGTGGAGCGCACTGTCGGCGCCGGCCACCAGCGCCCAGGACGGCTTGGTCCTCCACGCGGCCGCCGAGGCCCGCTCCACGAAGGCGGCCCCGGACAGCGGACGCTGCGTCACGGCCATGATCCTCGTGACCTCCTCGGGCACGTCGGCGGCGAACACCGACGGGAACGCGTCCACGGCGATGGTGACCTCGACCGCCGGGTCGCCGTCCGCGGCGGGGTACGTCCACTGCGTGAGGTTGCTCACCAACGGGGTGGGCGGGAAGCGGCCCTGGAGCTCACCGAGGCTCTCCCCCTCCTCCAGGACGTACGCGGCCACGTAGACCAGCCCGACCACGTTCTCGGCGGCGCCGGCCACGGTGATGACCGCACCGCCGTACGAGTGGCCGACCAGGACGACGGGGCCGTCGATCTGCGCGACCACGGAGGCGACGTACGCGGCGTCCGAGACCAGGCCGCGCAGCGGGTTGGGGGGTGCGATCACCGGGATGCCGTGGCCCCGCAGTTCCGCGATCACGCCGGTCCAGCCGGTCGCGTCGGCGAACGCCCCGTGGACGAGGACGGCGGTGGGGGTGGGGGTGGGGGCGGAGGTGCTCATCTGGATCTCCTCGCGGTCGGACGGCGTGCGGGGCGGGGTGCAGAGTGCGCGGGCTCAGGCTAGTGGCGGCCACGGCGGCGCGGGTCGCGCGCGGGGCATCCGACCTGACGAAGTCGCGACGGCGATCGGCGTCGCCCGCACCTGCGTCGAGGCCACGGCCGGAACGCCCCCGGACCCGGCGGGCGGCGTCTGGCACGCTGGAGCGCATGACGATGGAGGACACGCCCGGTTTCACACAGGTCAGCCGTCCGGCGGAGTTGACCGCGGACCTCAGGGCCCAGCTCGTCGACTGCTGGGTACGGGTGATCAACGCCGGCGGGGCCGTGATCCCCCGCGGGCTCCCCATGCCGCCGGTGAGCACGGGCCAGGCCGGCCCGGTCATGACCCTGCTGCTCGGCGAACTCGACCCGCACCGGGCGCGGTTGCTCGTCGCCACCGCCGACGGAAGGCTCGCGGGGTGGCTGGTTGTGCGCCGCGACCCGCATCCTCTCGTCGCGCACTGCGGTGTCGTCAACCACGTCATGACCCACCCCGACTTCCGGGGCCGGGGCATCGGTACGGCGCTGATGCACCGCGTCCGCGCGCTCGCCCGGCAGGAGATGGGGCTGGAGCAGCTGCACATCGCCGTACGGGCCGGCCTGGGGCTGGAGGAGTTCTACGGCCGGCTGGGCTGGCGCGAGATCGGGCGCTGGCCCGGCGGGCTGCGGGTCGCGCCGGGCGACGACCGCGACGAGATCCTCATGCACCTGGCGCTCTGAACCCCCGGCCCGGACCGTCGCGTTTCGGCCATCTCCCGCCGTCAGGCGTCCCCACCATGCCGGAAGGGCAGGAACAGGGCCGCGAGGAATATCGTCGTACGACCGGCGCGAGGCGGGAGGAGCGGCTGGGATGGACACGGCCCCCCTGTACCTGGAACCCCGGCTGGCCCCCCGGCCGGCCGCACTGCTCGGCTCGGCGCCCTTCCTGCACACGCTCGTGGACGCCCTCGGTTCGCCCCTCAACGTCCTGCTGCCCGACCAGATAGCGGAGAACACCGAGGACTTCCGCTCCGTCTACCGCCGCCACCGCCTCGGCGGCCGGATCTTCTTCGCCCACAAGAGCAACCGTTCCCGTTCGCTCGTGCGCCGGCTCACCACCGCGGACGCCGCCGTGGACGTGGCCTCGCTGGGCGAGCTCCAGCACGCCCTCGGCGCCGGTTTCACCGGGGACCGCGTCATGGCGACCGGGCCCAAGGATCCGGCGTTCCTCTGGCTGGCCGCACGGTCGGGGGCCCTGGTGAACGCCGACGGGCCGCAGGAGCTGGAGACCCTGGCGGGCCTCGTCCGGCGTCACGGTCTGCCGCGGCCGAAGGTCCTCGTACGGCTGTCCGGGTTCGAGACGTCGGGGCCCAGGACGCTGTCGCGCGCGAGCCGGTTCGGTACGTCCGTGAAGGCCCTGGCACCGCTGCTGGACCTGCTCGAACGCCACCGGGACCTCCTCGAACCGGTCGGCGTCGCCTACCACCTGGACACCACGAGCCCGGACGAGAAGGCCGTCGCCCTCGAAGGCTGCCTGCGCGCCATGGACGACCTGCGGTTACGGGGCTTCCAGCCGCGCGCGGTCGACATCGGCGGCGGCTTCGGCGTCAGCTACCTCGCCCACGCCGCCCAGTGGGAGCGCTACACGAGCGAGCTCACCGCCGCGGTGCTGGGCCGGCGTCCGCCCCTGACCTGGGGCGGCCACGGTTACGGGCTGCACGCCGAGGGGGGAACGCTGCGCGGCGCCCTGAGCCTGTATCCCGCCCACCGCCCGGTCGCCGGCGTCGGCTACCTCGACGCGCTCCTGTCCCGGCCCGCCCCCACGCTGGGCCGGCCGTTGGGCACCCTGCTGCTGGAGAGCCTCTACGACCTGTACACCGAGCCGGGCCGGGCCCTCGCCGACCAGTGCGGGCTGTCGCTGGCCCGGGTGCTGGAGGTGCGCCGTACGGACACCGGCCCCGCGCTCGTCCGCCTCGGCATGAACGCGAGCGACGTCACCTTCGAGGACCACGGCATCCTCATGGACCCCGTGCTGCTGCCCCGCGACGGCGGCCCCGCCGGCCCGCCGGAACCGGCCGCCGTCCACCTCATGGGCAACCTCTGCCTGGAAGCCGACCTGATCACCCGCAGAACGGTGTTCCTGCCGCGGCTGCCCGCCCCCGGCGACCTGCTCGGCTTCGCCAACACCGCCGGGTACTGCATGGACTTCGGCGCCACCCGCGCCCAACGGCAGCCGGTGGCCCGCAAGGTGGCCGTCCGGCGGGCCGGGGACGCCTGGCGCTGGTGCCTGGACGAGGAGTACTGGCCGGTCGGGGAGCACGGGCCGGACGAGGAGCACGGGATCACCGATTCGGGGGGACGGGCATGAGGTACGACAGCATCACGGACGCCATCGGCAACACACCGCTGGTTCGTATCGATCCGGCCGTTCACGGCCTGCGCCACATCGACCTGTACGCGAAGCTGGAGATGCTCAACCCCTTCGGCTCGGTCAAGGACCGGGCCGCCTGGAGCATGGCCCGGGCCGGCCTGGCCGACGCGCGCGAGCGCGGCGCGACGGTCGTCGAGCTGTCGAGCGGCAACACGGCGAAGGCACTGGCCGTCATCGCGGGCATGCACGGGCTGTCGTTCAAGAGCGTCACCAACCGGATGCGCGTCCCGGAGGTCAAGGACCTGCTCCTGCTGCTGGGCGCCGAGATCGAGGAGCTGCCGGGCCGCAGCGAATGCCTGGACCCGATGGACACCGAGGACCCGCTGACCCTCTTCCACCAGCGGCTGAACCAATCGGGCAGCGCCCACCTGCACACCGACCAGTACTTCAACGCGCTCAACACCGAGGCGCACGAGACGGGCACGGGCCCGGAGATCGTGGCGGACCTGGACGGCCGCGCCCCGGACTTCTTCCTCGCCTGCGTCGGTACGGCGGGCTCGTCCACCGGTGTGGCCCGCAGCCTGCGCGCTCACGATCCCGGCGTACGGGTGGTCGGGCTGGTCGGTGAGAAGTCGGACTTCATCCCCGGCATCCGCACGATCGACGAGGTCCACGAGGTCGGCCTCTTCGACCCGGCCACCTACGACACGATCGAGCCGGTCGGTTCCGGCGACGCCATCGACGGCATGCTCACCCTGGTCCGGCGCTGCGGGATCCTCGCCGGCCCCACCGGCGGGGCCGCGTACCACGGCGCGGTGCGCCACCTCGCCCCGCTCGACGCGGAGTTGACCGAGCGGAAGACGGCCGTCTTCATCGTCTGCGACCGCGTCGAGAGCTATCTCGGCTACATCAAACAGCGCCGCCCGGAGTTGCTGGGCCGCCCGCCCGCGCGCAACTCCGTGACGACGCTGACCGCTGCCGAGGTGCGGGCGGCGCAGGTCATCGAGGTGGCGGACGCCCGGAAGTGGATCGCGGCGGAGCGGCCCCTGGTGGTCGATCTGCGCAGCTCCTTCGCGTACGCGGCGCTGCACATCGACGGGTCGGTGAACATCGTCGACGAGCTGTTCGACGAAATGGTGCGGGGAGGCCTGCCGTTCGGCAAGCGGCAGCCGGTGCTGCTGGCGTGTCCGGTGGGCGAGCAGTCGGCGCGGTACGCCGCCCTGCTGACCCGGATGGGCCATCCCGACGTACGCAGCCTCGCGGGAGGGATCATCGCGTGGCGCGACGCCGGTGCGCCGCTGGTGCGTGACTGACGTGACCGACGCCGTGGAGGAACTCCGTTCCTGGCAAGCCCCGTTGCGCGCGCAGTTCCCCATCGTCGTGGCGAACCCGGAGCTGGCGTACCTGGACAGCGCGGCCACCGCGCAGAAGCCGCGGGCCGTACTGGACGCCGTACAGGGCTACCTCACCACCTCCAACGCCAACGCGGGCCGTGGTTCGTACCCGTGGGCGAACGCGACGACGGCTTTGGTGGAGCGGGCCCGCGCACGCGTCAAGGAGTTCCTGGGCGATCCCGCGCCGGAGCACTCGTCGGTGCATTTCACCAGCGGGGCCTCCGAGGGGCTGCGGGCCGTCGGCCGGGACTGGCTGGCGGGGTGGCTGGCCGACGGGGACGAGATCGTCGTCCCGTTCGCCGACCACGAGGCGAACCTGGCGCCGTGGCTGGAGGTACGGGAACTGCTGGCCCGGCAGGGCGTCAAGATCGCGGTCCGCGAGCTGCCGTACCAGGCGGGTTCGGGCGACTACGATCCGGCGGCGCTCGCCGCCTCGGTGGGTCCGCGTACCCGCTTCGTGGCGGTCACCCATGTGCACCACGTGTACGGCGTCGACATGAACGTGCACCGGATCCGCCGGGTCGCCGGCCCGGACGTCCCGATCTGCCTCGACGCCGCGCAGAGCGTCGGCCACCTGCCGCTGTCCCTGGCCGGGCTGGACGTGGACTTCGTGGTGTTCTCCGGGCACAAGGCCATGGCGCTGCCGGGTACGGGCGCGGTCTGGGCGCGCGGCCGGCGCGGGCCGCAGTTCCGGCCGGGCGGCTGGGCCGGTACGCCGAACACCGTCGGCATCGCGAGCCTGACCGCCGCCCTCGACTGGCTCGACGCGGCCGGAACGGAGCGGATCGAGGCGTGGACGGTGGCGCTGGCGGCCCGGCTGACGGACGGCCTGAGCCGGCTGTCCGCGTACGAGGTCCTCGGCTGCCGCTCCAGTCTGACGGCCGGCTCGGAGGTGCAGCGGCGCCGGAGCATCGTGGCGTTCCGGCACCGTGAGATCCCCTCGCGCGATCTCGGGTTCATCCTCTACGGCGAGGGGTTCATGGTGCGCTCCGACGGGCACTGCCAGGCGGGCGCCGGGGAGTCGGACGGCTCGGTCCGCGTCAGTCTGCACGTCCACAACACACCTGAGGAGATCGAAAAGCTGATCGCGGCCCTGGCGACTCTGCAATGATTTTCATGTGGAGTTCAGCGCCGTGAGAACGGCAGAGGCACGAGCGGACCGAGACATGGACGTGCGTACGGTGGCGGCCACGCGGTGGGTCGAGCGCTGGGAGCGGCAGCAGCAGCGCTACGCGATCGACCGCGAGGAGCGGTTCACGGTCATCTCCGACGTGGTGGAGCGGGTGACGGCGGGCCATCCGGCCCCGCTCCTCCTCGACCTGGGGTGCGGACCGGGGTCGCTCGCCGCCCGGCTGGCGCGGCGCATGCCCGCCGCCGAGGTGGTGGGCGTCGACGCCGATCCGCTGCTACTGGAGCTGGGGAGGGCCCACCACGGCCCGGCCCTGCGGTTCGCGGAGGCCCGCATCGGGGAGCCGGGGTGGCTCGGTGCGCTGGGGCTGGACCGCCCGGTGGACGCCGCCGTCTCGACCACGGCCCTGCACTACCTCGGCGCGGAGACCCTGCGGCAGACGTACGGGGAGCTGGCGGAGCGCATCCGGCCCGGCGGGGTCCTCGTCAACGGCGACCATCTGGAACCGGACTCGCCCAAGGTCCACGAGCTGGCCGTGGACATCGGGCGGCGGCGGGCCGAGCGCCAGCAGGCCCACGCACACGAGGACTGGGAGTCGTGGTGGTCGGGGGTGCGGGCCGATCCCGACCTGACGCCCCTCCTCGCCGACCGCGACCGCCGCACCCATCCGCACTGCGAGGGCAACGACCTGACCCTCACCGACCACCTCGCACTCCTGCGCGAGGCCGGCTTCGAACACGTCGGGACGGTCTGGCAGTTCGGCAACAGCCACGTGGTGGTCGCGGTCCGCTGAACCGGCACGGACCGGCGCCTCAGACGCCGACCGCTTCCGCCATCTCCTCCTCTTCGTCCTCTTCCTTCTCGGCGACGGTCCGGTCCTCGGTGACGGGCCCGTCCACGGCGGCGGGGCGCTGCGCGGCGGCCCGGCGGCGTTCGGTGAGTCCGGCCACGGCGGTGAGGGCCAGACCGAGGAGCAGCCAGCCGACGAGGGTGCCCAGCTGCCGGGCGAGGCCGTCGTTGCCGAAGTAGAGGAGGCCGCGCAGGCCGTCCATGTACCCGGCGCCGTTCCAGAAGGCGTGCAGGGAGCCGAAGAAGCCGTTCTGCAGCTCGGGCCGGAACAGCCCGCCGGAGCTGGTGAAGTTCAGCATCACGAAGAGCACCATCATGGCCAGCGTCGTCCAGCGCTTCAGGAACGTGTGCAGGCCGACGCCGATGAAGAGGATGCCGGCGGAGTAGAGCCAGCTCAGGCCCCAGACTCCGGCCAGGTCGTGGTGGGCGAGGTGGAACACCGGCCCGGCGAGCAGTGCGCCGATCGCGCTGACGACGCCCGAGACTGCGACGACGAGCAGCGCCCGCCCGCGCATGCGCAGCGCGGCGCCCGCGCCGCCGAGGACCGCCACGGAGGCGTACGAGCCGATGCTGACCGCGACGAGCAGGAAGAACAGCCCCTGGCCGGTCGGGTCGTCATGGACGGTGCCGACGACGTCGGTCACCTTGAGCGGCAGGCCCTGCCGGGCGGCGACCGGGGTGAAGACCTTTTCCGCCACGGTGGCGCTCGTGTCGGAGGCGGCGGTGGCCACGATCAGTTCGGGGGCCGTGTCGCCGGGGACGTAGGCGGCGACGACCTGGCGGTCCTTGACCTGCTCCACGGCGTCGGCGCGATGGGCGAGCGTGCGTACGTCGAGGGCGTCGCCGGCGCCGTCCTTGAGCGTCTGGGCGAAGACCATCGTCCGGGGCCCCTCGCCGACGACGGCGACCGGCAGGTGGTGGGGCTCGGGGTGGACGAAGGCGCCGAGGTAGGCGAGGCCCATGCCGAGGCACATCAGCAGCGGGGTCAGGAGATGGGTGAGAACGTGGCGCAGCGCGGGACCCCCGGCGGGGTGGTGGGCGGATGCGTGACCGGACATGCGACAGGACCTCCGGTGCCGGCCCGGGCCGTGCGGGGCAGGCCCCGGCGGCTCCTCCGACATAGTTGGCATTTACAACTTCCCTTGCAGTTGTACTATACAACTACATCGAGAGGAGACGCCATGACCGCGGAACCACGGGGCGGCGCCCGGCCCGGACAGGAGCGCCGGACGGCGGCCGTCGAGACCATCCAGCGCGAGATGACCGCGTTCGCCCGACGGGCCCGGTCCGCGGCCGCGCGGATGCACCCCGAGCTCTCCCTGGTGTCGTTCACCCTGCTCAGCCACTTGGAGGAGCGCCACGGCTGCCGGGCCTCCGACCTCGCCTCCCACTACGCGCTGGACCGCTCGACGGTCAGCCGCCAGGTCGCCGCGCTGGAGCGGGCGGGGCTGGTGGCCCGGCGCACCGATCCGGACGACCAGCGGGTGCACGTACTGGAGCTCTCCCCCGCGGGCGCCGCGACGCTTGCGAGGGCGACCAGGGACCGGCGGGCGATGTTCGACGAGCGGCTCGCGGACTGGGATCCCGACGACCTCGACCGCTTCGCCGCCTACCTGCTGCGCTACAACGAACGCTCGGCGCTTCCCGAGCATCCGGAGCATCCGGCCGACCCGCCGGGAATACCACCCGCCAATTAGTTGCTATATACATCGATAGCCTTCGCCCGACCCCAGGAGATACGCATGTCGGACCAGCCCGCCGAAAAGCCCGCAGACGTCGTCGCCCGGCTGCGCGCCGCCTTCGACACCGGGCGTACGAAGCCCCTGGCCTGGCGTACCGGCCGGCTCGAAGCCCTGCGGAGGCTGCTGACCGAGCGGGGTGACGAGCTGGCCGCCGCGCTCCACGCCGACCTCGGCAAGAGCCGGGCGGAGGCCTACCGCACCGAGATCGACTTCACCGTGCGGGAGATCGACCACACCCTGGAACACCTGGCCGACTGGCTGCGGCCGCAGCCGGCCCCGGTACCCGAGCGGCTGAGCCCCGCCGCCGCCCACACCGTGCGGGACCCGCTCGGCGTGGTCCTCGTCATCGCCCCCTGGAACTACCCCCTCCAGCTGCTGCTCGCCCCGGTCGTGGGCGCGCTGGCGGCCGGCAACTGCGTCGTGGCCAAGCCCAGCGAACTGGCGCCCGCCACCTCGCGCGCCGTCGCCGACCTCCTGCCGCGTTACCTGGACCGCGACGCGGTGACCGTGGTCGAGGGCGCGGTGCCCGAGACCACCGAGCTGCTCGCGCAGCGGTTCGACCACATCTTCTACACGGGCAACGGCCAGGTCGGCCGGATCGTCATGCGGGCCGCCGCCGAGAACCTCACCCCGGTCACGCTGGAGCTCGGCGGCAAGTCGCCCGTCTTCGTCGACCGCGGCACGGACCTGGGCGTCGTGGCCGCCCGGCTGGCGTCCACCAAGTTCATGAACGCCGGCCAGACGTGTGTCGCGCCCGACTACGTGCTGACCGACCCCGACACCGCCCGGGAACTGGAGCAGGCCCTCGCCGAGGCCGTGCTCGCGCTGTACGGAGAGGACCCCGCGGCCTCCCCGGAGTACGGCCGGATCGTCAACGAGCGGCACTTCGACCGGCTGACGGGCCTGCTCGGCTCCGGCCGCACCGTCACCGGCGGCGCCCACGACCGCGCCGACCGCTACCTCGCCCCGACCGTCCTGGCCGGGGTGGCGCCCGACTCCCCCGTGATGCGCGAGGAGATCTTCGGGCCGATCCTGCCCGTGGTCGAGGTGGCCGGGCTGGACGAGGCCATCGCGTTCATCCGCGACCGGGACAAGCCGCTGGCGCTGTACGCCTTCACCGAGTCCGACACCACGCGCGAGCGCCTGACCCGGGAGACCTCCTCGGGCGGTCTGACGTTCAACCTGCCCGTGGCGCACCTCACGGTGTCCGACCTGCCCTTCGGCGGTGTGGGGGAAAGCGGTATGGGCAGCTACCACGGCCGTTACTCCCTGGACACCTTCAGCCACCGCAAGGCCGTCCTGGACAAGCCCCTGCGCTGACGGCCCCGGGGCCAGCGGGCGGAATCCGGCCGGATGGACGGGCCGAGCCGGGGCATCAGGGTGGACATGGCTGTTCTTCGAAAGCTCGCCCGTCCCCTGCTGGCCGCCCCGTTCGTCACCGGCGGGCTGCGCACCCTGCGCCACCCCGAGGCCGGGGCGGAACTCGCCCAGCCCCTCGCCCGAGCGGTCGGCAAACGCGTCCCGGCACTGGCCGCGGACCCGCTGAAAACGGTACGCGTCACCAGCGCGGTCCAGGCCGGAGCGGGCCTGCTGTTCGCGACGGGGCGCGCCCCGCGCCTGGCCGCGCTCACCCTCGCCGCCACGCTGGTGCCGACGGCCCTCACCGCGCACGCGTTCTGGGCGGTGGAGGACCCGGAGGAGCGGGCCCGCCGGCGTGCGCACTTCCTGACGGACCTCTCCGCACTGGGAGGGCTGCTCATCGCCGCCGCCGACACCCACGGCAAGCCCTCGCTCGCCTACCGCTCCCGGCACGCGCTCGACCACCGGCACCCGGTGCGGGCCGCCCGCCGTCCCGTGGAGGCGGCTGCGGCGACCACGGCCGCCCGCGTCAAGGCCGCGGCGCGCGGCTCCCGCTGAGCGCCGTGGCCATCGACCGCGGGACGGGAAGGCCCGCTTCCGCCCGGCCGGGCCCGGTCGGCGCGCGTGCGTGGGCGCGGGCCCTGGCCGCCGTCGCCCGGAGCGCGCGGCGCCGGCGTACCGGGCGCTCCGCCGCCGTCTGCGCGAGCGCCTGCGAGGCCCGGGCGCGTTCCGGCGGCCGGGGCGGGCCCGGACCGGCCGTCGCCGGCCGGCTCCGGCGCGCGGACGCCTCCCCCGGCGGGACCGGCCGTCGTGAGCTGGCGCAGGAGGCGGTCGAGTCCCGTACCACCGGCCCCGACGACCTGGCCCGTCTGCTGGACATGCTGGACCTGCGGCGGCGCGGGGACTGAAGGGCCGGGCCCCTGCCGCGTTTACGGGAGGCGTCCCCAAGCGGAGATCATCGGCGCGGTGGCCAGGTCCAGCCGCCCCGCGGCGACATTCGCCAGGTGCCGGTCGATCTCCCCGTCCGTGGCGAGTCCTTCCGCCACGAGGCGGTGCCGGATCTGGCGGACCGTGGCGTCCTCCAGCACGGCGCATGCCGGGGAGGTGAGCGGAAAGTACGCGTCGGCCTCCACGTCGTCCAGGCCGGCTTCCCGCAGCACCCTGGGCAGGGTGCGCCCGTACGAGAGGTCCGCGCCGCGCGCCGCCATCAGGGTGCGGAAGCCGGACCGCAGCCGGTTGGCGAGGCGCTGTTCGGGACCGGATTCGTCGGGGCAGAGCAGCGGTTGCAGCGCGGGGTCGGCGTCCTCCAGGAGCAGCAGCCCGCCGGGGCGAAGTGCCCGCACCATCGAACGCAGCGCCCGGGCCCGGTCCGCGAGGTGCACCAGTACCAGCCGGGCGTGGACGAGGTCGAAGCCGCCCGGCGGTGGCGGGTCCGCCGTCACGTCGTGGGTCAGCACCTCGATCGGGCCGCCGGCGATGTGCCGGATCCAGGACACGTCGATGTCGGTGGCGACCACCGTGCCGGCCGGGCCGACGCGTTCGGCGAGCCCGAGGGGGACGGAGGGCCCGCCGGCGCCGATTTCCCAGCACCGCATGCCGGGGCCGATGCCGAGCCGGTCGACGTGCCGGAAGGTCACCGGGTCGAACAGTTCGGCGAGGGCGCCGAAGCGGACACCCGCCTGGGACTGCCGGTTGTCCAGCAGGTACCCGCGTTCGGTGTCGTGTCCGGCCATGCGGGAATTGTGGCAGACGGCCCCCGGACGACGGCGGGCCCCGAGCCGGTCAGCCGACCTGGCGGCGTACCAGGTCGTGGAAGGGGCCGTCCGTGTCGGCGAGGAGCTGCGCGGGGGCGCCCTGCTGGGCGATCCGTCCCTCCGACATCACGATCACCCGGTCGGCGTCCATGATCGTGGAGAGCCGGTGGGCGATCACGACACGGGTGCAGCGCGCGGCGCGGGTGGATTCGATGACCACCCTCTGGGCCGCGTTGTCGAGCGCGCTCGTGGCCTCGTCCAGGAAGAGGACGCGCGGCTCGCGCAGGAGCGCCTGGGCGATCATCAGCCGTTGGCGCTGGCCGCCCGAGACGGTGCCGCCGCCGTCCGAGAGGACGGTGTGCATGCCCATCGGCATGGCCTTGATGTCCTCCGCCAGGCCCGCCCGCGCGGCCGCCTCCCACGCCTCCTCCAGCGAGCACGACTCCGCGCCGCCGATGCAGTCGAGGATCGAGCCGGACAGGGGTTGGGCGTTCTGCAGCACGACCCCGCACTGGCGGCGGACGGCCGCCTGGTCGAGCGCCGCCAGGTCCTGGCCGTCGTAGAGGACGCTGCCGGAGGCCGGTGCGTCGAAGCCGATGAGCAGGCGCAGCAGGGTGGACTTGCCGCAGCCGCTGGCCCCGACGATCGCGACGAACTCCCCCGGGCGGATCTGGAGGGACACGTCGTCGAGGACGAGCGGGCCGTCGTCGGCGTACCGGTAGGACAGGTTCTTCACCTCGATGGCGCCGCCCAGCGTCCCGGGCCGGATGCCGGAGCCGCGTACCTCGGGGTCCGCCTCCAGGAGCGGCCTGACCTCCTCGAACATCGGCTGCACGGCGGCGGCCGACAGGAGGGCGCCGGTCAGCTGCGTCACCGCGGACAGCATCATCGTCACGGAGGTGCTGAAGGTGAGGAATTCGCTCGCGGACATGCTGCCCCGGGCCGGGCCGGCCAGCAGTACGAACATCACGACCGAACACAGCGGCAGGCACACCGCGTTGAGGACGGTGACGGCGTTCTTGATGCGGCCGATGCGCTGGTGCAGCTCGCGGGTCCGGGCGAACTCGCGCGCCCAGGCGGCGTAGGCGAAGCTCTCGGCGGCGGCCACGCGCAGTTTGGGCAGGCCGCGCAGGGTCTGGAACGCCTGGTTGTTGAGCTTGTTGCCCAGTTTGACCAGCCGTCTCTGGTAGCGCAGTTGCCAGAGGCCGAGACCCAGGAACACGGCGGCGATGACGAGCAGCATGGCCAGCGCCGCGAGCGCCAGCGGCACGCTGTGGACGAGCAGCAGGACGAGGTTCATCGCGGCGACGGCGGACGCCTGGACGGACACCGCGCCGATGCCGGACACCGCCCGGCGGATGGAGCTGATCCCGAGGGCGGCGCCGGCCAGTTCGCCGGTGGAGCGGCCGGCGAAGAAGGGCACCGGCAGCCGCAGCAGTCGGTCCCAGACGGCGGGCTGCAAGGTGGCTTCGATCCGGCCCTCGATGCGCAGCACGCTGATGTTCTGGAGCAGCATGAACGCGGCCGACACAGTGCTCGTCGCGATGAGCGCGAGGGCGCACCGCACGATGAGGCCGCCTTCGCCCTGGGGCACGTACGTGCCGAGGATCCGGCCGGTGGCCAGGGGGACGAGCGCCCCCAGACCCACGGCGACGAGGCCGCCGAGGACGAGGCTGCGCAGGTCCCGGCCGGTGCCGCGGATGCTGAAGCGGACCAGCGTGAACAGGCTCGGCCTGCCGTCGGGCAGCGGGCGGCACAGCATCACGGCGCCGGATTCGAAGGTGTCGGCGTGGGCCTTGCCGATACGTTCGCGCGTCCCGGTGGCGGGGTCGACGGCCGTGTATCCGCCGCGCCGCCACAGCAGAGCGACCGGCGCCTGGTCCTTGGCGCGCCGGCCGACCAGGGGGCCGCTGTTCTCCCGCCACCAGCGGCCGGCGAGCCGGACGGGCCGGGTCCGGATCCGCGAGGCGAGCGCGATGCGTTCGAGGGGATCCGTCCCCTCGGAGACGGGGGACGTCCCGGCCGGTTCCGTCAGGGTGATGCCGGCGTCGCGGGCGACCAGGCGGCACACCGCGAGGGTGGCGTCGTCGCTCGCGGGCCGGTGGGCGCGGGCGCCCCGGCCGGCGCGCCCGATGGAGGCGAGCAGGGCCCGGTCCGCCTGGGTGCGGGCCGCCTCACCGGCCTCGATGCCGGCGGCGGTACGGTCCTCGTGGGCGCGCTCCAGCTGCTCGATCCACCGGTCCAGGGCGTACAGCAGCCGGTACTGCTGGTCGACCATGCCCTGCCACATCGCCCCGTCGAGGAGGAGCGCCCCGGCCATGCCGTGGCCCTCGTACGCCGCCCCGTACCGCACGCTGCCCGGGGTGATCTGCATCCACAGGACGTCGTCGTCGCGGCCGGGGCCGGTGGCGGTCCGGCTCTCCAGCGGTGCCTGGTACAGCACGCGCATCCCGCGGCCGACGCCGAGCGCGAACGCCTCTTCGAGGGGGCTCAGGGTGCCGCCGGGGAGGCCGTACCCGTACCCGCTCTGGTCGGCGTACCAGCCCCAGGAGCCGTCCTGCGCCATCCCGGCGGCCGCGTGCTCGGGGCGCTGGAGTTCCCGCAGTTCGATGCGGCGGATGCGGCAGCCGTGCACGGGCCTGGCGACCAGGGTGTGCGCGCAGCCGTCGGCCGGTCCCAGCAGCAGGGATCCCTCCTCCAGCCGGCCCAGGAAGTGCCAGTGCCCCTCCAGCGCGGCGTCGACGGCGAACAGGTCCAGCGCGCCGCCCTCGACGAGCCACAGTACGAGCGGACCCTCCAGGGGGAGGCTGCGCAGGCCCGCGCAGTCGACCGGGGAGCCGACGGCGGCGAGGGCGGCCACCACGGGGTCGGGTACGGCCTGCGTCTGCCAGGTGGTGGTCACCTCAGTGCTCCCTGACCAGTGCGGCGTACGCGCCCTGCCGGGCGAGCAGTTCCTCGTGCCGGCCGCGTTCCACGACCGTTCCCCGGTCCAGTACGACGATCTCGTCGCTGTCGCGCACCGTGCTCAGCCGGTGGGCGATGACCACGCAGGCGCAGCCCCGGCGGCGCAGGCCGTCCATGACGATCCGCTCGGTCGCCGCGTCCAGGGCGCTGGTCACCTCGTCCAGGACCAGCACGCTGGGACGGCGCACCAGGGCGCGGGCGATCTCCAGGCGCTGGCGCTGGCCGCCGGAGAAGTTGCGGCCGTCCTGCTCGACGCGGCTGTGGATGCCGCCGGCGCGGCGGGAGACGACGTCGTACACGGCGGCGTCGCGCAGCGCGGTGATGACGGCCTCATCCGGGAGGGAGGGGTCCCACAGGGCGATGTTGTCGCGGACGGTTCCCTCGAAGAGGAAGACGTCCTGGTCCACGAAGGAGACGGAGGCGGCGAGCGCCCCGCGCGGAATGTCCTCCAGCCGCATCCCGTCGATGCGGATGGCGCCCTCCCAGGGCGCGTGGAGGCCGGACATCAGCCGCGAGACGGTGGACTTGCCGCTGCCGGAGCCGCCGACGAGCGCGACTTGCCGTCCGGGGCCGACCGTGAGGGAGAAGTCCTTCAGGAGCGGGGTGTCCAGCGGGTTGTAGCCGAAGGTGATGTGCTCCAGCTCCACGTGGCCCTTGAGGCGGCGGGTGGCGGCCGGGGGTTCGCGGCGCGAGTACAGCGGGTCGACGGGGAAGTTCTCCACGTCCTTGAGGCGGGCCACGTCGGCCGCGAAGTCCTGGATCCGGCCGGCGACGCCGCCGAGCCGGGTGATGGGGGCGGTGAAGCTGGTGACCAGGGCCTGGAAGGCGACGAGCAGACCGATCGAGAGGTGGCCCTCCACCGCGCGCAGACCGCCGATCATCAGGATCAGGGCGCTGTTGAACGCGGCGAGGGTGGGCGCGACGATCGCCAGCCAGGCGCTCGGCACACCGAGCCGCTGCTGTACGTCGAGGGTGACGGCGTGCTGGCCCGCCCAGCGGCGGAAGAAGCCGTTCTCGCCGCCGGTGGCCTTCATCGTCTCGATGAGCTGGAGGCCGCTGTACGAGGTGTTGGTGAGCCGGGCGTTCTCCGCGCGCAGTTTCTGCGTGCCGGTGGCCCGCAGCCGGATGACGATCCGCAGCGCCACCACGTTGAGCAGCGCCATCAGCACGCCGACGAGGGTGAGACCGGGATCGTACGTCCACAGCAGGACGGCGTAGAGGACGACGACCACGGCGTCGACCCCTGCGGCGGCCAGGTCGCGGGCGAGGGTTTCGGCGACGGCGTCGTTGGACTGGAGGCGCTGGACCAGGTCGGCCGGGTTGCGCTGGGAGAAGAAGGTGACCGGCAGCCTCAGCAGGTGCCGCAGGAAGCGGGCGCTGCCGAGGGTGGAGGAGATGATGCGCCCGCGCAGCAGGTTGGCCTGCTGGAGCCAGGTGAGGACGGCCGTGAGGGCCAGGGCCACCGCCATCGAGGCGAACAGCACGCCGAGCAGCGAGGTCTGTTCGCCGATCAGGAACATGTCGATGTACGTACGGCTCAGCGCGGGCACCGTCGCGCCGACGGCCACCAGCAGGAGGCTGGAGAGCACCGCGACGAGCATGGAGGGGGAGGTGCCGCGCAGCCGGGCGGGCAGGGCGGCCAGGACGCCGGGCCTGCGGCCGGTGCGGCGGAAGCCGGCGCCGGGTTCGAAGGTGAGCACGACTCCGGTGAAGCTGGTGTCGAACTCGTCCATCGGCACGAACCGGCGGCCTTTGGCGGGGTCGTTGACGTACACGCCGCGGCGGCCGAAGCGGCGGCCCATGCCGTCGTAGACGACGTAGTGGTTGAACTCCCAGAAGAGGATGGCCGCGGGCCGCACCCCGGCGAGCGCGGCGAGGTCCATCTGCATGCCCTTGGCCTGCAGTCCGTAACCGCGGGCGGCGCGCAGCAGGTTGGCGGCGCGGGAGCCGTCGCGGGAGACGCCGCAGGCGATGCGCAGCTCCTCCAGGGGGACGAAGCGGCCGTGGTGGCCGAGCACCATGGCGAGGGCGGCGGCGCCGCACTCCACGGCCTCCATCTGGAGCACGGTGGGGGTGCGCACGGCGCGGGGGGTGCCTCCCCGGGGGGCGGGAGCGGGCTTGCGGCGGGAGGAGCGGTGGCCGGTGGGGGCAGCCGTGGGGGTGGGGGTGGTCACGGGAGCAGCCAATCGACGGGGCGCTGTACGGAGAGGTGGACGGCGCCGGTGACCGGTGTCGTGGAGTCGAGGGCGTACGGGGGGCCGTCGGTGGAGGACCACCGGTAGCCGGAGCGGGTCCGCGCGGTGCGTTCGAGCCGTACGAGGACCTGGACGGGATTGCCCTGCCGGCTGAACTGCGCGGCGAGCCGGGCGTCGCCGAGGAACCCGGCGATCTGCGCCGGGGTCTGGGGGGTCCGGCCGACGTCCTGGACGCGGCCGTGGAGTACGCCGTAGCGCTGCTGCGGCACCGACTGGACGGTGAGGTCGACGGCGGCGCCGACCGGGACGGCCGCGCCGCTCGCGGCGGGTACGTACAGCACCGCCACCAGCGGGTCGTCGGGGTTCTTGGCGCGTTCCAGGGTCGCCACGTCGGCGCCGGTCGTGACGACCGCTCCGACCCTGGCGAGCAGGGCGGTGACCCGGCCCCCGGCCACGGCGCGTACGGTCCGGTCCCCCTGCGCGGTACTGACCTGGAGCAGCGGTGCGCCGGGCGCCAGCAGCTGGCCCTCCTTGGCCTGCACGGCGGTGACCTGCCCCGCGAAGGGGCTCTGCAGGAGGTAACTGCCTTCGGCGCGGGTGAGGATGCCGGGTGCGCTCAGCTTGGAGGACACGGATCCGGTGAAGGCCCAACAGGCGGCGGCCGCCATGACGACGACGGTGACGGCCAGGACGAGCCGGCCCTGGGGGCGCGCGAACCGCACGGGAAGATCGAGCTCTTCGGGCGATTGCAGCTTGGAGAGCGCCTTGTGACGGAACTGCACGGACTCGGACTCTTTCCTCGACGCCCAACGACTGCCTGCGCGGCTGCGTGACGCACGGGGTGAACCCCGGAACGGGTGCGTTCCGGGGTTCACTGGTCACGCCGGACCGGACCGCTCAGAGACCGGCGACGCCCGCGCGGACGCCGACGATGCCCTCGACCTGGCCGGGCAGGGCCAGCGCGCCGTGGACGGTGTGCAGGGAGGTGACGGCGCCGAGGACGTTCTGCACGTCGCCGGTCACACCGCCGAGGAGGCCGCCGCCGAGGGCGATGCCGCCGGAAACGGCGTCCAGTTCGTCGTCGGCGATCTCGCGGGTCTCGATGTCGTTACGCATGGGAGCGCACCCTTCGTTCGTCTGAGGTGTGGGGATGGGCATGGGCAGACCGCGCCAAGGCGGTCCGACCACCTGTGCGAGGGCTCCGGCCAACGTGAATGATGACGCCGCTTCCGGAACCGCTGCGATGCGCCGATGTAAGCACGCCAACGGGTGAGGGGGCGAACCGTGTTGACGCGTCCGGACGGGCGGGGTGGACGCGGGGCGGGAAGGTTTTTCCATTCACCCGCCGGATCATCACGCCTTCCCCACAAGATCGAGTAACACATCTGCGGGACGCGCACCTTACAGAGCACACAAGGGACATATGCGAATCAATCGTCTCGCTCATTTCCGGCATAACGCCCGTACAGATAAGAGGAGTCATACACTCCACTCTCACGCTGTGAAGATTCCGTGGCGGTCGCGGTCCGCGACGGACCCATGACCCAGCGCACACCCGCCCCTTTGGTGTCGGCGCGCTGAAGTACTCTTCGCGCCACCGCCACCGCCACCGCCATCGCCATCCCCATCGCACATCTACTCGAAGGACCAGTAGCTTGACCGGCCTGCCTGCCTTCCCGCTGCCCTTTCACACGTCCCGTTCCATAGCGTTCGCGACACCCCGGACCCTGCGGGAACTGCAGATGACGCAGTGCAGCGCACACATCCGGGCGAAGCCGGGGTGGTTCGACAAGATGAACGAGGCCGACATCGTGGCCAGGTGGACACGCGAAGCCGTCGCCCAGGGCCTCACCGAGGCGCAGGTGCGCTACGTGCTCGCCGAACTCGCGCACTACGCCGGGCTCAGAGACGCACGGACCGGCATCGAAGTGTCCGCCGTGGACGGCGTGTGGCAGTCGGACTCCCTGGTCGACGACGCGCTCCGCACCCGGCTGCGCGAGGCGGTCCGGGTTCTGGAACAGGTCCCCGAAGCGGAACGGGACTGGCATCCCGGTTCCGACGGCCAGGTGCTGGATCTGGTGCATGCGTCATGGGCCTCCTCCCAGACGCGAAGCGCTTGCCCGTAAGCCTCTTTGTCGGGGTAGGAGGATGGTGGGGGGCCCGGCGCCCGGTGGTCCCGGACGCCCCGGACTTCACTCCGCCCGAGCCGCCCCGCCCCTCCGCCCGGGTCGACCTGCGCGGCCGCCGCCTCCAGGTCATCGTCAAGCTCGCCACCCTCCACCTCACCCCGGACAAGCCCGAGTACCCCGGCGGTTCCTGGCACGTGGAGGGGATGCTGAACGAGCGGATCGTCTCGACCGCCATCTACTACTGGGACAGCGAGAACACGACCGAGAGCCGGCTCGCCTTCCGGGCCGCGCTCGCCGACCCGCACTACGAACAGAACGGCGACAACGGTCTGCGCGAGGTCTACGGCCTGGAGGACGAGGACGCCCTGAACCAGGTACTGGGCTCGACCTCGACCCCGGCGGGCCGCTGCCTGGCGTTCCCGAACGTCCTGCAACACCGCGTCAGCCCGTTCCGCCTCGTGGACAGCACCCGCCCGGGACACCGCAAGATCCTCGCATTCTTCCTGGTCGACCCGTCGCAGAGGATCGTCTCGACCTCCGACGTACCACCGCAACAGCCGTGGTCCGACACCTCGACCATGACGCTGGAAGAGGCGAAGCACTACCGCGAACAGCTGATGCGGGAGCGCAAGTTCTTCGTCGACGAACACAACGACCAGGTCTACGCACGCGAATTCTCCCTCTGCGAGCACTGAACCCGGGGTTTCAGCGGAACGTCCGCGCTGTTCCGCCGGCGGCGGAACAGCGGCCGGACCGGGCTCTCCGCTCACTACAGTCCGGTCCCATGACGATGATGACGACGCGTACGGTCGAGTACCCGGCCGACGGTCTGACGATGATCGGGCACCTCGCGCTCCCGGCCGGTGTCGACCGCCGGCCCGCGGTGCTGCTCGGACCGGAGGGCATGGGGCTCAGCAACGTCGAGCGCCGCCGGGCCGATGCTCTCGCCGAGCTGGGATATGTGGCGCTGGCCTTCGACCTCCACGGCGGGCGCTATCTGGGCGACCCCGAGGAGATGCTGGCCCGTTGCCTGCCGCTGCTCGCCGATCCCGGCCGGATGCGGGACATCGGCCATGCGGCGCTCGACGTGTTGCGCGCCGAGCCCCGGACCGACCCCGACCGGATCGCCGTCGTCGGCTACGGCACCGGGGGCGCCGTCGGGCTGGAACTCGGGCGCGATGGCGTCGATCTGCGCGCGATCGGGACCGTCAACGCACTGACCACGGGCCGGCCGGGCGAGGCGGCGCGCATCCGCTGCCCGGTGTGGGCCGGGGTCGGGTCGGAAGACCCGATCATGCCGCCCGCGCAACGGAACGCGTTCACCGCCGAGATGCAGGCCGCTGGCGTCGACTGGCGTCTCACGGTCTACGGCGGCGCCCTGCACGCCTTCCACCACCCGCCGGTCGACCACCCCGTGGTCCCCGGCGTCGGCTACCACCCACGGCACGCGCGGCGAGCCTGGCGCGATGTCGTCGACCTGCTCGGCGAGTGCCTGCCCGTGACGGAGGATCCGGGGGCGTGACCCGGTAACCCGTACGGGCCCTGGAGCACCTCAGGGCCGCGGGGGACGCGGAAGCGGGGTCTCGGCGTGACTCGGTATCGACGTCCATACGTGTGTGGCGGCGGAGGGGGACGCCTTCACCCGGTCGGGGACGCTGCCCATCAGCAGGGTGCAGGCGCCGACGACGCTCGCTGCCGCCAGGCCCCACGCGGCCGCCCGGTGGCGGGTTGCGGCGTGCCGGCCCGGCGGGACCTGCTGTGGCGGGGCCGGGTGGCGGGCGGTGGGCCGCGTGGCCGGCGTGCGCGCGATGTCGCGCAGCACCCGGTGCACCCGCGCGGCGTCGGGCCGGGCAGAGGGTTCCCGCTCGGTCATCTCCCCGATCAGCCCGCCGAGTTCGCCGGGCAGGCCGACGGGTATGCGGGGCGGATGCAGGAGGCTGGCGGTGCCGGCTTCGATGGGCGTCCCCTGGTACTCGCGGCGGCCCTTGAGGGCTTCCAGGAGGGTCAGCCCCAGGGCGTACACGTCGCCCGCCGTGCCCGCGCTGTCGCCCAGCAGCTCCTCGGGGGCCATATAGGCGGGCGTGCCGACGAAAGTCTCGGGTTCCCGGACGGGCCGGCTGTCGCTGCTGCTCGACAGGCCGAAGTCGGCCAGGTAGGCGGCCCCGTCTTCACCCAGGAGGATGTTGGAGGGTTTGACGTCACGGTGGACGATGCCCTGTGCGTGTACGTGGTCGAGGGCGGAGGCGATCTCGGCACCGATCCGTGCGACCGTGAGCGGGCTGAGCGGACCGGCGTCCACGCGGGTGCGCAGGGTGGTCCCTCGGATCAGCTCCGTGACCATGAACGGCCGGTGTGCATCGCGCCCGGTGTCATAGACCGTGACGAGGGCGGGGTGCGACAACCGGGCCAGGGTACGGGCCTCCTCGCAGAAGGTGTCGGCGGTGACCGCGCCCGCGTCGCGTCGGAGCACCTTCACCGCCACCTCGCGACCCAGCACCTCGTCGAGCCCCCGGAACACGTCTGCCGTACCGCCGGCACCTATGGCCGCCAGGAGCCGGTAGCGACCGGCGAGCAAGACATTGCACATGCGTGGTCCTCCTCGACTGGCGGGCAGTGCCCCGCGCCTACCCGGCACGAAGGCCGCTACGCCGTAGAGGTGTTGAGGGACCGGTCGCGTCCGTCGGAGCACGCCCGACATCGAATCGGGAATTCCTCATAGGATTATCGTTTATTTAACGGCGGCGGAAAATCACCCTGATTAATTCCCTTTCCTTTCCAGTAATTTGAGAAGCGGAGCCATAGGGGGCCCCTATAAGAGGGCCGGGGCGGGGATGGGGAAATTGATGGACGGCACCGAATCCATGGACGTGACCGCGTCAAGCGGCTTCTCCGCCGGCACCGGGCCGCCCGCCGCGGCGCCGGTCTACCCCCCGTTTCCGGCCCCCGCGGCACCGCCGGTACTGACCAGCTCCACCAGGGAGATGCTCAAGGCCACCCTGGTCCAGCTGGAAGCACCCCCGCCGCCCACCGGGCAGGCCCTGTTGAAGTCCGCCTTCGTCCGGCGGCTCGCCCTCTCCGGTGCGGAACTGGAGGCGGTCCGGAGCCGGCTGCGCGATCCGGAGGGCGTCCACGTCCGTACGGGCGGCGAGCGGACGGAGCCCGTGTCCGATGAGGTCTTCGAGCTGCTCGGCGCCGGTACCACCGCCTTCGCCGCGCCCGGAGTACCGGCCCCGGATCCCGGCACCACTCCCCCGGCGAGCGCCTTCACGGCCGTGCCGGTGGCGGCCCTCACCGCGGTGGGGAACGCCCTGGTCGAGATCCGGCGAGCCGCCGCCGCGGCACCGGACGCGGACCGGGCACGGTGTGAACTGGCGCTACGGGCCGCGGTCGTGGGGACCAGGTCCCTGGAGGCCAACTCGGTCGCGCCCAACATCGGCTGGATCAACCTGGAGCGCATGGAGATGGCCCCCGCCGGCCTGGAGCGGGGCGAGCTCATCGCGACGATTCCCCTCGCGCCGCTGGAGCAGACCGCCGTCACGCACAAGGAATGGTCGGTGCAGACCAAGGAGTTCAGCTCCATCGTGACCGACTCGCTGGAGAACACCAGCGAAACCGGAGTCACGGACAACACCGAGCTGGCCCAGTCGACCTCGTCCCAGGCACAGCACTCCAACCAGTTCAACGTCACCGGCACCGTGCGCGGCGGCATCCCCGTCATCTCCGGTTCGGCCAGCTCAAGTTTCACCGCCCAGGACTCCACCTCCCAGTCGGCGACGGAAAGCACCAAGCACGCCACCGAGCTCACCAAGAAGGCGTCGTCGCGCGCGAAGCAGGAACACAAGGTCACGATCTCCACCACCACCGTCACCGGAAGCTCCGAGGAGTCCACGCGCACGCTGCGCAATCCCAGCCAGACCGACGCCGTCCGGATCGACTACTTCAGCCTGATGCGGAAATGGCGCGTGCGGCTGTACCGCTACGGCCTGCGGTTGACGTACGACCTGGTGGTGGCGGAGCCGGGGGCCGCGCTGCGCAAGGCGTACAAGGAACTGGAGGCCCTGCGGCTGCAGATCGGCCCCTTCCGATTCGATGTGCCGCACTCCGAGATCACCGACAAGATCCTCACCGAGCAGCACGAGACGCAGCCCCACCACCTGGTCCTCGGCGAACGGTACGGAGCGGTGGTGCCGGATCCGCCCCAGCCGCCGTCGCCACCGCAGTTCAGCGTGGACGCGCCGGACTCCGACGAGCCCCGCATCTTCACTCCCGAGCCGCTGGAGATCCCCGACGGCTACCGGATCAAGACCCTCAACCTCTGGTTCAGCTCGGCGAGCAAGACCGGCTCGGAGCACCAGTACCACCTGGAAGTGCTGGGCTCCTCGTACCAGATCACCGAGCCGTTCGGCAGCCACGGACCGATCGAGCTGACCCTGCCGCAATGGGGCGGCTTCCAGCTGCGCGCCACCGGCAAGGTGCCGGTCTCCTTCCGTCTCGGGGACAACCGCCACACCTCCGTCAAGGTCGTGGCGCAGCTGGAGGAGATCCCCGTGGGCGGGGAGCCGGGGCCGGGCGAGACGCCGGTGAACACCCGTGTCAGGGAGAAGTGGCAGGCGGCCGTCTGGAACGCCCTGCGCGACGCCGCCCAGAACCAGTACTACTCGCAGCAGCAGGACGTGGCCGCACGGATCTCCGCCCTGGAGGAGCGGATCAACAACGTCGACACCCTCACGCTCCGCCGCGAGGAGAGCGACGAGGTGATGAAGGGCGTCCTGCGCGCCCTGCTCGGCCCGGGCTTCGACTTCATGCCGGAGGAGGTCGTCAAGCTGTTCGTCTCCGCGGGCGTCGATCTGGAGCACGGCATCGGCTTCGACGGGAACTCCCTGGGCTGGAGCGCGACCGACTGGGCCGTCTTCCGCCGGCACGAGTCCGACGTCCGGTTCCTCAACCAGGCGATCGAGTGGGAGAACGTCGTCACGTTCCTGTACTCGTACCTGTACTCGTACTTCTGGGACGTGCCGCCGAGCTGGGACTTCATCCGGCAGATCCAGCACTCCGACGCCAACCGGCAGGCCTTCCTGCGCGCCGGCTGCGCGCGGGTGGTGCTGACGGTGCGCAAGGGCTGGGAGCAGGAGTGGGTGAAGTTCGTGGAGGGCGGCTTCCACCACCAGGACCCGCCGCCGAGCCAGCCCCCGCCGTACTACCTGAGCATCGCCAAGGAAGTGGCGGCGTACGACGACCGCAACTATCCGGGTATCCCGCCGGCCAACCCGGGGCGTTCCGCCGTACGACTGGAGGACGCCGTGTACACCACCTGCGGGACCCCGCTGGCGCCCAACCCCGTCGATCCGGACGGTCCCGTGACCGTCAAGGTCGAGTCGGCCGCCGGGTTCCTGGCCGGGTCGACGGTCGTCATCGACGTGGCGGACGAGCGCGGGCTCCAGGAGGCGCAGACCGTCGTCGCGGGCAACACGCTCCGCAACGAGATCGTCGTCGGCAAGCTGAGCCGGACCCACTCGCCGTCGCCCGCCGCGATCCCGGTCCTCCAGCCGGGAACCAAGGGGGCGCTCATCGCGGAGTGGAACGAGTACACCCCGTCGTCCGGGACGGACATCGCCGTCACGTCCAACCTCGGCTCGATCGCGTAGGGGGACGCCGTGCCCGCCGACGAACTGGACGAGGAGACCCGCTGCGAGCTGCTGGGCGAGCGGGACAGCGCACTGCTGACCGGGTGGGAGTGGATCGCCGCCGAGCTCTGGGTCAGGTACCACTTCGAGCAGCACATGGCGGAGCTGCCGGGCTCCACCCATGTGACGCACCAGCTGGACCGGCTCCAGGAGGTCTTCGACCTCATCGCCGGCCAGGAGAAGGGCCAGGGCGGCCGGCCCCCGATGTCCGGCGGGGAAGGCGCGCCGTACAAGCGGCTCACGGTCCAGCCCAGCGATCCGGTCCTGCGGATGGCCCTGCGGGTGCTGGGCGAGGACTTCCGCAACCCCGTCTCGCCGTCGAAGGTCCTGGAGCTACAGAAGCTGCTCGACCCCGGCCGCAAAGCACCGGCCGGCGTCCTGATCGAAGCCGTGCGCAAGCTCGTACCGGGTGGGCAGCTCAAACCGGACATGCTCGGCCTCCAGTCCTACGCGGGTGAGCTGAGCATGGAGGAGGTGGAGGTCGGCACCCGGCAGGGGGGCCTCGAAACGTACAAGGAGCTGCGGAGCAAGGTGTCCATCCTGGAGGACCCCTGCGCCGTCCGGATGCGGCTCGAACTCGCCGGGATGCAGCGTTCCCTCCAGGTCAGCGCCCGGGCCAGTACCTGGCGGCTGCATCCGGCGCTGATGCTGCTGCCGCTGCCCCTGCACATCGACAGCACGAGCGGGAAGGGCGTGGTGTCCGACTGGATCTGTTTCTGGCCCACCAACCGGGCCGCTTTCAAGGAGTTCCCGCGGCCGGAGACCGGCCGCCCCGGCTATGACGGGCTGATGCTGTACCACGTTCACCGGGCCTCGTTCGACAGCTCCCTGATCCCGAAGAGCGTCAAGGAGCGGATGAACCAGGCGGTACGGGAGTGGGCGCGCAAGCGTCGGGCCCCGGGCCCGACGCTGGTGCCGGAACTGGCCACGGTGATGCAGGCCGACCGGCGGCTCTTCACGAAGGACGGCGAACTCTTCCTCGCCGGCCTCGGCGCGGCGGCCGTGCTGGCCCTCTTCGTCTGGGTGGCCGTCGAAGCGGGCGTGATCGCCGGTCTGACGGCGGTGGGCCAGGAGGGGCTGTCCGCCCTGGCGGCCACCCCCGCCTTGCTGAGACAGGGGATCGTCAACCTCGCGGAGTTCATCCGCGACTTCCGCGCCATCGCCGCCCGCCTGGCCTACCTGATCCCGGCCCGGGCTGCGGCCGGCTGACGCGAGGCCGGCCGGTCAGGTCGGCCGGGCTCGGTGGGTGAACGTGCGCACCGCGTAGGCGGCGGCGCCGGCCAGGATCACCGCGGCGCCGGTCAGTACGGAGGACAGTGGCAGGGCGAAGGCCAGGACCAGGCAGCCGGCCGTGCCGACGATCGGGACGAGGCGGACCGGGCGGCCTTCGGCGGGGGTGAGGGTCCAGGCGCAGGCGTTGGCGATGGCGTAGTAGGCGAGCACTCCGAAGGAGGAGAAGCCGATCGCGCCGCGCACGTCCGTCGTGGCGGCGAGGACGGCGACGACCGCGCCGACGGCGAGTTCGGCCCGGTGCGGGACCTGGAAGCGGGGGTGGACGGCGGCCAGAACGCGGGGCAGGTGCCGGTCACGGGCCATCGCCAGGGTGGTCCGCGAGATGCCGAGGATCAGGGCGAGCAGTGCACCGAGGGCCCCGACGGCCGCCCCGGCCCGTACGACGGGGGCCAGAGCCGGGACGCCGGCCGCGTGGACCGCCTCGGCCAGCGGGGCGGAGGCGTGGGCGAGGCGGTCGGGGCCCAGGACGAGCAGCACCGAGGTGGCGACGGCCGCGTAGACGACCAGCGTGATGCCCAGTGCCAGCGGAATGGCGCGCGGGATCGTCTTCCTCGGGTCGCGGACCTCTTCGCCGAGGGTGGCGATGCGGGCGTATCCGGCGAAGGCGAAGAACAGCAGCCCGGCCGCCCGGAGCACCCCGCCGAGGGAGGTGTCGGAGCCGACGTCGAGGCGGGCCGCGTCCGCGTCGGCGGAGGTGAGGCAGGCGGTGACCACCGCGGCGAGCACCGCCAGGACCACGGCGACGATCCCCCGTGTCAGCAGGGCCGACTTCTGCACCCCGGCGTAGTTCACCGCGGTGAGCGCGACCACCGCCGCGACCGCGACCGCGTGGGCCTGGCCGGGCCAGACGTAGGAACCCACGGTCAGGGCCATCGCCGCGCACGAGGCGGTCTTGCCGACGATGAAGCCCCAGCCCGCCAGGTAACCCCAGAAGTCTCCGAGCCGCTCCCGGCCGTAGACGTAGGTGCCGCCGGACTGCGGGTAGCGGGCCGCCAGCCGCGCGGAGGAGGTCGCGTTGCAGTACGCCACCACCGCGGCCAGGGCCAGTCCCAGCAGCAGCCCGGACCCGGCCGCCCCCGCCGCCGGCGCCAGGGCCACGAAGATCCCGGCGCCGATCATCGAGCCGAGGCCGATCACCACGGCGTCGGTCAGGCCCAGGTGGCGCCGCAGCTCCCCGCTGTCGGCGGACACGGCCGGCGTACTCATCGCTCACTCCCCGACGGCGGCGGAACGGCCCCCGGCCATTGCCGGACTCCGATGGATCCGCGCACGGTAGCGGAACGGGGTGTCGGGCAGGTGAACGCCCCGTCCGACCGGCCGTCAGCCCGAGGGGACGAGGGGCAGGCTGTCGCTGTACCCGTTCACCGGCTGGTCGACCTTCTCGACGGTCTGGGCGTCCAGTTCGGCCGGCGCGGACCGCGTGCCGAGTGTGCCGCCGGGGTGCCAGGTGCCGGTGACCGAGACCCAGGTGTCGGCGGGCGGGGCGGGCACGGAGTGGACGCGGACCTTCACGGACTGCGCGTCGGCGGCGCAGCACGAGATGATGATCCGGGTCAGGTACCAGTCGTCACTGCCCTCGTCCAAGGTGACCAGGCCGCTCATCTGCACGGCCCGTCCTTTGATGGCCTGGCTGGGGTCCTGCTGTACGCGGCGTGTGAACTGGGTGAGGGTCATCGGCAGCGGCGAGGTGGCGGGCAGCGCCTCGAAGCGCTGCTGCACCGTGACGGCCTGGGCGGAGGCGCGGGAGGCGGTGTACGAGCCGAGGGCGGGCGGGGCGTAGACGAGCAGGCTCAGGGCGGGCAGGAACAGCAGCCAGGCCACCCGGGGGACGCGGGAATGGTCGTGCCCGTGTGCGGATGCGTGTGGCGGGTGGTCCGCCTCGTTGGCCTCGCCGTCGCCGCTGTGGTCCGTGTGCTCGTCGGTCTTCGTGGCCCTGCGCCGCATGTACGAGGTGCGGTGGGACCAGATCTCCGCCGCCGCCAGCACCAGCAGCAGGACACCGGAGGCGATCAGCGGGGGCCGCATGCCCGGCTTGACGTACCTCAGGCACAGGTCGGTGAACAGGGAGACGTGCAGCAGGCCGGAGCCAATGAGGAGCAGCAGGAACGCCTGTGCCGACCGCTTCACAGCAGGATCCCTCCGACCAGGACACTGGACAGCACCGCCACGACGGTCGTGGCGGTGGAGAAGCGGACAGCGAAGGCCCTGCCGAACGTGCCCGCCTGCAGGGCGATGAGTTTCAGGTCGACCATCGGGCCGACCACCATGAACGCCAGCCGCGCCAGGGGCGAGAAGCCGGTCAGCGAGGCGGCCACGAACGCGTCGGCTTCGGAGCACACCGCGAGGACGATGGCGAGGGCCGCCAGAAAGAGGACGGACAGCCAGGGCGAGCCGGAGACCAGGTCGAGGACCGAGCGCGGGACCGCCACGTTGAAGGTGGCCGCCGCCATCGCTCCGAGTACCAGGAATCCCCCGGCGTGCAGGAAGTCGTGCTGAAAGCCGAGCCGGAACTCGCTCCAGCGGCTGCCCCCCGCCTGATGGCCGGTGTGCCGCGCGGCCGGACGCAGCCACTCCGCGCGGCCCAGCCAGAGCCAGAGCCAGCCCATCACCGCGGCGGTGGCGAGCGAGGCGAGCAGCCGGGCCAGGACCATGGCGGGGCTGCCGGGGAAGGCGATGGCGGTGGCGGTCAGGACGACGGGGTTGATGGCGGGGGCGGACAGCAGGAAGGCGAAGGCCGCGGCCGGGGTGACCCCCCGGCCGATCAGGCTGTTGGCGACCGGGACCGACGCACATTCGCAGCCGGGCAGGACCACGCCGGCCAGGCCGGCGACCGGGACGGCGAGCGCCGGCCGCTTGGGCAGCATCCGCGTGAAGACCCGTTCGGGGACGAAGGCGTTGATGGCGCCGGACAGGGCCGTGCCGAGCAGCAGGAACGGCAGCGCCTGCACGGTGACGGCGAGACAGACGGTCCGCCAGGCCCGCACCGCCGCCGCGTCCAGCCATCCGGCGCCGACCAGGATCATGACACCGCACACGGCCATCGCCATGGCCCACAGGAACACCCACCCGGGGATCGAACCCCCGGAGGACGCGTCACCGGCGGACTCGGGAGCCCCGACGCCCACCGTCGCTTCCCCGGCGAGCTCGGCTGTCTGGTGCATGCCATCTCCGCGTGTCGGCGACGTTGTGATGAAGTTCGGCCGGGGCCGGGCCAGGGGCATGCGCCCCTGACTCACCAGGCCTCACGGGTCGGGAAATCTACCTCAGCGAACTCGTCACATTGCCGATAAAGATGAAGAATTCCTGCCAAGAAAGGGCAAAAATCCGCCCCTTCGCCTCGGTCGACTCCAGCGCGAGCACCGACCCTCGACGGCCTCCTGGTAACGATTTTCACATCAATCAGGCCGGTTGATGGTGTTGGCATTCATTTTCATCTAGCGTGACCGTCAGGCGGCACGGGCGACCCCTCACAGCCGCCCCCCGCTCTGGCCGGCCCTTGCTCCCGACTTGTCCTGGAGGATCCATGCTTTCGTTCCCGTCCCGCCGCCGCCTGGCGCTGATAGCCGGTGCCTCGCTGGCGCTCGTGGCCGGCTGCGGAGCCTCCACCGACTCCGGAAAGCCCAAGGGCTCCGCGTCGGACGCGGCTCCGTCCTCCCCCTCCGGAATCGCGGTGGTCGCCTCGACCAATGTGTACGGCGACATCGTGAAACAGATCGGCGGTGACGGTGTAGCCGTCACGTCGGTCATCAGCGACCCCGGCCAGGATCCGCACTCGTTCGAGGCCAGTACCCAGAACCAGCTGGCCCTGTCCAAGGCGAAGGTCGTCGTCGAGAACGGCGGCGGTTACGACGATTTCATCGAACGGATGCTGAAGAGCGGCAAGTCCTCCGCCGAAGTGATCGACGCGGTCAAGGTCTCGGGGAAGACCGCCCCGGCCGGAGGCGAGCTCAACGAGCACGTCTGGTACGACTTCCCCAGCGTCTCCAAGATCGCCGACAGCGTCGCCGCCGCCCTGGGCAAGGCCGCTCCGGAGCGAGCGGCCACCTTCACCGCGAACGCCGCGGCCTTCAAGGCGAAGGTGGCCGCGCTGGAGACCAAGGCAGCCCAGATCAAGAAGGAGCACGACGGCGAGGGCGTCGGCATCACCGAGCCGGTCCCGCTGTACATGACCGAGGCGAGCGGCCTGGTCAACAAGACGCCCAAGGAGTTCAGCGAGGCCGTCGAGGAGGGCGACGACGTCTCCCCGAAGGCCCTCCAGGAGACCCTCGCCCTCTACAGCGACAATCAGGTCAAGGCGCTGGTCTACAACGCGCAGACCTCCGGCCCGCAGACGGAGAAGGTCGAGAACGCCGCCAAGGCGGCCGGTATCGCCGTCGTGCCGGTCACCGAGACCCTGCCCGAGGGCAAGGACTACGTCGGCTGGATGACGGCGAACCTCGACGCGCTCGCGAGCGCGCTGGCCAAGTGAGGCGGGCAGCCGTGGCCCCCGTACCCCGGACGCGCCGCGGTGACGCCGGAAGCGACGACGCCACCGGCTCCGCGCCGGTCATCAGGCTGCGCGGAGCCGCCATGGCCTACGGCGAGCGCGTGGTGTGGCGCGGCCTCGATCTCGACGTGCGGCCCGGGGAGTTCCTCGCCGTGCTCGGACCGAACGGTTCGGGCAAGACCAGCCTGGTCCGGGCGCTGCTGGGCCGACAGCCGCTGTCCACGGGGGAACTGACCGTGCTCGGCCGGCCCGCGAGGGCGGCCGGGCGGCACATCGGGTACGTCCCCCAGCAGGCGGAGCTGTCCGCGCAGGCGATGGTGCGGGCCCGCGACCTCGTGCGTTTCGGGATCGACGGGCACCGCTTCGGGCCACGGCCGCGCACGCACGCCGTTCGCCGCCGGGTCGACGAGATCCTTGAGGCGGTGGGCGCGTCGGCGTACGCCGACACCCCGCTCGGCCTGCTGTCCGGCGGGGAACGCCAGCGGGTACGCATCGGCCAGGCTCTCGCGACCGACCCCCGGGTCCTGCTGTGCGACGAGCCGCTGCTCTCACTCGACCTGAACCACCAACGGGCCGTCACCGAACTGGTGGACGCCCGACGCCGTTCGCACGACACGGCCGTGGTCTTCGTGACCCATGAGATCAACCCGGTCCTCCCTCTGGTCGACCGCGTGCTCTACCTGGCGCGGGGCGGCTACCGCGTCGGTACGCCCGAGCAGGTCCTCACTTCCGCGTCGCTGTCGCGGCTGTACGGCACCCGGGTCGACGTGGTCCGCGTCCACGGGCGCGTGGTGGTCGTCGGAGCACCCGACGAGGTCGCCGCGCCCGCACACCATCCCGCCCGTGCGACCGGCGGAACCCAGCAGAACGAGGGAGCCCGCCCATGACGCTCGGCGACGGGATCTGGCACCAGATCTTCACCTTCGACGATTACGGCGAACTCCTGGCGCTCGTTCACAATTCGCTGATCGCCGGCGCCGCCCTGGGCCTGGTCGGCGGCCTCGCCGGTGTCTTCGTCATGATGCGCGACCTGCCCTTCGCGGTGCACGGCATCAGCGAACTGTCGTTCGCGGGCGCGTCGGCAGCCCTGCTGCTGGGTGTGAACGTGGTGGCGGGCTCGATCGTCGGCTCGCTCCTCGCGGCCGGGGCGATCGGTGTCCTGGGGTCGCGGGCCCGCGACCGCAACTCGGTGATCGGCATCATCATGCCGTTCGGCCTGGGGCTCGGCGTGCTCTTCCTCGCCCTCTACAAGGGGCGCGCGGCCAACAAGTTCGGTCTCCTCACCGGTCAGATCGTCGCCGTCGACACCCCGCAGACGGCCTGGCTGCTCGGCACCTCCGCCCTCGTCCTGGCCGTCCTCGCGGTCATCTGGCGTCCCCTGACCTTCGCGAGCAGCGACCCGGACGTCGCCCAGGCCCGCGGGGTGCCGGTGCGGTCACTGTCCTTCGTCTTCATGCTCGCGCTCGGTCTCACGGTCGCGCTGTCGGTGCAGATCGTCGGCGCGCTGCTGGTCCTCACCCTCGTCGTCACACCCGCGGCCGCCGCCGCCCGCGTCACCGCCTCTCCCGTCCTGCTCCCCCTGCTCAGCGTGGTGTTCGCCGTGGTCTCCATCGAGGGCGGCATCCTGCTGGCCGTGGGCAGCTCGATCCCCATCAGCCCGTACGTCACGACGATCTCGTTCACCCTCTACCTCGTCTGCCGAGTGGTGGGCACCCACCGGCCCGTGAAACGACGTCAGCATCCGCTGAAAACGATTGCCATGACGGTTTAGAGTGGACACCATCGGCCGGCACCGGAACCCCTCCCCCGGTGCCGGCCGACCGGCGCCCCGCCAGACCGGTGGCGGGGAAGCCGGCACGGGGCGCGGCGCCCAGCGGGACCTGTTCTCCTGGATCGGGGAGGGTCAGACGGGGTCGAGAAGGGTGTCGAAGGCGGCGGGGAGGTGTTTCCAGCCCTCACGCCCGGCCGCGTACTCGGCGTCCGTGCTGCGCGCCGCCGCGCAGCACAGGTCCTCCAATGCTTGGTAGAGGCGTTCGGGGCGCAAGGGCCGGCGGCGGTGCCAGACCAGGGTGGTGACCCCGGCGTCGTCGGCGTCCTGGGGCAGCAGCGCACAGGCGGGGTCCTGCGCCGCCGCGGCGGCCTCGACATCAAAGCCGGCGAAGGCCGCTTCGGCCAGTCCACCCGAGCCGGCCGGCATCTGGCGGGCGGTGGGGTGCAGTTGGGCCAGCAGAGCACGGTCCTCGTCATCGGCCTCGCCGTTGTCCACGAGGACGAGGACGGGCGCGTACTCCAGCTGCCGGACCCAGGTGTCCCCCACCGTCCACTGCTTGATGACCGGGCGGAGTTCGTTGCGTGCCATGACGCTACTATATGGGAATGGTTTCCATTTCCAACACCGGGATGGTTCCGCGAGAGGCAGGTAATACACCCATGTCCGCCCACTGCCAGCTGACCGGCGCCAAGCCCGGCTTCGGCAACAACATCTCCCACTCCCACCGGCGCACCTCACGCCGATTCGACCCGAACATCCAGCACAAGCGCTACTGGCTGCCCAGCGAGGGCCGCAACGTCCGCCTGACCCTGAGCGCCAAGGCGATCAAGACGGTGGACACGATCGGCATCGAGGCGGCCGTGGCGCGGATCCGTGCCCGAGGGGGGAAGATCTGATGGCGAAGAAGAGCAAGATCGCGCAGAACGAGAAGCGCAAGGCCGTCGTCGGCCGCTACGCCGCACGGCGCGCCGAGCTGAAGGAGATCATCCGCCGCCCGTCCGCCACCACGGAGGAACGCGCAGCCGCACTGGCCGAGCTGCGCCGCCAGCCGCGTGACGCGAGCGCCACCCGGGTCCGCAACCGCGACAGCGTCGACGGCCGCCCCCGCGGCTACCTGCGCAAGTTCGGGCTCTCCCGCGTTCGCGCACGCCAGCAAGCCCACGCCGGCTTCCTCCCCGGAGTGACCAAGTCCTCCTGGTGACCCCGGCGACGGCTGCCCGGGAGGGCTGCCCGGCCGGGCGCTGACACAGCGGCGGGTCACCGTGAAGATACGGTGACCCGCCGGTCCCTCTTGTGCCCTTGGCGTCAGCTGACGCTGAGCGCCGTGTCGTCGATCACGAACGAGGTCTGCAGGCTGGAGTCCTCGCTGCCGGCGAACTTGACCGTGACCGTCTGGCCCGCGAAGGAGGACAGGTCGAAGGTCTTCTGCGCGTAGCCGGCGTTCTTGTTGAGGTTGGAGTAGCCGGCCAGCGTCGTGGAGTTGGCCGTCACCGTCAGCTTGTCGTACGCCGTGGTGGTGGACGTCTCCGCGGTGTCGATGTGCAGATAGAAGCTGAGGCTGGCGTGGCAGCCGGCCGGGATGGTCACCGACTGCGAGAGCGAGTCGGTGTGGGTGGAGCCGTAACCGTTCATCCAGGCCTTCCAGGACCCGGAGTGCGCGGCCTCACCACTGCCGTTGTCGACCACACCGGTGCTGGCGGTCCACGGCGCGGCGGTGCCCGTCTCGAAGCCCTGGTTGCCGAGCAGCTGGGCCGGGGTGCAGCCGCCGCCGACCGGGGTGACGGTCCAGGTGAAGGAGGCGCTGCCGCTGGCGTTGGTGCTGTCCTTGGCGGTGACGGTGACGTTGTAGGTGCCCGCGGTGGTCGGCGTACCGCTGATCAGGCCGGTGGAGGCGTTGACGGACAGGCCGGGCGGGAGCCCGGTGGCGCTGTACGTGAGGGTCTGCCCGCTCGCCGAGTCGGTGGCCTGGATCTGCAGCAAGACGGCCGTGTTGACGGTGGTGGAGCGGTTGCCCGGGCTGGTGACGGTGACGGTGTTGCCGCCGCTGGTGCCGCCGGTGAAGGCCGCGGTGCCGTTGGGCGTGCCGAGACCGGTCGGGCCGTCGTAGCCGGCCTTGGCGGTGCAGAGGTAGCTGCTGGAGCAGGAGCCGTTGGCGCCGCTGGTCACGTCGTTGAGCGACGCGGTGTGGGCGTAGGGGTAGGAGGACGGGTAGGAGCCGGCGGCCGGGGTGCCGGCGAGGGCGTAGACGGAGGCGATGATCGGCGCCGAGGCGCTGGTGCCGCCGTAGACGTTCCAGCCGCTTGCCTGGTAGCTGTCGTAGACCGCGAGGCCGGTGGCCGGGTCGGCGACCGCGGAGACGTCGGCGACGGTGCGCTTGGCGCAGCCGGTGTCCTTCTGCCAGGACGGTTTGGTGGTGAAGCCGGAGCAGCCGGAGCCGGCGCCGTTGCCGCCGGAGCTGGTGCCCCAGACGCTCTCGGACCAGCCGCGGGAGGTGCCGCCGGCGCGGCTGAGCGAGGTGCCGCCGACGGCGGTGACGTACTGGGAGGCCGCCGGGTACTCGACGCCGTAGCCGCTGTCACCGGAGCTGACGGTGATGGCGACGCCGGGGTGGTTGAAGTACGAGGAGTCGGAGGCGGGGTCGGTGGAGTCCTCGCCGCCGCCGTAGCTGTTGGAGACGTACTTGGCGCCCATCGTCACGGCGCGGTTGACCGCGGTGCCGAGGTCCGCCATGGAGGGCTGGTTCGCCTCGACGAGCAGGATGTGGCACTGCGGGCAGACAGCGCTGACCATGTCCACGTCGAGGGAGATCTCGCCGGCCCAGCCGGAGTCGGCGGTCGGGTAGCTGGTGCCGCCGTTCTGGTCGACCTTGCGGAAGCAGCCGTTGGCCGTGGTACAGGCGGGCAGGCCGTACTGGGAGCGGTAGGCCGCCAGGTCGGATTCCGCGTTCGGGTCGTCATAGGCGTCGATGATGGCGACCGTCGCACCGGCGCCGGCGGAGGCCGGCAGCGCGTACGCGCCCTGCAGATCGGCGGGACCGTAGCCGGACGGGAGCACGTTGGGCGCGAGGCTGAGCTGCTGCTTGAGGTCGGTGCGGGCCAGCGCGTGACAGGCCATGTACCCGGGTTTCGAGGGCTCCGAGCAGAGCCGCTGGGTGTGCACGGCCGTGGCGGCGGCGCCGGCCGGCGCGCCGGCTCCGGCGGAGGCGAGGGACGGTGCGGCGAAGGCGAGCATCCCGCCGGATATCAGGGCGACCGCCGAGAGTAAGGCGGTCGTGCCGCGGCGGCTCAGCCGCGCGGCACGGTGGGACAGGGCGTTGCGCAAGGAACTGCCCTCCATGGGGGGTGGGGTGCCCACGCCGGGGGATCCCCTGACATTGACGTGATCATGACATACGACATGACGTACGAGCACGTCAGGGCATGCCGGACCGGAGGGTCGGCGTGGGGGTTGCGAGTGGCACGCGTGCGACGGTGCGGATGTCACCACGAGGAGTGGTGGCCAACGCCGAAGGTAGGGACAGTCCGGGCCAAGGAACTACCCGGCGAATGGTAAAGGGTTGCTTTCGGTCAGTGATATCCGCGTATACCGTTCCTGCCATGGACTTGGACGACAGCGCGGTCAACGACCTGATGTCCCTCGGGCTCTCCCGCTACGAAGCCCGGGTCTATCTCGCCCTGGTCCGGCGCGAGTCGTACAGCGCCGCCGAGGCGGCCCGCGCCGCGGACGTCCCCCGCCAGCGCGTCTACGACGTACTCGACGCCCTGGTGCGACGGCGCCTCGCCGTGCTGCGCCCCGGCCGGGTCGCGGCCTTCTCCGCGGTGGCTCCCGAACTGGCCCTCGCCCGGCTGATGACCCTGCAACGGGAGGCCCTGGAACGGCTGAACGGCGTGTCGACCGCCCTCGCCGCGGCGCTGCTCCCGATCTGGTCCGATGGACGCACCCACACCGATCCGCTCGACTACATCGAGGTGCTGCGCGATCCGCGGGCGATAGCGGAGCGGTTCGACAGCATCCAGGAGCAGGCCTCCCGCGAGCTCCTCAGCTTCTGCAAACCGCCGTTCGTCGCTCCCCCGGCCAACAACGAGGGCATCAAGACGGTCCGCCGCCTGCGCCGGGCCGGGGGCACGGCCCGCGCCGTCTACACCCACGACGCCCTCGACGACGCCGAAGTGCTGGAGAACGTACGCCGGTTCGCCGCGGCGGGCGAGGAGTCTCGCTTCACTCCGGACCTCCCGCTCAAGCTGATCGTCGCGGACGCCTCGCTGGTGCTGTGCGACATGCCCGACCCGGTGGCCGGAACCGACGCCACCACGGCCCTGTACATCGAACACCCCGCGCTCGCCGGCTGTCTGCGGCTCGCCTTCCTCTCGGTATGGGAACAGGCCCGCATCGCACCGGGAGCGGCCGACGGCTGACGCGCCGTCCGCGTCCACGTCCACATCCGCACCCTCGTCCGCCCCCCATCCGAGAGGGCCGATGGAAAACGATTGTCAAAGTACCGACTTCTTCCGGGTCATCAGTTGAAAACGATTACCATGGCGACCTAAGGTGTGCGAGGTCGCGTGCGACGCTCGTCCGGCGCCAAGGGGGGCTCCAACGGGCGTCGCACGCGGCTGCGTTGGCGCATGCCGAACGCAAGGCGGACACCCGGGTGCCGGGCGAAGAGGAGGCCGCCCACGAGCCCGCCCCCGCCGACGCGGCCCGCCGCAGGTCCATGGAGCGGCGAACCGAGATCCTGAGGGCCCTCGGAGACGCGGGGAGGTTTCTCACCGCCCGGCAGCTGCACGCCCTCACCGCGACGCGAGGCCGGCACATCGGCCTGTCCACGGTCTACCGAACCCTGAGGGCCGCCGACGCGGCCGGTCTGCTCGAAGTCGTGCACCGCTCCCCGGGAAAGAGGTACCGCCTGCTGCCGGGCGCGCACGAACACCGCCTGGAATGCCGCGGGTGCGGGGAGGGCGTCCCGTTCGCCTCCGAGGGACTGGAGGAGTGGCTCGCGGGATTGGGGCGCCGCTACGGGTTCCACGACGTGCGGCACGCGGTGAGCGTGACCGGGACCTGTCGCAGGTGCCTCCCCGCCCGAGCGTGATATAAAAATGGAAACCATTTCCATCAAGGGGTTTCCATGCACGATGCCGGTCATGACGAGGCGGGCGTGGATCGCCCCCGTCCGTACACACTCATCAGCTGCGCGCCCTGCGCCGAGTGGGCGGGCCAGGCGGTCATCGGTCGGCTCCGTCAGGCGGTGCGCGCGTGCCCGCACGGCGTCATGGTGGCCACGCAGTGCCTGGCCCACGTACTGGACTGCTCATCGGGCCGCGGCGCGCACGTGATCGTCCAGCCCTGTACCGAAGACCGCCGGCCGGCCGGAGCCGCCGTGCCGCTGGGTCCGCTCCAGAGCGCGGCGGACGCGGAGACGCTACGAGGCTGGCTCCTCGACGGTATGCCCGGCGCCACCGGCCTGCCCGCCGGGCTCCTCGCCGCGCGCCCCTTGCGCGCTCCGCGCCCGTGACGGGCGTCCGGCCGCCGAAGGGCCTGCTGAGCGTGGTCGCCGGAAACTCGCCGGAGATCCGTGGCGGGCTCGTCGAGCAGCTGCTGCGGGCGAGCCCCGACGCCGTCGTCCTCTCGGTGTCGGTCCACGACAGCCCTTCCGGCGGCTACCCGGTGGTCCAGCGCATGGTGACCACGGCCGACGCCCGGACGGCGGCGCACGCCCCGTCGGGCGCGACCGGCGACCCGGTGGTGATCCTGCGTCAGGACCTGGTCTCCCTCCGGCGCTCGGCGAAGGACGTGCACGTCGTTCTGGCTCTGCCCGGACACTCGACGTACTGCCCTTCCTCCTCCAGTTGTGGCGGGCCCGGACCGTCGCCGACAGCCTGGAGGACCACTACGACGCCGCCCCCGTCCTCGTCGGTGTCGACCCGGCCACGTTCCTCGCGGACATCGCCTGCGTCCACCGCGCGGTTCACGTCTGGGGCGGTGACGCCCAGGGCGAGCCGCTGACACCGGCGGAGGCCGCCGTCCGTCAGGTCGAAGCGGCCGACGCCCTCGTCCTGACGGACGCCTCGCCGGCGGACGAGAGGTCCGGCCAGGCCGCCGCCGCGCTCCTGCGGCACCTCAACGCCCGTGCCGGCATGATCACTCTCGGCAGGGTCACCGCCCGGCAGCCGGCCTCGGGCCGGGTCCTGACCCGCCGACAGGTCCCGGAGCAGGCGCGCGAGGCGTGGGAGTCCCGACTGGACGCGGTGGCCTCCCCGTACGCGCACCCCGAATCCCACCAGGCCGTCTCCACCGTCGTGTGGCGTTCCCGGCGCCCCCTGCACCCCGAGCGGCTCGCCGGGGCACTGGGCGACGTCATGCTCGGCGTCCTGCGCAGCCGCGGCCACCTCTGGCTCGCCAGCCGGCCGGACGCCGTCGTCACCTGGCGATCGGCCGGGGGTCACCTGGAGATCCGCGAGGCCGACCGCTGGCTGGAGGCACCGGCCTCGCCCGCGTGGGCAGCCGCCTCGCCCGGGCGGCGCACGATGGCCTGCTGGTTCTGGGACGACTACTACGGCGAACGCCGTAACGAGATCGCCTTCACGGGCGCGGGCCTCGACCTGGACCGGATCGCGGGCGCACTCGACGCCGCCCTGCTCACCGACGCCGAACTCTCGCTCGGCCGGGAGGGCTGGGGCGCCATGAGTGATCCGCTCCTCGGCGCGAACGAAGACCACTGAGCCGAGCCGAGTGAGCGCCCACCCCCGCACCAACGCCTGAAGGCACCTCGCTTCCGCGAGGTGCCTTCAGGTTTCAGGGGGCCGGGGCGGGCGATGCCGTGGCTGCGACCACCGCCCGTCCCGGAGTCTCTACGCCGCCTGTGCGAGCGGGGGCTGCTCGTGCTCGCAGGCGTCCTCGATCCCGTAGGTGTCCCAGGCGGGGAACGGGTCGACGTCGGGCAGGCTTTCGCCCTCGGCCATCAGGCATCCGGCCAGCGCCGCCCGCAGGGCCTGTGCGCGCAGGCCGGTGCCGATGAAGACCAGTTCCTGTCCCTGGGCGTCGTCGCGGACGCCGGACGGTTCGAAGCGGGCCACGGAGCCCGCCTGCGACCAGAGCCCGGTGACGTGCGGCCGGCTGGCCAGGTAGAAGAAGCCCTTGGAGCGCAGGACCGTGCCGAACGTGCCGCTGTCCAGCCCCTTGGTGACGAAGGTGAACAACCGGCCCGGGTGGAAGGGCAGTTCGGAGCGGAAGACGATGCTGGAGATCCCGTACTCCTCGGTCTCCGGGACATGGTCGCCGTTGAGCTCCATGACCCAGCCGGGTGCCTGCTGCGCGCGTTCCAGGTCGAACAGACCGGTCCCCAGGACGTCGGCGGCGGCCACTTGGCCCCGGACGGCGGTCACCAGGCGGGCGGCCGGGTTCAGCCGGAGCAGCGCGGCGCGCAGGCGCAGGGCGTCCACCGCGTCGACGAGGTCGAGCTTGTTGAGGACGATGACGTCGGCGAACTCGATCTGGTCCATCAGCAGGTCGCTGACGGTCCGCTCGTCCTCCTCGTACTGGTCCAGTCCGCGCTCGGCCAGGCCGTCGCCTCCGGCGAGTTCGGGCAGGAAGTTCGCCGCGTCCACGACGGTGACCATCGTGTCCAGGCGGGCCAGGTCGCCCAGGGTGGCGCCGTCGTCGCGCGGGAAGGCGAAGGTCGCGGCGACCGGCATCGGCTCGGAGATGCCGCTGGACTCGATGAGGAGGTAGTCGAAGCGGCCCTCGCGGGCGAGGCGGTCCACTTCCTCCAGCAGGTCGTCGCGCAGGGTGCAGCAGATGCACCCGTTGGTCATCTCGACCAGGCGCTCCTCGGTCCGCGACAGGGCCGCCGCGCCGCCGCGCACGAGCGCCGCGTCGATGTTGATCTCGCTCATGTCGTTGACGATGACCGCGACCCGCAGTCCCTCACGGTTGCTCAGCACGTGGTTGAGGAGCGTGGTCTTGCCGGCTCCGAGGAAGCCGGACAGCACGGTCACCGGCAGCCGCCGGTCAGGGGCGCTACCCATCGCGCTCATCCTTCGGGGCGCAGCAGACCGCGCTCGTACGCCTTGATCAGCCGCTGCGGTACGAGGTGGACGGATCCGTCCACCGTCACGGGCGCGAGCTGGGGCGTCGTCGCCTTCCACTGCGCTCGACGGTGACGCGTGTTGCTGCGGGACATCTTCCGCTTGGGAACGGCCATGACCAACCTCCGGGAGTCAGGGGAACGGTCATCACCCTACATGGAAATGGATTCCATTTCCAAAAAGGCGGCCGCTCAGTCCTGGAGGACCGCGCGGCTCTGCCGGTCCCGCCCGCGCAGCGGCGTCGCCAGCCCCGCGCCGAGCGAGGCCAGGGCGCCGAGGCAGGCGAGCGAGAGTGCGGCCCGGACGCCGATGCCCTCGGCCAGGAAGCCGGCGGTGGCGGCGCCCAGTGGCTGGCCGCCCCAGGCGATCATGCGGGCGGTGGTGTTGACCCGGGCCTGGAGGCGGTCAGGGGTGACCCGCTGGCGGATGACGATGCCGTTGAGGCTGACGGTGGTGTTGGCCGCCTGCCACAGGGCCAGGGCGACGAGGCCCGCGGACAGCCCGGGGGTGTGCGCCCAGCAGGCCAGGAACACGGCGTTGGCGGCGAGGCCGCCGAGGGTGATCCAGCCGGCCGGGAGCGCCTTCTGGAGCCGGAGCAAGGCGGTGGCGGCGGCCAGTGCGCCGAGTGCGGCGGCCACCCAGAAGAGGCCGATCCGCCCGTCGTCCGGAGTCAGCCCGAAGCGGCGTACGGCGGCCACGACGATCAGCCCGACCACGGCGCCCTCGGTGAAGCTGTTCCCGATGCCGAGGAGCGTCAGGGGGCGGATCAGCGGATGGCGGCGTATGTAGCGCAGTCCTTCGGCGATGTCCGCGCGGGTGCCGCGGACGCCCTTCTGCCCGGTGGTGGAAGGGAAGCCGGAGAGCGGCAGCCGGGCCAGCAGCAGGGCCGCGCAGGCGTAGCTGAGCGCGTCGAGGGTGATCGCGGCCGGCGCGCCGGTGCTCGCGATCAGTGCCCCGGCGCCCGAGGGTCCGACGAGGCCGACCAGGGTGCTCGCGCTCATCATGCGGCTGGTCGCGCCGGCTATGCCGTCGCGGCCGACGAGGGAGGTCAGGGCCCCGAAGGCCGCGGCGTCGAAGAAGACGAAGGCGCAGGAGACGGCCGGTCCGGTGAGCATCAGCTGGAGGGTGCCGAGTACGTCGCATGCGGCGGCGAGCGGTATCGCGGCTATGAGGGCGGCACTGCACCAGCTGCACAGCGTCAGGGTGCGGCGGCGGTCCCACCGGTCGGCGAGGGCGCCGGCGGGGAGCCCGAGGACGAGGTACGGGAGGGCTTCCAGGGCGGTGAGGAGTCCGCTGAGGGCGGCGCTGCCGGTGCGCTGGTAGAGCAGGACGGGCAGCGCCACGGTGGTGACGGCGGAACCTGCCCAGGAGACCGTACGGGCGGTGAGGAAGAGGCCGAAGCCCGGGCGGGAGACAGTGGCCATGGACGTGACTCCTGGGGCGTGAGGGGTGTGAGGAACGTGTGAGTGAGCGGTACGACGGAACCCCGGACGGCCCTCGGGCCGTCCGGGGTGGGTCGATGAGCACTCAGAAGGCGTCCGGGTGCAGCGCCTTGGCCAGGGTGAGGGTGCCGTCGACCGCCCTCAGTTCGGAGAAGTCGGCGGCGGGTACGGCGATGAGACGGTTCTCCCGGACGGCCTTGGTGGCGCCGAGGTGCTCCTTCAGCCACTGGGCGGAGGCGGCACGGTCGGCGTCGCCGGTGTAGTGGTAGATCAGGACGTCGGGGTCCCGCTTGGCCAGCGCCTCGGCGGACAGGGGGGAGAAGTTGCTGCCCTTGGGCACGTCCGGGTCGAGTACGTTGGCGCCGCCGGCCCGGCGGACGATGTCCGAGTACAGGCCCCCGGCGAGCGCGTAGAGCTGCTGGTCGACGATCTGGACCATGGCGGCCGAGGTGGCGGGCCGCCCCTTGAGCGCGGTGTCGACGGTGGCGAGCTGCCTGCCGGTGCCGGTGACCGCCGCCGCGGCGGGTCCGGAGGCGTCCAGCAGGGTGCCGAGGGCGGTGAGGTCGGCCGTCGTCGCGTCGAGGGTGGCGGTGCCGGTGGCCTCGGGGCAGAAGGCGCTGTCGATGTAGACGGGCACACCCAGCTTCGCCAGCTCCTCGATGGTCGGCAGCTTCTTCCCGTCGAACTGGTACTCCCCGTCGGCGAGGATGAAGTCGGGGCGGGCCGCGAGCAGCGCCTCACGGGAGATCTCCCCGGGGGCGAGGACCTTCACCTTCCCGTACGCGCCGGTGTAAGCGGGCTTGGGCGGCGACTGGTTGGTCCAGGTCTGGCCCGCGATCCGGTCCCCCAGGCCGAGCGTGAGCAGCAGCTCGGTGTTGGACGGGAAGAACGACACGATGCGGCGCGGTGCGCGCTCCACGCGCACCGTGCGGCCGCAGTTGGCGGCCTGCGCCGGATAGGACGTACGGGCGTCCCCGGCGGCGGCCTCGTGGGCGGCGGGCTTCGCCGTGTCGTGGGCGGCCGGTGTGCCGCAGGCGGCGAGGAGGGCGGCGGACGCGGCGAGTGCGAGCACGGCGGTGGCCGCCCTCGTACGGCCGGCGCGCTGACGGAACGGGGAGAGGGTCTTCATCGGTCTACTCCGGTGGTGCGGGGGTGAGGGCGGGGGCGAAGCTCAGCTGGGGACGGCCGGTGAGCGGGTGGGTTCCGAGGACGGCCCGGACGCCGAAGACGTCATCGAGCAGTTCGGGGGTGAACACGTCCCGGGGCGGCCCCGTGGTGACGAGGTGTCCGTCGCGCAGGACGTGGACGCGGTCGCAGTAGGCGGCGGCGAGGTTGAGGTCGTGCAGGGCGGTCAGGGTGGTGACCCGCAGGTCCCGTACGAGCTCCATCAGGTCGAGCTGGGTACCGATGTCGAGGTGGTTGGTCGGCTCGTCGAGGACGAGGAGACGGCCGCCCTGGACCAGGGCGCGGGCCAGCAGGACGCGCTGCTTCTCCCCGCCGGAGAGCGTGGCGTACGGGCGGTCGGCGGTGTGCGCCATGCCGACGCGGGCGAGGGCGTCGGCGATCCTCGCCCCGTCCTGCGGGGCGTCGCGGGTCCAGGCTCCCCGGTGCGGGGTCAGGCCGGCCGCGGCGATCTCGGCGACGGTGAAGTCGAAGACGGCCGGGTTCTCCTGGGCCACCACGGAGATCCGCCGGGCCGCGTCCCGTGCGCCGAGGGTCCGCCATACGTCCTCGCCGCCGACCAGGACCGCGCCGGCGGTGGGCCGCAGCGACCGGTAGACGGACCGCAGCAGGGTGGACTTGCCGCTGCCGTTGGGGCCGACGATGCCGACGATCTCGCCGGGGGCGGCGTACAGGGTCGCTCTGATGACGAGGGGCAGGCCGCCGATGCCGAGGCTGACCCCTTCCAGGGCGACGTCGACGCGGTCCGGTCGTGTCGAGCCGGTCATCAGGATTCACCTGCCGTCCGGCGGTCGCGGCGCAGCAGCCACAGGAAGAAGGGCGCCCCGGCCACGGCGGTGACGATGCCGAGCGGCAGTTCCATCGGTGCGGCCGCCGTACGGGCGGCCAGGTCGGCCAGGAGAAGGAAGAGGGCGCCGGTGAAGGCGGTGGCGGGCAGCAGGGCACGGTGGTCGGCGCCGATGAGGAGCCGTACGCAGTGCGGGACGATCAGGCCGACGAAGGAGATGCCGCCCGCGACGGCGATGACGGCGGCGGTCAGGACGGCGGCGACGGCGAGGAGTCGAAGGCGCAGGGCCTGTACCGGGACGCCGAGGAGCACGGCCGTCTCCTCTCCCATGGCCAGGGCGTTCAGGGCGCGGCCGTGGAGCAGCAGCCACAGGGTGCACGCCACGACCACCGCGGCGGGCAGCCCGAGGTCGCCCCACTGGGCGCCGGCCACCGAGCCCAGCAGCCAGAAGAGCACGCCGGAGAGCTGGTCGGGCCGGGCCCGCAGCTGGAGGTAGCTGGTCGCGCCCTGGAGGAGGTAGGAGACGGCGACGCCGGCCAGGACCAGCCGGGCGGGGGCGAGGGAGCCGTGCCTGCGGCCCAGGGCGACGACGAGGACGAGGGTGGCGCACGCTCCGGCGAACGCGGCTGCGGACACCCCGAGGTGGAGCGGTCCGGCGAGCCCGGCCGGGGCCAGGGTGAGCACGGCCACGGCGGCCAGGGAGGCACCGGAGGTGACGCCGAGGACGTAGGAGTCGGCGAGCGGGTTGCGGACCACGGTCTGGAGTACGGCTCCGGCGACGGCCAGTCCGGCTCCCGCGACCATGGCGAGCAGCGTGCGGGGGACGCGGGAGCCCCAGATGATGGCGTCGTCGATCCCGGAGACGGTGGCCGGCCGCCCCCCGCCGGTGAGGTGGGAGGCGATGTCGCTCCAGACGTCGGAGAGCGGCAGGGAGGCCGCGCCCAGCGCGACGGATCCGAGCGCGGCGACGGGGAGCACGACCAGCAACCAGGCCAGCAGCACCGGGGCGGAGAGCAGGGGGCCCCGGGCGGCGGGGGGACGTACGCCGCCGCCGGGCCGGACACCGGCCGCCCGGCCGGGCCGCAGGCTCGCGCGGGGCGGGGGCCAGGCCGCCTGCGGGGCGCGGGGGGTGGTGTCGCCGGCGGGGCGCGGCGGCCGGATGGTCACGGCGGTAGTCCTTCGGATCGCGGGCTCAGTGGGGCAGCGGCAGGGGCCGGCGGGGTGCGCCGGCCAGGGAGTCGGTGAGGCGTGTGCCACCGAGGAAGGGCAGTCCGGCGGCGGTGTTGGAGTACAGCCCGGGGACCAGGACCCGGACCACGTGCAGGCCCGCGGCGCGGACGTCGGGGGTGGTCACGTCCACGACGACGGCGCGGTGCCCGGCTTCGGTGATCCGGCGGACGACCGCCTCCAGCGGATCCCCGTCACCGCACGTCGCGGCCGGACCGGGACCGGTCGGCGGCCCCTCGGTCAGGGCGGTCCGCAGCTCCGCCTCGAAGGCGTGCTGGGCGCGCGGGTCCAGGTACAGCTGGAGGTGGCAGCCGTAGTCGACGACGTCACGCAGGTCCTCGCGGTACGCGGACGCGTAGTCCCGGTCGCGGCGCCAGGGCTTGAGGGGGCTGCGCGGATCGGCCGCGGCCCGCATGTACGGGCCCGCGGGATCGTCGTAGTCGGCGGTGAAGAGCTGGAGTTGCAGCGCCTCGCCGTACGCCTTGAGCGCGGCGGCCTCGCCGTCGCTGCGGGCGGCCACCCCCAGGGTGAGGTATCCGGTGACGGCGTCACGGACCAGCGCTCCGGCGACCGTCATCCCGAACAGGGCGGGGAAGGCGAGGAAGCGGGTGTCGAGCTGCCCGGCGGGGCCGCGCGCGAACTGCTCCAGCCAGGGGGCGGGCGTCATGGGGCGCAGGCCGGCGCGGCCGTGCCAGCCGAGGGTCATGGCGTCCCGCTCGACGATCTCCCCGAGTGCGCCCAGGCAGGCGTCGCGCGGGGTGGCCCCGGCGGCCAGACCCGCCTGGATGACGGGGTTCGTGCGCGGGCCGCGCTGCTCGACGTCGGCGGAGACGTACGAGACCCACACGAGGGACGCCGGGACCAGCACGGGCTCGCCGTCGGCCAGATCGGTGCCTTCCGTCCACTCCACGCTCAGCTCGCGGGTGAACGCGGTGAGCGGGAAGCCCGGTTCGGCGTGCTGCTCGGGTGAGTAGAGGGCGAGGGTCTCGGGGTCCAGGGCCCGTACTCCCCGCTCGCGCAGCTCACGGTAGGAGGCGCGGACGAGGCCGTCGGGCACCAGGTTGCCGCAGTAGCGTTCGGCCGCCTCGCCCAGGGCGGCGCCGAGGGCGGCCTCGGGCTGGGCGAAGGCGTAGCCGGCGCCGGCCGAGTCGGCGGGCCAGGCGCAGAAGCGGGAGGTGTCGGCGAGTTCGGAGGCGATGAGTTCGAAGCCGGCCGGGAAGTGGCCGGGGACCGGCGGGCGGGCCAGCCGGCGGACGATGCCGGTGCGCGCGTGGGTGAGCAGGGGGTAGGGCATGGGCGGGATTCCTCGTCGCTCGTCGCTCGTCGTTGGTCGTTGGTCGTTGGTCGCTCGGACGGGCGCCGGGCCGGTCAGGCCAGGGGCAGGGGGTGCGGGTACAGCGCGTCCTCGGCGAGCGGGGCCGCCACCAGGCCGAGCTCGACCGGGGTCCGGTAGAGGCGCTCGCCCCCCAGGTGGGGGAAGGCCGGCGGGGCATTGCCGATCAGGCCCGGGACGACGACGCGGACGACGGCGAGACCGGCGGCGGCCACGTCGGGCGTGGTCAGGTCGACGCTGTAGGCACGCAGCCCGGCCGACGCGATCCGCTCCAGGTAGGGGCCGCGCGCGTCCTCGCCCGGTATGCGGGGCAGGTCGGCGAAGGCGACGCGGCCGGTGCCGCGCAGCCGGTCCAGAGGGGCGCCCTGCATCCTGGGATCGAGATAGAGCTGGGCTATGGCGGGCAGGTCGGTCAGGTCGCGGTAGTCGCGGCGGAAGGCTTCCCGGTAGCCGCGGTCGGCGCGGAAGGGCCGGAAGACGTGGCGCTCCAGGGTCCCGGCGCCGACGGCCCGCCACACCTCGCTGTCCGGCTCGGCGAGCTGGCGGGTGAGGGAGTACAGCCCGTACGCCTCGACGAGAGCCTTCCCGGCGGCGAGTTCGGGGGTCGCGCGGCAGGCGCTGCCGAAGGCCACCATGCCCCGCTCGGTGTCTTCGAGGAAGGCGGCGGCGACGGGCACGCCGAACTCGGAGGGGATGTGCAGCAGCCGCACCGCCGGTCCCGCGCCCTCCCCCGGGGCCGGGCCGCCCAGGCGCGCGGTCACGGTGGCGGTGTCCGCCGCGGTGAGGGCGGCGGCTTCGGCGCCGGTGCTCCACCAGATGGTGGTGGCGTCGCGCTCGAAGAGCTCTTCGAGGGCGAAGCGTTCGGCGTGGGCCGGGTTCTCGCCGGCGGCGATGCCGGAGTAGACGAGGGAGTGGACGGCGGGTTCGGTGGTGCGGGGGCCGTGGTGGTAGTCGAGCCAGGCGAGCGAGGCGGGGATCATGGTCGCGGCGCCGTCGTGCAGGTCCCGGCCCGTGGTCCAGGCCACCGGCAGGTCCCGGCCGAACGGGGTGAAGGGGAAGCCGGGTGTGGCGTATTGGGCGGCCGAGTACAGGGCGAGCGTCGTGGGATCCAGGGCGCTTCGGCCCTCGCCGACGAGTTCGTCGTACGAGGCGATGCGCAGCCCCTCGGGGATGGCGTTGCCGCAGTACCGCTCGACGGCCTCTCCGACGGCGGCACGCCGGGCCCGGTCGTGGTCCCCGGCGGAGGCGCCGAAGCCGAAGCGGTCGGCGAGCCAGGGCGCGAACACGTCGGTACGGGCCACGCTGGCGCCGTAGCCGACCCACATCCGGGGCAGCCCGGGGCGCCGGCGCTGCGGCTCCAGCCGGGTGATCAGCCCGGTGCGGGCGTCGAGCAGAGCGCTGCTCATGGCGTCTCCTCCTCGGTGGGGTGGTCGTCGGGGGTGGGGAGGACCAGCCGGGTGCCGTCGACGGGCCGGGTCAGGACGGTCTGCCGGGCGGGGGCGCAGGCAGTGCCGCGGTAGCGGTCCTCGTGGGTTCCGAGGGCGCGGGCGAGGCGGGGGAAGTCGCTGCTGGTGACCTCCAGCTGGAGGCGGGATCCGGCCGGCACGGTGACGCAGACCGGGCCGAGCGGGATCTCGTACCGGCCGCCGCCGTCGCCGTCCCGGCCGGTGTCGACGCTGCCGTGGGCGAGCTCCAGGCAGCGGCCGTCGGCCGTGAGCTCGTTCCAGCGCACGATCCAGTCGGTGGAGGGCGCGGTGGTCAGCGCGGCCAGCACGACCGTCGGGCGGCCGGCCGCCCGGACCGGAGCGTCGAGCGGCGCGGTCGTGAACCGCACGGCGTCCGCACGGGCCGCGAGGGGGGCGCGGTCCACGGCGGGCCGGCGTGAGGGGTGGGGATCGGCCGGGTCGTAGCGGAACCGGCACTGGCCCCCGCGGGCCGGTGCCGGGCGGGCGAGCGTGCCGTCGTGGTGGGCGTACCAGACCGTCCCGGTGCCCGGCGGGGGCCAGGACGCGCCGGTCCACCACGTGTCGGCGCCGACGACGAACACCTTCGCTTCGCTGTCGGCGGCGGCTTCGGCGGCTTCGGCGGCGGTACGTGGCTTGCCGGCCAGTACCCGGCGGAGCCAGTCCAGTTGGAGGGCGCCGAGGTCCAGGCGGGAGGCCGGCCCGTGGTCGCGGTCCCCGATCCGGGTGCCGGGAGCGTAGGAGAGGTCATGGCCCCACGGGCCGATGACCAGCGAGCGGGGCGGTCTCGGGGTGAGGGCGCCGCCCGCCCGGTGGAAGTGTTCGAGCACCTCGTCGACCAGGAGGTCGTACCAGCCGCCGATGTGCAGCGCCGCGGCCGGGACCTTCTCCAGCTCGGCGGTGTCCGGCCCTTCGGCGCGGTGGCGCGGGCCGTTCTCGACCACCTCGGCCCAGCCGGGGAGGCGGGCGCCGAGCCGTTCGCCCAGCTCCATGACGGGGAGGTGGTCCAGCAGCTTCGGCTGCTCCCGGAAGACGTGGGCGGTGAGCCCGTCCCGGCTGGTGCGCGCGTCGGCGCGCTCCAGCCACCAGGCGGCGTGTTCGGCGAGCCGCAGGATGCCGCTGTGCTCGAACTTGGTGCGGCCCAGGGACATGGACGGGCCCATGCTGACGACGGCCGCCACCGCCGCGGGCCGCTCCGCCGCGAGCGCCCAGGCGGTGTGCCCGGCGTACGAGCCGCCGTAGGTGACGAGACGTCCGTCGCTCCATGGCTGGGCCAGGATCCAGTCGGCCAGCGCCGCGCCGTCGCCGCGCTCGTTGTGGTACGGCTGCCAGTGCCCGTCCGAGTCGTAGCGTCCCCGTACGTCCTGGACGACGTACGCGAACCCCCGGGCCCGCCAGCCCGCCCCTTCGGCGAGGTGGGAGCTGCGCCCGTACGGGGTGCGGGTCACGACGGCGGGTACGGGCCACTGCGCGCGCGGCGGCAGATGGATGTCGACGGCGAGCGGAGTCCCGTCCCAGCCGGGCACCCGCTCGTTGGCGCGCAGCACGGCCCGGGACGTGGGCGGGGCGCTCATCCGGCCGCCCTCGGCGCGTGGGCGGTGACGGGCAGGGGAAGAACGTGGTGGCGGTCGAGGGTGGCGGTGGCCGGATCGAACACCAGCTGGACGTTCTCGGCGGCGGGGTGGCCGGTGGCGCGATGGCGCAGCAGGTCTTCGACCAGCAGGCCGGCGATCACCGCGGTCGCGGCCTCGGAGAGCCGGGGAACGGGCGGCAGCGCGTGGGGACGGGCGTCCTGATGACCTGCGTCCAGGTAGGCCCAGTGCGCGGCGAGTTCGTCGGGCAGGTCGGCGGCGGCGAGGATCCGGCCGCGGGTGTCCGCGTAGCCGGACGTGCGTCCGGGGACGAACAGCGGGCCCAGAACGAAGCGGAGTCCTTCGGCGTGGCACCGGTGCCAGGCCGTGCCGTACGCGCGGCACCAGGCGTCGGTGTGCCGCCAGCGCGCGTCGGGCAGCCAGCCGGCGCAGGAGATGACGGCATCGGCACCGCGGACGGCCTCTTCGGTCATCGGCCCGGCGCTCACCTCGGCCGTGGCCGGCAGCAGCCGGGCGACGGCTTCGGCGACCGGCGTCCCGTCCTCGATGTGGACGGCCCACGGGGCGTCCGCTCGCGGGGCGTCGGCGGCGGCCAGCACCCCGCGCTCGCGCAGGGCCGCGTCAAGGGCGAGCGCCTCGCCGTCGCGGGGAGCGTCGGCCGCCCCGCCGTAGGCCCGCGTCCGGGCGTCCCCCAGCAGGTCCTTGGGGCCCCGGATACGGATGAACCGCCCGTCGGGCGCGCCGTGCCGCCATTCTCCGTCGGGTCCCTCGTAGAGGTGATGGCCGGGTGCGATGCGGTCCATGGAACGTTGCGCCTTCCTCGGCGGTGCGTGCTGCGTAGCGGGGCTGGTGGGTCGGGGGGGGGCCGCCGCCCGCGGGAATCCCGCGGGCGGCGGCGCGCTGTCCGATCAGGCGGACCAGGCGAAGGGGTTGTGCACGAGGGCGTTGGTGCCCGGTCCCTGCGGGGCGGACAGCGAGCCGTCCGCCGCGAGCTCCTCGAAGGCGAACGGGTTGTGCACCAGGGCGTTGGTACCGGGGCCCTGCGGGGCAGCCAGGGAGCCGTTGGCCTCAAGCTGCTCGAACGCGACCGACATGTGTCCTCCTCATTAAGTAATGAAAACGATTGTCGTTTCCAACTGGAGGTGACATTAGGGCGCGATGGCGCGTTGCGCAAGGGGCGTCTCATCACATGGGCGGAAAGCGCCGAATTCTGCCGGGCGTTTGATCCGACTATGCTCCGGACCGTGCCGTCCGCCCTGGTGTACGAACGGCGGATGTGTCCACTGTTGAACAGGTTCGGGGAACAGCGTGCTGATCGGGCGTCAAGAAGAACGGGCGGCCATCGGCGCCGCACTGTCACCGGCGGCCGCGCCGGCGTCCGTACTGCTGCTGCTCGGCGAACCCGGAGTCGGCAAGACGGTCCTCCTGGACATGGCGGTCGAGGAAGCCGCCCGCGGCGGCACCAAGGTGCTCCGGGTGCGGGGCAACGCCGCCGAGACCGAACTGGCCTTCGCCGGCCTGCACCAGCTGCTGCTGCCGGTCCTGGACCGGGTGGACGGGCTGCCGGTCCGGCAGCGGGCCGCCCTGCTCAGTGCCTTCGGGCTGGGCGAGGACGCGACCCCGCCCGACCTCATGATGATGAGCCTGGCCGTCCTCACCCTCGCCTCCCAGACCGCCTCGGCCCAGCGCCTGCTCCTCGCCGTGGACGACGCCCAGTGGATCGACCCGGGCAGCTGCCAGGTGCTGGGCTTCGTCGCCCGGCGCCTGGCCGGTGAACCGATCGGCCTGCTCGTCGCGGCTCGCGGCACGCGCCGGCCCGAGTGGCTCGACCCGTCGACACCGGAGCTGGTGGTGCCGCCGCTGTCGCCGGAGGACGCCGAGACGCTGCTCAGCACCCAGCCGGATCCACCCCTCGGCTCCACCCGCCGCCACGTGCTGGCCACCGCCGCGGGCAATCCGCTGGCCCTGGTGGAACTGGCGCGTTCGGCGGCGCGGGACGGGGCCCTCCCGGCCACCGGGCACGTCCCCGTCACCGATCTGCTGGAGCGGACCTTCGCCGACCGGGTCGACGCGCTGCCCGCGGCGACCCGTCAGGCACTGCTGGTCGCGGCGGCGGCCGAGGGCGCGGGGCTGGCCGACGTGGTGGCCGCCCTGCCGGCGGACACGGACATGGACGTGTGGCTGCCCGCCGAGGCAGCGGGACTGATCCGGGTCCAGGCGGACCGCATCAGCTTCCGGCATCCCCTGGTCCGCTCGGCGATCTACGGATCCGCACCCTTCGCGGAGCGCCGCCGCACCCACCTGGCGCTGGCCGCCGTCCTCGGCGGCGATCCCGACCGCCGGGCCTGGCAGCTGTCGGCCGCGACGGTCGCACCGGACGCGTCGGTGTCGGCCGCACTGGAGGCCACCGCCCTGCGCGCCCAGGCGCGGGGAGCCATGGCGGAGGCCGTGGCCGGCCTGGAGCGGGCCGCGCAGCTGAACTCCTCCGCCGAGGAGCAGACCCGGCTGCTGTCCACGGCCGCTTACGCCGCCGTCCTGGTCGGCGACATCGCCCAGGCGGAGGCGCTGGCGGCGACGGCCGCCGAACTCAACACCGATCCGGCGGCCCTGGTCTGGATCTCGGGCCTGACCGGGCTGGTGGAAATGCTGATGATGCGCCTGGCGCGCGCGTTCGCCCTGGTGGCCCCTACGCAGCCGCCCGGCCCGGCGGACATCCACACGGGCATGTCCACGATCGCCACCGGCGTCGCCTACCACTCGGGCAACCTCGCGCAGCGGGAACAGCTCGTACGGTGGCTGGCCGGCCGGGTGTCGGACGAGGCCCGGCCCCACCCCTTCCACCTCTGGGACGCGGGCGTCACGGACCCCTTCGGCCAGGGGAACGCCATCCGGGCCGTGCTGCCCGCCGTGGCCTCGGCCACGGGCCTGCCGACGACCCAGATCCACACGCTGGGCGTACTGTGCCTGATCCTCGACGAGACCGAGACGGCGGTGAGCCTGCTCGGCGAGGTCGCGAACCCGCAGTGGGAGCACGCCGACGCCTTCCACGGCGGGATGACCGCGGCCGACCTGGCCTGGGCCAACCTCGACAGCGGCCGGTGGGCGGATGCCCGGCTCGGGGTGGAGCGGCTCGCGCTGCGGTTCCTGGCCGGGGAGCGCACCCTCGGAGTCACCCGCGCCCTCACCGTCCTGGCCACCCTGCACGCCCTCACCGGCGAGCCCGCACTCGCCGTGAGCCACGCCACCGCGGTCATGGCCGCGACCGAGCCCGGTTGCGTGCTCGGCACCGTCGCCCGCGCCCGCCGCGCCGCGGGACTGGCCGCCGTGGCCCTCGGCGACCACGCGTCGGCGTTCCGGCATCTGCGGGCGCTGTTCGACGCGGCGGGCGCGCCGGTCCACTTCCACCTGTCGTGCTACGCCGTCGCGGACTTCGCCGCCGCCGCCGTGCTCGTCGGCCGCGCCGAGGAGGCCGTGGCCGCCCTGTCGCGCGTGCGCTCCGAAGTGGGTGACGGGGCCTCGCCCCGGCTGCGGCAGATCCTGCACCGGGCCGCCGCGCTGCTCGCCGATCCGGCCGAGGCCGGGCCGTCCTTCCGGCGCGCCCTGGAGGATCCGGCGGGACGGCGCTGGCCGTTCGAACACGCCCAGGTCTGGCTGGAGTACGGGGAGTGGCTGCGCCGGCAGCGGCAGATCGCCGAGGCCCGGGAGGCCCTGACCGAAGCCCGCGAGGTCTTCGACGGGCTCGGGGCGGTGCGGTGGAGCGAACGGGCGCAGGCCGAGCTCCGGGCCGCCGGCGTCGCCGTCGAATCGTCCCCGCGCAGCGCGTTCAGGACCCTGACCCCCCAGCGGCAGCGCATCGTCCGGCTGGCCGCGCAGGGTCTGACGAACCGGGAGATCGGCGAGCGCCTGTTCCTGTCGCCCCGCACCGTGGGCACCCACCTGTACCAGGCGTTCCCGGTGCTCGGGGTGGCCTCGCGCAGTCAGCTGCGCGATGTGGTCGAGCAGGACACCGCGGGCTGAAGGGCGGGTCGGGCAGAGCGCAAGTCATGTGACGGATGGCTCCGGAGGCGGGTGATCCAAGACTGGGCGGAGGAGACCGTCACTTCGCCCCGGAGGCCCCGTGAGCCCGACCTCGTCACCCCCTGCCGCGCCCGCGCAATGCTCGCCCGTCGGCGCCGTCGTGGTGTCCACCTCGCCGCTGTCGCCGCACGAGCGGGCGGACTACTGGCACCACGTGGTCTCCGACACCTTCATCCCGCTGGACGTCACGCTCCACGAACCCGAGCCCTCGGTCGGGACGATCACCAGCGAGCACCTCGGCCCCCTCCGGATATCGGTGGTCGAGGCGGGCCCCCAGACCGTCCGGCGCGACAAGCGGCTGATCGCGCGGGGCGGGGACGAGTACATCACCGTCACCCTCCAGCATTCCGGAACCGCGCAGCTCACTCAGGACGGGCGTCAGGCCCTGGTCAGACCCGGGACGTTCACCTGCTCCGACGCCGGGCGACCCTACGAGAGGCGACAGCCGGACCGCTTCCGCTTCACCGCGATCCGGGTGCCCAAGCAGCGGCTGGGGGTGGCGGACACCGATCTGCGTGCCGTCACCGGAACCGTCTTCGGCGACGAGTGCGGCACCGCCGGGCTGGTGGCCGGGTACCTGTCCCGGCTGGCCGAACGGGCCGCTGGCTTCGACCCGTACACGGGCGGGCAGCTCGCCCTGACCGCCGCGGACCTGCTTGCCGTGCTCGTCCGTGAACGGCTGGGCCGGCTCGACCCGCAGGCGTCCGAGACCGCCCGCGGCATGCTGGCGCGGATCAAGGAGTACATCCTGCGCCACCTCGCCGAACCGGGCCTGACCCCCGACCGGATCGCCGCCGCCCACCACCTGTCGGTGCGGTACCTGCACAAGCTCTTCCAGACCCAGGGGTGCACCGTCGGCACCTGGATCCGGCGCGAGCGCCTGGAGCGGTGCCGCCGCGACCTGGCGCGCGGCCCGGCGGCGCCGCCCGTCTCGGTGGTCGCCCACCGGTGGGGGTTCGCGAACCCCTCGCACTTCAGCCGGGCATTCCGGGCCGCCTACGGCATGTCGCCCCGCGCATGGCGGTCCCTCGCCCGCACCGCGTGAGGTCCCACCGCGGCTTCACAGGGTGCGCCGGACGCCCGCCTGCCGTTCCAGGTTGCGCAGCTGCACCGCCAGGTCGCCCTCGACCGCGTGATGGGCGGGGCCGCTGCGGCCGATGGGCAGCACCTCCTCGCTGCGCATGTCCTCCAGCATCAGGGCGTAGGCCGCGTACGTGGCGACGAGCGCCACGAGCAGCCCGAGGGCTCCGGCCGTGTACGTCAGCCAGTGCGCTCCGGTCAGCCCCGCGAGCCCCGTCGCCGCCCACCTGGGCAGGGAGACCACCAGGACCAGCCACAGGGCCCGCTTGGGCCGGGTCACGGCCGCCATCAGTGCCCCGAAGCACAGGAAGGCCAGGTTGAACACGCCCAGCACCCGGTGTCCGCCGGCGGCTCCGGTCCCGATGACGAGGCCGTACGCCAGCCAGCTGCCGGCGAAGGTGCCCATCAGGGTGGCCGCGATCACGTCGCGGGCCCCGAAGGACAGGAAGCTCACCAGGAGTTGCAGGGCGAAGGCGGGTACGACGCACAGGGCGACGGCGGTGCGGTCGGCGGCCTCGAAGACCCCGAGCTGGAGGCAGCCCGTCATCACCGAGGCGATGGCCACCGTGAAGAAGCCGAGGGGCATCGGGGACGCGATGGGGCGCAGGTTGATCCGCGTCATCGACCGCAGGTCGGGTTCGAAGCGCCGTGCGGGGGGCGGTTCGGGCGGTGCGGGGTGGCCCTCGGCCGGGACGTCGGCGGGGATGTCGCTCATCGGTGGGTTCTCCCGTTCAGTGCGCGAAGCACGGGTCGGTGAGGGGCGGGGGCGTCCCGGGTCCGGAGCCCCGTGCGGCGCGCCACAGCCGTTGCTCCTCGGAGTCGGCGACGGCCTCGGCCATGGCCAGGGCCTGGTCGGCGCCCCGGGAGTGGTAGCCGCCGAAGTGGGCCACGGGGCTCCACGGCGGGCTGACGGGCGGCACGGCCTCGTCGAGGCCCTCGTATTCGGCGGCCGCCCAGACGATCCGGCCGCCGACGACGGTGAGCACGGACTCGATGTCGGGGATGGCGGCCTCGGGCACGGTGAAGTAGTCGTCCGACAGGATCGCGAGGTCCCCGTAACAGCCCTCGCGCAGGACGCCCTTGACGTCCTGCTCGCCGGTGAGCCGGGCACCGCCCCGGGTGTAGAGGCCGAGCGCGGCCTCCCGGTCGATCAGGTTCGCGGCCGGGTAGAGGGCCGTGCCGCCGACGGTGCGGCCGGTGACCAGCCAGTGCAGCGAGACCCACGGGTTGTACGAGGACACGCGCGTGGCGTCGGTGCCCGCGGCGACGGTCAGTCCCCGGTCGAGCATGGCCCGGACGGGCGGGGTGTGGGCGGTGGCGGCGGCCCCGTACCGGTCGAGGAAGGCAGCGCCCTGGAACGACATCCGGTTCTGTACGGACACGGCTCCGCCGAGGGCCGCAATCCGGTCCAGGCTGTCGGCGGAGACGGTCTCGGCGTGGTCGAAGAGCCAGCGGTTGCCGCCCGGGAAGAGCCCTTCGGCCGCCAGTTTCTCGAAGACGGCCAGGTCGCGGCGGATCGTCTCGTCGTAGGTGGCGTGCAGCCGGAAGCCCCAGCCGTTCTCCATCAGCAGCCGGACCGCCTGCTCGAACTGCGTCTCGTAGTCCACGGCGAGGTCGGGCCGCGGTTCGGCGAAGTTCTCGAAGTCGGCGGCGGCCCAGGTCAGGTTCTCCCCGGCGCCGTTCAGCCGGAGCCATTCGTCGCCGTCCCCGGGCTTGACCGTACTGGTCCAGCGCCTGAGGTCGGCGAGTTCCTGCCCGGCCGTCTGCGGGAAGAGGTGGTAGGCGATCCGCAGCGACAGCTCTCCGGAGCGTGCCAGGTCGACGACGGTGGCGTAGTCGTCGGGGAAGTTCTGGAACCCGCCCGCCGCGTCCACTGCCGAGGTCAGTCCGAAGCGGTTGAGCTCGCGCAGGAAGTGCCGGGTCGAGGTCCGCTTGTCGGCCGCGTCCAGGGTCGGCGCCTTGGCGAGGGTGGAGTACAGGAGGAGCGCGCTCGGCGCCGCGAGCAGCACCCCGTTCGGTTCGCCGTCCCGGCCCCGTACGATCTGCCCGCCGCGCGGGTCGGGGGTCTGACGGGTGTATCCGGCGGCACGGACGGCGGCCCGGTTCATCAGCGCCGACTGGTAGAGGTGGAGGACGAAGACGGGGGTGTCGGGTGCGGCGGCGTTCAGTTCGGCCACGGTCGGCATCCGGCGTTCGGCGAACTGCTCGGCGGTCCAGCCGCCGACGACCTGGATCCACTGCCCCTTGGGGGTGCGGCCGGCTTGCTCGCGGAGCATGGCCAGGGCCTGGCGCAGGCTGCGTACGCCGTCCCAGCGCAGCTCCAGCACGTAGTTCAGGCCGCCCCGGATGACGTGCAGGTGCGAGTCGTTCAGGCCCGGGACCACCCGGCGGCCCAGGGCGTCGACCACCTTCGTCGCCGGGCCCACCAGGGCGGCGAGGTCGTGGTCGTCGCCGAGGGCCACCACGCGGCCGTCGCGGACGGCGACGCCCTGGGCGGCGGGACGGCCGGGATCCCCGGTGTACACCTTGGCGTTGCGGACGAGGAGGTCGGCCGCCGCCGGCCGGGGGTGCGGGGCGGGGACGACTCCGGCCACGGGCATGCCCGGCCCGTCGGCCCCGCCGGCTATCGCGGCGTTCCCCGTCATGCCAGGGCCTTGCGCAGGGTGGCGACCGCGAGGGCGGTGGCGAGTTCGGCCGCCTGTGTCTCGCGGAGCGCGTTCAGCATGACGAAGTCGTGGATGGTGCCGAGGACGCGCAGCGCGGTGACCGGGACTCCGGCGGCGCGGAGCTTGGCGGCGTACGCCTCGCCCTCGTCGCGCAGGACATCCGCTTCGGCGGTGATGATCAGCGCGGGCGGCAGACCGGTGAGTTCGTCGGTGGTGGCGCGCAGCGGGGAGGCGGTGATCCGGGCGCGGTCGCTCTCGTCGGTCGTGTACTGGTCCCAGAACCACTGCATGGCCTCGTGGCGCAGGTAGTAGCCCTCGGCGAACTGCTGGTACGAACCGGTGTCGAAGGCGGCGTCGGTGACCGGGTAGAAGAGGACCTGGTGGACGAGGCGGACGTCGCCGCGCTCCTTGGCCATGAGGGTGAGGGCGGCGCTCATGTTGCCGCCGACCGAGTCGCCCGCGACGGCGATCCGGGTGCCGTCGAGCTCCTTGGTGCGCCCCTCGCGGGCCACCCACCGGGCGACGCTGTAGTTCTGTTCGATGGCGACGGGGTAGCGGGCCTCGGGCGAGAGGTCGTACTCGGGGAAGACCACGGCCGCCCCGGCGCCCACGGCCAGTTCGCGGACGAGACGGTCGTGGGTGTGGGCGTTGCCGAACACCCAGCCCGCACCGTGGACGTAGAGGATGACGGGGAGCGGGCCGGACAGGCCGCGGGGGCGGACGATCCGGGCCCGGACGTCCCCGCTGGGGCCGCCCTGGACGGTGATCCATTCCTCGTCGACGTCGGGCAGCGCGACGCCTTCGCCGTTCTGTACGTCGTCCAGCGCCTTGCGGCCCTCGGGGACGGGCAGCTGGTAGAGGAACGGCGGCCGGGCGGTGGCATCGGCGAAGGCCTGGGCGGCGGGTTCGAGGACCGGCTGGTTCGGCACGGTGGGCTCTCCTGGTGTGAGTGGGCTGGGCGGGAACACGGTGACGGCGTATGCCTGGTCCGTCCCGGTCGGACGGGTCTGGCACGCCGGTCCGTCAGCCGTTCGGCGGCGGACGGACCGGCGGCCTGGTGGAGCTTGTGCGCCTCAGGCGAGGAAGGCGAGGAGCGCCGCGTTGACCTCGTCGGCGTGGGTCCAGGTCAGACCGTGCGGTCCGCCGGGCACGATCGTGAGCCGGGCGCCGCTGATGTGCTGGGCCAGGGGGATCGCGGTGGCGTCGATGGGCAGCGTGCGGTCGGCGTCGCCGTGGATGATCAGCGTGGGGACGTCGATGCGCGGCAGGTCCGCGCGGAAGTCCGTGAGCCAGGCCTGGACGCAGTCGAGGGTGCCCTTGGCCGAGGCGCCCACGGCGACGTTCCAGCTTGCCTGGACGGCCTGCTCGCTGATGCGGTCGCCGCCCAGGACGTCGACGTTGTAGAAGTCGGCGAGGAAGGCGGTCAGGAACGCGTACCGGTCGGCGGTGAGGGCCTCTTCGATGCCCTTGAAGACGCTCGCGTCGACGCCTCCCGGGTTGTCGTCCGTCTTCAGGAGGAAGGGCGGGACCACGCCTATCATGACGGCCTTGGCGATGCGCCCGGATCCGTAGGTGCCCAGGTAGCGGGCGACTTCGCCGGTGCCCATCGAGAAGCCGACGAGGACGGCGTCGCGCAGGTCCAGCGCGGTGAGCACCTCGTGCAGGTCGGAGGCGAAGGTGTCGTAGTCGTAGCCGTCGGCGGGCTGGTCGGAGCGGCCGAAGCCGCGACGGTCGTAGGTGACGACCCGGTGGCCCGCGGCGAGCAGCGCGGAGGTCTGCTTCTCCCAGGAGGCCCCGTTCAGCGGCCAGCCGTGGATCAGCACGACGGGCTGACCGGTGCCGTGGTCCTCGTAGTAGAGCTCGACGGGAGCGGAGTTGCCTTCGGCGACCTTGATGAACGGCATGCTGTGGTCCTCTGTCTCTGTTCTCAGGTGTGTCGGGGTGCGGGTCGGGGTTCTGCTGTACGGGCGTGTGAGGGGGGCTAGAGGCCGTACGCCTCCAGCAGGCGCAGCCAGATCTCGCTGACCGTGGGGAAGGCGGGGACGGCGTGCCACAGGCGCTCCAGCGGGACTTCGCCGACGATCGCGACGGTGGCGGTGTGGATCAGCTCGGCGGCCCCGGGGCCGGTGAAGGTGCAGCCGACGATCACCCCGCGGTCCGCGTCGACGACGAGCTTGGCGTGGCCGCGGTAGTCGTCCGCGTACAGCCGGGCTCCGGTGACGTCGTCGATCCGGTACTCGACCGTGCGCACCTCGATGCCCGCTTCCCGGGCCGCCCGCTCGGTCAGTCCGACGCAGGCGATCTCCGGCCGGGTGAAGACGGCCTGCGGGACGGCGGTGCGGTCGGCGCCGGCGTCGACGCTCCTGGCGTGCCGGCGTACGGTGCCGTCGCAGCGGCCCGCCGCGTGTCCGGCGATCGCCGCGGCACACACGCGGGCCTGGTACTTGGCCATGTGGGTGAGCGGCGCGCGGTGGTTCACGTCGCCTACGGCGTACAGCCAGCCCTCGTCCACGGCGGTGACGCGGCAGTCGGCGTCGGCCTGGAGCCACTCCCCGGCGGCCAGTCCGACGTGCTCCAGGCCGAGGCCGGTCGTGCGCGGCCGGCGGCCGACGGCGGCCAGCAGTTCGTCGCAGACCAGTGCGGAGCCGTCGTCGGTCTCGACGGTCACCTCACCGGTGCCCGCGTCCCGGGAGACACGGGTCGCCGAGACCCCGAAGCGGATCGTGACCCCCTGGTCGGTCAGGCTCCGCGCGACCTCCTCGGCCGCGTACGGCTCCCAGCCGGTCAGCAGGGCCCGGTCGCGGACGAGGAGGGTGACGGCCGCGCCGAGGGAACGCCAGGCGGTGGCCATCTCGCACGCCACCGCTCCCCCGCCGATCACGACGAGCCGGGCGGGGACCGCGTCGGCCGCGGTGGCCTCCCTGTTGGTCCACACGCCGATCCGGTCCAGCCCTTCGACGGGTGGCAGCGCGGCCTCCGTGCCCGTGCTGAGCACGACCGCGAGCCGGGCCCGCAGGGTAAGGACTCCGCCATCGGCCCCGGTGACCTCGACCCGGCGCTCCCCGGCGAGCCGCCCGTGGCCCCGTACGAGGGTGATGCCGGCGCCGCTGAGCCAGTCGGCCTGGCCGTCGTCCGCGCCGCGGGCGGTGAAGCGGTCGCGACGGGCCAGGACGGCGGCCGCGTCCAGCGGCCCGGTCACCGCCTGCCGGGCGCCTTCGACGGCGAGCGCGGCCTGGCGGGCCGCGCCGGGGCGCAGCATGGCCTTGCTCGGTACGCACGCCCAGTAGGAGCATTCGCCCCCGACCGCTTCGGCCTCGATGACGGCGGCGCTCAGCCCGGCCTGGACGATCCGGTCGGCGACGACCTCACCGGCCGGGCCGGCGCCGATCACCACGACGTCGTACGTTCCGTCCATCAGGCGCGCACCGGCGGGGTGCCGGCGAGGTGTTCGCGTGCGGTGGTGGGTGCGGGTTGCATCAAGTACTCCAGTGAGCAGGTCAGTCGGGCGATCGGGAAGCGGCGGGACGGGGTGGGAGGACCCGGCCGGACGCGGGTACGGGGATACGCGGCCGGCCGGGTCCGGTCTGCGGCCGTGGGCCGGTACGGGGAGGGTGGACGGCTCAGGGCCGGGTGGCGGGGGTTCCGGCGGCCGGGGCGCGGTGCAGGGCGAGCCGGGTCAGCAGTCCGCTGCCCAGGCCGGCCGCGAGGACGACGGCCGTCCACCACAGGGGGTACGGCGTCAGGCCGCAGGCGGCGTCCAGGGACCAGGCGCCGGGGCCGGTAGCGGCCAGGGCCGCGGCGGCGCCGATCAGGAACAACGGGTACTCGTACCCGTCGTTCTGCACCCAGAGTCCGTGGGGCCACTTCACGGTGAGGGCGACGGTCATGACACCGATGACCCCGGTCGCGGCGAGCGGCGTCAGGAACCCGGCGGCCAGCAGGAGGCCGGATCCGATCTGGCCGCCGCCCGCGGCGAGGGCGGTGAGGGTCCCGCCGCGGAACCCGTCCGCGCGGAACTCCCGCGCGCCGCCGTCGAGCCCCTTGCCGCCCAGGCGCCGGCTGACCTTCTGCACCCCGTGGCCCGCGACGAGCAGGCCCACGAGCAGACGCAGGATCAGAATGCCGGTGTCCAAGGCGGTCAGCCGGCCGCGTGCGCGCCGATGACGGCCTGCGCGTACACGACGCCCAGGCCGTACGCGCCCGCGTGCGCCTTCACGATCTCCATCACGGCGGGGTACGTCTCCTGGCGCGCCCAGTCGCGCTGGAGCTCCAGCAGCACCTGCACCCAGGTCACGGGCACGGCGCCGGCGGCCAGCATCCGCTGGAGGGCGTGCTCGTGCGCGGCCGGGGTGACGCCGCCGGAGGCGTCGGCGACCACGTAGACCTCGTAGCCCTGCTCCAGCGCGGACAGCGCGGGCAGGACGAGGCACACTTCGGTCCACAGACCGGACAGGATGATCTTCTTGCGGCCGGTGGCCTTGACCGCGGCGACGAGGGCCTCGTCCTCCCAGGCGTTCATGCTGGTGCGGTCGATGACCTCGTGTCCGGGGAACACGTCGGCCAGCTGGGGCAGGAGCGGACCGGAGAAGGATTCGGCGGCCACCGTGGTCAGGACGACCGGTACGTCGAAGGCCAGGCCCGCCTTGGCGAGGCCCACGGTACTGTTGATGATCGAGGCGCGGTCGCCGCTCCCGGTGCCGAAGAACATCTGCGGCTGGTGGTCGACGAAGACCATCACCGCGTTGTCCGGCGTGAGCAGGTCCCGGCTCGGGGCGGCCTGGACCTTGTGGGTGTCGAACATGAGGGGCGTCCTCCCGGAGCGGTCATGAGGGGTTCGCCGGCCGCTTTTCCGTCGCGGCCCGGCTCATCCCGAACCTATGACCGCCCCGGCTGACCGTCTTTGCCGCCAGGGCACGGGAACTGGCACGAGAGCGCACCAGCCGCCGCACCCGCCCGCTCTGCGCGCTTCCAGGGCCCTTCCGCACCGCGTCCCGGGGTGCGACGGCCGGTCCGCCGGGCTCACTTCGCCTGGGCGAGCCGGACCGCGTCGGGGCCGGCCGGGAACCGGAGCTGGCCGGTGGTGTCGTGCACGGCCCGCCACACCGTCTCGGCGACGTCGCTCTCCTTGGTGAACAGGTCCTCGCCCATGAAGTCGTCCATGGACTTCTTCACGAACTCCGCGTAGGGCGCCGCCACCAGTTCGGCCGGCGTCCCGTCCTTCGCCGCGTTGGCCCCGAAGTTCGTCGTCAGGCAGGCACCCGGCTCGACCGTCTTCGCCCGCACGCCGAAGGGCGCCAGTTCGAGCGCGAGCGATGCGGTGAACCCCTCGACGGCCATCTTGCTCGCCTTGTAGACGGCCGTGAGCGGCATGTGGCCCAGCACCACGCTGGAGGTCACGTTGACCACCACCCCGGAGCCGCGTTCGCGCAGCTGGGGCAGCACCGCCTGCGTCATCGCCATCACGCCGAACGTGTTGGTCTCGAACACCTCCCGCACCCGGGCCATGGAGGTGCCCTCGAAGACGCCCATGGACGGGATGCCCGCGTTGTTGACCAGGGCGTCGACCGGGCCCGCCGCCGCGAACGCGGCGGTGATGCTCTCCGGCTTGGTCACGTCGAGCTCGATGACGCGCAGCCGGTCGGACTCGGGCAGGATGCCCGGGCGCGGCGTCCGCATCGTGGCGATGACGTTCCACCCCTGCGCGTGGAAGTGGAGGGCGGTCTCCCGCCCGTATCCGGAGGAGGTGCCGGTGATCAGTACGGTGTTCATGTCGGGCCCCTTGCGACGGCGGTGGGATCCGCGGAGGGACAGGCATGTTCCTGCCCGGCGGAAGAAGTGCTGATCCCATTGAAGCGCTCTGAGCTGCGCAGATAGTAGAACTATCCTCGCCTCCTCTTGCACGATCCTCCCGCGCGGCGCTTCTCGTCGGCTCAGGGCAGTACGGACGCGGGAGTGCGCGCCGACTCCCGCAGGCGGGCGGCGTCGCGCCTCGGGGGTTCGCCGAACTGGCGGCGGTACTCGCGGCTGAACTGCGAGGGGTTGTCGTAGCCGACGCGCCGGCCGACCCCCGTGACGTCGCCGGGGTCGCTGGCGAGCAGCAGCCGGGCCTCCTGGAGCCGGATCTGCTTCTGGAACTGGATGGGGCTCATCGCGGTCACCGCCTGGAAGTTGCGGTAGAACGCGGACGCGCTCATGCCGGACAGCCGCGCCACGTCCTCGACCCGGAAGGGCTCGGCGTAGTGCTCGCGGATCCAGCGCACGGCGCGGGAGACGTGACTGAGGCCGCTGTCGGCGAGGCCGAGCTGGCGGACCGCCGCCCCCTGCTCGCCGGTGATCAGGCGCCACAGGATCTCCCGCTTGACCAGCGGTGCCAGTACGGCCCGGTCGCGGGGTTCGTCCAGCAGACGCAGCAGCCGGACCACCGCGTCGAGCAGGCCCGGCGGGGCGTCGCTGACGGCGATCCCCGACGGTGCGCCCGTCCCGGAGCGGGGGATGTCTCCGGGGCCGGCCCGCAACAGCAGTTCGGCGACGGTGGCCGGTTCCAGCGTGAGTCCGAAGCCGAGGGCCGGCCGCTCGGGATCGGCTTGGGTGAACTGGCCGGTGACGGGGAGGTCGACGGACGCCACCAGGTACTGGCCGGGGCCGTACGCGTAGACCCTCTCGCCCAGTGCGAGCCGTTTGGCGCCCTGGGCGATGACCGCCAGCACCGTGCCCGACATCGAGGGTGCGGGCGGATCCGACCGGTCCACCTTCGAGATCAGCACCCCGTCGAGGGCGGTGGTCCAGTCTGCGCGGGCATGCCTGGCCAGCAGGGCGCGGAGCTCTTCGAGGTGCATGCCCCCATTGCAGCACCCTGTCACGGCGCAGCCGCCCGGCACAGGAGGATCGTGCACGCACGCGCGGGCATCGCTCTACGTTTCCGCAGGCCAGGGCCGTTCAGGAACACCGTCCCACTCCCCCGGCGGGGAGAAAGCCGCCACGGCTGCCACCCCTACAGGGTGCGCGCCGTGGTGATGTCGTCGGCGATCTGGAAGAGGTCGCGCGCCTGCGTGAGGTGCAGGAGCCGGTCGAGCCGCGCCGGCACGGGGCCGGCCAGGACGAGGCGGCCCGAGCGCAGCAGGCGCAGCATCAGGTTGAGCATGGAGGAGTCGGCGAAGGTGACCTGGCTGACGTCCACGATGATCCGGCGGACATCCGGTGCGGCGGTGGCCGCCATGCCGGCCGCCGCGAGCGGTTGCAGCGTGTCCTGGTCGAACTCACCCGCGCACGTGATGACCCGGATGCCATCGTCGTCCGGCAGGACCGTGACCTGCTGATCCATCCCCGCACACTCCCCACGTCGAGCCTGCGGGCATTCTCGGCGGCGGCGGGCGTCCGGGGCAAGAAGGCCGCCGCGTCAGCGCGCGGGTCTCGACGGCCGGGTCCAGCGCGAGGCGTCGTCCTAGAGGCGGGGGCCGTATGGGGCCAGGCCGATGATGAGGATGCGGCGCTCGCCCGGGCCCGGGCCGTCACCGCGGCTGACCGGGGCTACGTAGTGGCTGACGCGGTGGTCGTGGACGGCGTACCCGTCGAGGGGCTCGGTGAGGGTGAAGCGGGCGTGCAGCACGCTGTCGGGGAGGTCCGCGGGCCGGCGGCCGGCGGACTCGGGGGTGGCGATGACGTTCTCGCCGCCGCTCATGTTCGTGGAGCCGATGAAGTGGGCGAAGGTGAACGTCGCCGCGTTCCCGCCGTCCTGGTGGAGGCAGTCGGGCGAGGACACGGCGGTTTCGGCGTCGGCGTCGACGGCGAGCTTGAGGAAGTGGACGCCGACGTAGACCGGGGTGCGCTGGAGGTCCTCCAGCCACATGGCGTGTGCGAGGTCGGTGTGGATCAGGCGTTGCAGGAGCGCGTTGTCGTGCAGGGTGGTCGGCAGGTCGGGCAGGCGGCGGCGTACGTCCGGGAACTCCGGGTTGTGGTCGTCCTGCCAGTACTCGGTCACCGTGCCGTGGACGGGGTCGGGGGCGCCCGGGGTGAAGGACAGCTGCCCGGTCCACGGCAGGTACACGGCGTGGGAGTAGCGGCGGAACCGGTGGGTTCCGGGCGCGTACGGGTCGAGGGGGAGCGCGGCGAAGACGGTCTCGATCTCCGCCAGGTCCCGGCGGTGCGCGTCCGGGTCCAGGTCCAGGTCGGCGGCGCGGTAGCGGGCGAAGCCCTGGCCGCGCAGGGCGTCGGTGACCGCGTCGGCGGTGTGCGGGCGGCGGTCGTACAGGGTCGGGGCTTGCTTCACCGGGCCTCCTGAGCCACCGGGCACAGCTCGGCCTCGGGCGGCTGTGCGGCCACGCGTCGTGGCAGGTCGTGGGGATCCCAGGCTGACACGGGCGGCGGCCCGGCGCCGTCACACGGCCGCCGGTCAGGTGAACCCACGGGCCCGGGCACCCGCTACGTTCCTCGGGGCGCCTACCGAGGGGGCCGCGCACGTACGCCCGCCGCGCGGCCCATGCCGAGGGCCAGTCTGCGTACGCCGGCCCAGTTCATCGGGATTCCCCCGCGGTTCCCGGGCCGGTGCCTGGGCACCAGCACGCGCAGCGCACCTGGCCCCACCCGGCAGCGCACCGGTGCCGGCATCGTGAGCGACTCTCCGTCGATCCCGACGGGGACGTGCGGTGCGTCCGAATCCACCACCACCTCGCGTGCGGTCAGCGTCGTCAGCCCCGTGAAGTTCCGGCCGCGCAGGACGCCCGCGGCCTGGGCGGCGTTGTCCACCTTCACCCCGAGGACGCCGAGGAGGCCCGAGTCGAGGCGGGGGCGACGGCCGAGGCCCGCGACGTCACCCGTGCCGTAGGGGTTGTTGCTCACCAGCACGGCCTGCGGTTCTTCGACGGCGGTTCCGTCGTCGGTGCGCACGGTCAGCCGGGGTCCGGTCCGGCGGGCCAGGAGGTCCGGTAGGAGGCTCAGCGTCGTACGCATCTTGTCGTCGCGGTACGCGGGGTCCCGCACCACTTCCGCGTAGGTGCCGAAAGAGACGTTGTTGACGAAGGTCCGGTCACCTATGCGACCGAGGTCCACCCGTACCTCGACTCCGTCGGTCAGCGCGTCCAGACAGGTCGACGGGTTCCGCCGGTCCAGTCCGAGGTCCATGGCGAAATGGTTGCGCGTGCCGGCACTGATGACCAGGAACGGAACGTCGTGCTCCGCCGCGACCGCGGCGACCAGGGCCTGGGTGCCGTCACCACCGGCCACACCGACCAGATCGGCGCCACGCTCCACGGCGCGCCGCGCGAGGGCGGTGACGTCCTGGTGGTGCTCCGGGTCGAGCACCACCACCTCGGCGCCGAGCGCCTCGGCCTTCTCCCGGAGGTGGTGGATACCGACCTTTCCGCCACCCGAGCGGGGATTCATGATCAGGAACGGGTGTCGCGGCGGCCGTGCCGGACGTCCCGGCATCCCCGACAGCGCCTCGTCGGCCAGCGCCGCCCGCCCGGCCGCCACGGCCAACGCCCACAGGGCCAGCGCGCCCAGCACCACCCACAGGAGTCCCGCGTGCACGTACGCGAGCACCAGAGCGGCGGGGGCGGCGAGGCCGAGCGCGAGGGAAAGCCACCGGACCGGCCCGTGGTGGGCCAGGAACAGCCAGGCCGAGGCCGCGGTGACGGCCACGCCGGCCACTCCCACCGCGGTGAGGACAAGACCGCGGAGACCGGCGAAGACCATCATGACGGCGAGCGCCGCCGCGCCGGCCAGCAGGGCCACACGGGCCTTGGCGCGCATGCCCACGCCGTCACCTCCCGTCGACCCGCGGCAGAACCGTGCGGTCACCGCACTGTCCATTGGCGACCTGGCCCGGTGCCGCGCGCATCGCCCGGCCCGGGTGAGGTGCGGGGCACGCGATCAAGACCGCGGGACGAGATCATGCGGGCAAAACCCGGTGTCCCGGACCCCCGAGCCGATTCTCACCTGCGCCGGGTGAGTTCGCACGGACGGAACACCGCTCAGCATGGGCCAGGAGACGCGCGACACCGGTCCGGTGGTACGCGGAAGGCGGATGGCGCGCGGGCAGACGGACGACGCAGGCAGAAGGCGGCAGCGCCATGATCATGTCCGAAGGACGCGCAGGCGGTGCGCTCACCCCGGCCGAACGGGCCGAACGCGGTAAAGGGGTACGTGCGAACATACCGCGCTCCCAGCATGCCCGGTTCGAACCGGGCGCGCACCGACCCGATCCCGTCGAGGTGCTTCAAGATCAGGCCGCGACGCGCGTTCCGGAGCTGGCCTCCGTCCGTTATGGCCGGATGCTCCCGTCACCCTTCCGTTTCTACCGAGGGGCCGCCGCCGTCATGGCCGCCGACCTCGGGGCCGCACCCCACACGGGCCTCACCGTCCAGCTGTGCGGAGATGCCCACGTCCTGAACTTCGGCCTCTTCGCCTCGCCCGAGCGTTCCCTGGTCTTCGACGTGAACGACTTCGACGAGACCCACCCGGGCCCCTTCGAATGGGACGTCAAACGTCTCGCCGCGAGCCTCGCCATCGCCGGCCGCGAGAACTGCTTCACGGCGCGGGAACGGGCCGCGGTCGTACGTGAGGCCGTATCCGCGTACCGGCGGCGGATGCGACGTCTCGCCGGCATGCGCGTCCTGGACATCTGGTACGCCCAGGACGACTCCGACGCCCTGCGGCTGATCGCCGCCCAGGGCGGCAAGCGCGCCCTGCGCCGGACCGACCGGGTCCTTGCCAGGGCCCGCACGAGGGACCACCTCCAGGCGCTCGCCAAGCTCACCCACCGAGCCGACGGGAGGCTGCGCATCGTGCCCGATCCGCCGCTGATCGTTCCGCTGTCCGACCTGCTGGAGGAGTCAGCCGGTACGGACGCGGACACCGCCGTACGGGGGATCATCGACGCCTACGGGCACACCCTCGCGCCCGAGCGCCGGGACCTGCTCGCACGCTTCCACGTCGTCGACGCGGCGCGCAAAGTGGGGGGCGTCGGCAGCGTCGGCACCCGTTGCTGGATCGTCCTGCTGGCCGGCCGGGACGAGGACGACCCGCTGCTGCTCCAGGCGAAGGAAGCCGGGGAGTCCGTACTGGCCCCCTACGTCGCCCCCGCGGCGTACGAAAGCCAAGGCCGACGCGTCGTCACCGGGCAGCGGTTGATGCAGGCCACCAGTGACATCTTCCTCGGCTGGGCCCAGGTCACGGGCATCGACGGCCTGCGCCGGGACTTCTACGTCAGGCAGCTGCTCGACTGGAAGGGGGCGCTGCCGACGGAGACCATGCGCCCGAAGGGCCTGTGTCTCCTGGCCCGTGCCTGCGGTTTCTCGCTGGCACGGGGTCATGCGCGTTCGGGCGACCCCGTCGCCATCGCCGCCTATCTCGGCACGGGGGACGCCTTCGACCGCGCGCTGGTCGGATTCGCCGAGGCCTACGCCGACCAGAACCAACGTGATTACGACCTGCTCGTCGAAGCCGCGCGCACCGGCCGCGTACCGACGGCCGAGGGCTGATCACCCCTCTCCGCACCGGACCGGCCCCGAGAGGGGTCGTCATCGGCTTCACCCGGCGCCGCTTCTTGCGCACGGTCAGCGGCAGGCCGGCGGCCTCAGGGCCTGGCTCCGGGCTGGGTCGAGGGAATGCGCTGCGTGAAGAAGAGCGCGGTCAGCGCGGCCAGGGAGAGGACGGCGAGCGCGGCCCGCAAACCGTCGATGCGCGCCGTCGCGTTGGCGTCGAGGGCGCTCTGGGCCACCGCGGGATCCGTACCCGATTCGTCGAGTGCCGCGGTGAGCTGGGCATCCGACAGGAAAGGTGCCCCGCCGACGAGCCGGGTGTTCGCCTGGTCCTTGACCGATGCCGGGATCGCCGGGTTGGTCTCGATGGTCGCGAGGAAGGACGCGGTCAGCACCGTGATGAGGATGGACCCGGCGAGGGCGGTGCCGATCGAGGCGCCGAGGTTGGTGACGGTGTTCTGGATTCCGCCGACCTCGGCGGTCTGCTCGTCCGGGACGGCGGACACGGTGACCGCCCCGAGCTCGGAGGCCAGCGCCCCCATGCCCAGTCCGATCAACAGCAGCGGGACGGTGACGACGGCGGCTCCGGAATCCGCGTCCAGGGCCGCCAGCAGGACGACGGCGCCGACGAGCATCAGCAGGATTCCCAGTCGCACCACGCGCCGCGGTGAGGCGTGCGGACGGAACCTGGGGATCCCGACCGCGGAGGCCAGCAGGGAGATCGACAGGGGCAGGAGCAGCACACCGGTCTTGACCGCGGACAGGCCCAGCGCGACGGACAGGTAGAGCGGTACGACGAAGAACACGCCCATCTGGACGAGGTACTGGAAGAGGAACATCATAAGACCGCCGGTGAGCTGCCGGTTGCGCATGAGCCCCGGATCCACCAGGGGCTCGGTACCACGTGAGACCAGGCGCTCCTCCCAGCGGAAGAAGAGCCAGACGAGCAGCAGACCGGCCAGCACCAGCCACACGACGGGAGAAAGGCCGAACCACGACGGCGCACCGGCCTTGGGCCGGAACCAGCCCCACTCGCTGGTGCGCAGCACGCCGAAGACGAACAGCCCGATGCCCAGTGCGGACAGGACCGCGCCGAGGACGTCGATGCGCGGTCTGGCTCCGGGGGGTGCGTCGGCAGCCCTGCGGGCGAGCAGGAGAATCACCAGTACGACCACCACTTCGCCGGCGAACACCCAGCGCCAGGAGAAGTAGGTGGTCGCCACACCGCCGACGAGCGGACCCACCGCGATCGCCACCGCGCCCGCGGCGGCGACCAGCCCGTAGGCGGCCGGTCGTCGCTCCACCGGAAAGTTCGAGGCGACGAGGGCCACGATCGCCGGCAGGATCAACGCCGCTCCCACCCCTTCCAGGAACGACCAGCCCAGCAGCAGAACGGTGAGGTTCGGGGCGAGCGCCGTGGTGAGGGACCCGCATCCGTAGATGACGCAACCGATCATGAACGCCCTCTTGCGGCCGATCAGTGCCCCGACCTTGCCACCACTGATCATCAGCATCGCCATGACCAGCGTGTAGGCCGTGATCGCGCCCTGGAGGCCGCTCACCGTGGTGCCGATGTCCTGCGCCACCGTGGCGATCGAGACGTTCATGACCGAACTGTCCAGGGCCATCAGGAACTGGCCGGCCGCCAGAGTCAGCAGGACGGACCGCGCGGCTTTCGCCTTTCCGGAGGCGGGTGTCTCATGTGCCTTGGCTGCCATGTACGGAGCCTTCCACGCAGAGGGAGGGCCGCCCGTCGGCTCGCCGCGCGAGTCCACCGACCGGGGTACGCCCCGTACGCGGTCCGGCGCGTACTCGGGCTCCTTCGCCCGTACGGTCCACCGGACGTGCCGTGAGGGGCCACCGGGTCCGCAATGGAGGCAGACCACCGACCTCTCCCGGAGCCTCCGTGACCAGTCCCCACGAGCAGCCCCCGAACGAGCCCGCACACCCGGAGGGCCCGGGGGGCGGGGCAGACGGTCATGCGCGCGGATCACCGGGCGGCCGCATCGTGCGACGTACGGCCTCGGCGATTTTCATCGTCCTGACCTGCGTGCTGGTGCCCGTCGCGCTGCTCACCGTCTGGGTGCACGACATCGTCCTCGACACCGACCGGTACGTGTCCACGATGGCTCCTCTCGCCACCGAACCCGCTGTGCAGGACGCGGCGGTCCATCGCGCCACGCAGGCCGTCGACGTCCGTGTGGACGCACGCGAGGTGGTGTCGGACGTATCGGCCTGGCTCCAGTCGCGGGGATTGCCGCCCAAGGCCGCCAAGGCCTTGGAGGGACTGGCACCGCAGCTCGACTCCGCCGTCGACGAAGCGGTCACCAAGGTGGCCACGCGGGTGGTGCGGAGCGATCAGTTCGCCGATGTCTGGACGGGAGCGAACCGGGCTGCCCACACGGCCGTGGTGCGCGCCCTCACCGGCGAGGGGCGCGGGGCGGTGGGAATCGACGACGGTACGGTCACCCTCGATGTCGGCGCGGCCGTGGACCGGATCAGGGAGGAGCTCGTGGCCGCCGGGCTCTCCCCCGCGAGCAAGATCCCGGACGTCGACAAACAGATGGTGCTCTTCCAGTCCGACAAGCTGGAAAAGATCCGCGGCGGCGCTCACCTGCTGGATGTGATCGGGAACTGGATCCTTCTGTTCGTCGTCCTGATCGGCACGGCGGGGGTGCTGCTGGCCCACCACCGCCGCCGGGCCCTCGCGCGCACGGCCCTGGGCGCGGCCTTCGCCTGTCTGGTGATGATCATCGGGCTGGTCGTCGCCCGGCGCTACTACCTCGACCACCTCCCCGCCCAGGTCCAGTCCCCGGCCGCGGCCGCCGCCATCTTCGACACGCTCGTGCGCTTCCTGCGGGTCAGCCTGCGCACGGCCGTCGTGCTCGGCATCGTCATCGCACTGGGCGCCTATCTGGTCGGTCCCGGCCGGCTGCCGCGCTCGGTGCGCGGCGTGTCCGACCGCACCGCCGACTCCGCCGCCCTGTGGGCGTACCGCCACCAGGTCCACGCGGGACGGGCCGGGATGTGGTTCCAGACGTACCGCCGGTGGATCAGCGTGGCCGCGCTGCTCGTCGTGGCCCTGGTCTTCGCTCTGTGGAACCACCCGACGGTTCTCACGATCCTGCTTCTGGTCCTCGTCCTGCTCGCCGTCCTGGCACTGCTCGCGCTGCTGGCCGCGTCCGGCCGGGCGACCGCGGAAGCGGAGCGGCCCGCCGAGCCGCACCCGGACGGCCGGGGGTGACACGGCCCGCAAGGGTGATCTGTGGTGGCCACCGGGCAGTCCCCGGCACGAACTGAGGAGAACCGTCATGCCTTTCGCCCGTCCCGGCCGACCGCTGCCGCACGGAGCACCGGTCGGAGTGCCTACGCCGCCGGCCACCGAGTCCCGCTCGCCGCGTACGTGAGCGGCTGACGGCCCACCGGCCATGCGCCGCCTCCCTCCGCCGGTCGAGCGGGCCTTCGCGCAACTCGGCCACATCAGGATTCTGGACAACGCCACGCGTCTGGCCGCGCAGACCTTCCTGACCGCGCTGCCCGTGCTGTTCGTCGTCGGCGCCTACGCCCCGCCGGGCCTGCGTGAGCAGTTGGTCTCCTCGCTGCGGGCCGTTCTCGGCCTTGACGGGGCCTCCTTGGAGCAGGTGCAGCGGGTGTACACGCCGACGAGTGAGCAGACGCGTGACGCGTACGGTGCGATGGGAGCGGTGGTCACCATCCTGTCGGCCACGGCCTGTAGCCGAGCGCTGCAGCGGCTGTGCGAACGCTCGTGGCATCTTCCGAAGGCGGGCTCTCGGCTGGCGGCGTGGCGATGGGTGGCGTGGTTGCTGGTCTGGCTGGTCTTTCTGCTGTTCCAGGAGACCCTGCGCAGCGGGTTCGGCGTCAGTGCGTGGCTGGGCATCCCGCTGTCGGTGATCGCCGGCGTTCTGCTGTGGTGGTGGACCCAGCACCTTCTCCTCGGCGGCCGCGTCCGGTGGCTTCCCCTGCTGCCCGGTGCGCTGCTCACGGGCATCGCGGCTGCCCTCACGCCCACCGTGTCGCGGCTCTACCTGCCGGCCGCGTTGAACCACAGCGTGAGCCAGTTCGGCCCGCTCGGCTCCGTCTTCACCCTGCTGTCCTGGCTGATCGTCCTGTTCGCTCTCGTCTCCCTCGGCATTTCGCTGGGCTACGTCCTCGCCCACGAGCGTCCCTTCAACCGATGGCTGGGCACGTCGCCTAATCCGGAAGCCGACGCATCTCCAGGACGTGCAGGCCGAGGGACTGGAAACGGGACAGCAGGCCGTACAGGTGGGCCTCGTCGGTGACGGGACCGAACAGGACCGTCTCATCGGACACGACGAACTTGTCCAGCTCGGGGAACGCCCCGCTGAGCGCCTCGGACATCTGTCCGCCGATGCGTATCTCGTATCGCATGGGGCCGCTCTCTCCCGACGGACGAATTCCCCCCTCTGTCTCATGGTGAGCGGGAGGCGGCAGTGGGGACTCACCCCGCGCAGGTGAGCGTGGAGCCGTGCCGGTGGACGGGGCGTTCAGAGCAGTTGGAGCTCACGGGCCCGCCGCACCGCTTCGCCGCGGCGGCTGGCGCAGAGCTTGCGGTAGATGCTCTTGAGGTGGGTCTTGACGGTGTTGACGGACAGACACAGGTCGGCGGCGATCTCCTCGGTCGACAGCATCTGCGCCGCACGCTCCAGGACGTCGTGCTCGCGGGGGCTGAGCGGTTCGACGACGAGGAGCGCCGTCGTCCCTCCCCGCTCCGCCAAGGACGCGCCGACGGGTGCGGGAGAGAGCCAGTCGTCCGCGTGGGTCGGTCGGCCCCGCAGGGTCCGGCGCAGCCACGGTCCGGCGTCGCGGAAGGGGCGGCACAGGTGCTCGGGGCGGGCGAGGCCGAGGGCGCGGACGGCCAGGCGCAGGGCTGCCGCCGCGTCTCCCAGGCAGTCGGCCGCCTCGGCCCGGGCCAGCAGTGCCCCCACGGTGACGGCGGGACCTGCGCCGGGCTCGGCGAGGAGGAGGTCGAGGGCGTCGGCCGCCCGCTCGCCCTCGCCACGGGCGATGTGGGCGCGGGCCGCGGCGACGGCGCATTCCCGGCTGCCGTCCAGGTCCGCGCCCAAGGCGTCCAGCGCGGCCTCGGGCCGTCCGAGTGCCAGGTGCGCGGTGGACACGGCCAGGGCCAGCCAGGAGGTCACCCAGGGCGAGCGCAGGCCCGCCGCCGAATGGTCGTCGGCTCCCGTGAGCACGTCCAGTGACGCCTGCGATTGCCCGGCCGCCAGCAGGAGCCGGGAGTGCAGAACGGTGAGGGCCGCGGCGATGACCGGATCTTCGCGGGCGCCGCAGGACGCTGCGGCGCGATCCAAGTCGGCGCGAGCGGCCCGGAGGTCGTCGTGATCGATGGCGACGCCGGCCAGGACCAGGTGGGCGGCTCCGCCACAGTGGGCCGGTGCCAGCCCGGCCCTCGCCGCTTGCGCAACGGCTTCCCGGGCGGTGGCCGCGGCCCTCCCGGGCCACCCGTGCAGGTAGTCGATCAGGGCGATCCCGCCCAGGGCCTCATGGCGGGGGAACGCTGTGCCGGGGCCGTCGGGGGTCCGCACCGCGGCGGCCAGCGTTCTCCTGGCGGCGTCGAGGTGCCCGGCCCACAGCTGTGCGGACCCGAGACCGGTCAGCAGAAGAGCAGAGAGTTCGGGGTGCCGGTCCAGTTCCTCGGAAGGCAGCTGCCGGGTCAGTCGCCCGGCGTCCGCCGCGGCCCCTTCGGCCATGTCCGCCGAACCGAGCAGCCTGGCCGCCTGCACCCGCAGGAACGCGCGGCCGAGTGCGACGGCGGGCCCGGCCTCCGCGTCGTCCACGAGGCGTTCCCCGGCCGGGCGCAGATGCGCGAGCCCGGCGGTGACGTCGTACCGGGCCAGGGCACGCGCCGCCCGCACCAGCTCGGGCGCCGCGCCCCGGGTGTCGTGGGGCATGCCCGCGAAGACCGCGTTCAGTTTGCCGGCGTCGAGGCCCGTGAACAGCTGTCCGAGTGCGAGGTGGTCGACAAGCCGCGTCGCGGCGAAGTCCCAGTCGGCCGCTGCGGCGGCGTGTGGCAGAGCGTCGGTGAGCTGCCCGGCCGCGCAGAGCCAACGTGCCGCCGTGCGGTGCAGTTCCCGTTCCAGCCCCGGGTTCCAGGACCGCAGGCGCACCCGCAGGATCTCCGCGAAGAGCGGGTGGTGCCGGTACCACGAGTGGCCGACCGCGGTGACGAACGCGTTCGACCGCTCCAGCGCGGCCAGGACGGCTTCGCCGTCCTCGCGGCCGGTCATGGCGTTCGCGAGGTCGGGGTGGGTCCGTTCCAGGATGCTGGTGCGCAGCAGCAGGTCCTGCGTCTTCGAGGGCTGTGTGGCCAGCACTTCGCCCAGCAGGAAATCGGCGACCGTACTGTGGCCCGCTTCGAATTCCCTCAGGTACGCGTCCGGGTCCGGCGCCCGCCGCATCGCCAGGGCGCACAGCCTGATCCCGGCTGCCCAGCCTTCCGTGCGCCCGCACAGCAGCCGTACCGCCTCGGCCGTCGGGTGCAGCCCGTGCCCGGCCAGCAAGGCGGCCGTTTCCTCCTGGGTGAAGGCGAGGTCGGCCCCGCGGACCTCGGCGATCTCGTCTGCGGCACGCCGCCGGTGGAGCGGCAGCAGCGGGTCCGTGCGGCTGATGAGAACGAGGCGCAGTACGGGGCCGGAATGCCGTAGGACGAATTCGACCTGGTCCGCGACCTCCGGGGACGACACCCTGTCGAACTCGTCGAGCACCAGGAGCACCGGACCGGTGAGTCCGCTCAGATACGCGGCAAGGCGTACGAGGAGCGACCGGTCGACCTCGTCGGCGCGCGCCGGGCTGCCCACGTCTTCGGTGAGGGCGGACCGGTGCTGGCACAGGCTCTGGAGGAAACAGGCCCAAAACGTGCCCGGGGCGTCGTCGCCGGACTCCAAGGTCAGCCACGCGGTGGGCCAGGGGACCGGATTCCGGGCGAGCCAGTCGGCGACGAGCAGGGTTTTGCCGGCTCCGGCCGGCCCGGTGACCAGGGTCAGGGGCCCGCGGACACCTTCGGTCAGCTGTGCCGCGAGGCGTGACCTGCGCACGAAACCGGGGGGTACCGAGGGAACCGCGAAGCGGCTGGACAGCATCGCGTCGCCGGACGGCAGCACCGGAAGCCGGGAACCGGAGAAGCAGGAGATTTCGGGTTCTTCACCCATGGCGATCACCGGGAGGAAGGCGGGCGCGGAGCGCCGCGCTCTGGGAGGTCCCCCTACGCCGACGTGTGAACCGGGTTGCGATGCATGCCTTTGCCGTCGATCTTACGTCGCATACCGGCAGCGCACACTCCGGGTCTCCCTTGCACGAGAATGGCGAAGAAATGCCTGATATCCGGCATTTCACCGCATCCTCCCGGCCTTCCCGTGATTGCATCCTCAGCGGGCTCCCGTCCGACGGTGGGCCGTGGAGGAGGCTGGATGTCCGGCTCGACCGAACGGCGCCCCGTGGGCACGGTCTTCCGCCGCCCCCGGCGCGCGATGCGCCGGGACCTCTCCCAGCTGGTGTGCGCGGTCCTCGGACTGGTGCTGGGGCTGCTGGTGCCACTGCTCCGCGCCGGGCCACAGGTCGACGCCGGCCGGGCGGCGACGCTGTTGTTCACCCTCGGGTTCGGCGTCATCAGCCTGGTCAGCATCATCTACTCCATGCTGTTCCTCGTCGTGCAGTTCTCGGCGAGCGCCTTCACCCCGCGGCTCGGCCTCTTCCGGGACGAGCCGATCGTCTGGCGGACCTTCGCCTTCACCGTCGGCGTGTTCGTCTTCAGCGTCGCCTCGGGCCTGTCCATCGGCGCCCGCACGAGCGTGTCGGCCGTGCTGCCGTGCGTCGCGATGGTGCTCACGCTGGTGGCCCTCACCCTGATGAGGACGCTCCAGATGAGGGCCTTCGACTCGATCCAGCTCGCGCACTCGCTGACCGCCATCACGCGTCGCGGGCACCGGCTCTTCGACGCCCTGTACGCGGACCCGTACGACCCCGCCCGCCCCGCCGCGCCCCCGGCCACCGCCGCCCCCGCGGCCGTCCCCATCCGCTGGACCGGGCCGGCGGTCGTGCTCCAGCAGGTGAACGTATCCGCGCTGGTCGCTCTGGCCGAGCGGCACGACTGCGCGATCCTGCTGCGTACCGCCCCGGGCCGGCCGCTGTCCCGCGACACGCTCCTCGCCGAGGTGACGGGCTCCGCCCCGGCCGCGCGGGAGGTGCGCGCCGCCCTGCTGACCGGAATCGAACGGACCTTCGAGCAGGACCCCGAACTGCCCCTCAGGCTGCTCGCCGACATCGCCCTGCGGGCCCTGTCCCCGGCGGTCAACGACCCCGCGACGGCGGTCGAGAGCATGGACCGTACGGAGGACCTGCTGGCCCGCCTCGCCGACCGGGAGCTGGCCATCGGCCGCTTCGACGACGCGTCGGGCCGGCTGCGGGTGACGGTCCCGGTGCCCGACTGGGAGCGGTACGTCCACACCGCCGTCGACGAGCTCGCCTTCGCCGCCGTCGGCTCGCCCATGGCGTTGAGCCGGCTGCGCGCCCTGCTCGCCGGGCTCTTGGAGCGGTGCCCCGAGGACCGCCGGGAGGTCGTACGGGACCGGCTGCGCCGGGTGGAGCGCACGGGCCGCGAGCGCTACCCGCTGATCTGGCCGGACGGCGGCGCTCCGCACACCGGGGGGCCGACGGACGAACGGAAAGGGAGCACGCCATGACGGAGTCACCGCCGCGGCCCGGCCCGCCCCCGGGCGCGGCCGAGCCCGAGGAGGCCGAGGTCCTGCGCAGCCTGCTCCGCGGCCCCGGCTACCTGAAGGCCCTCGTCCTCTCCGCCCTGATCGGCATCCCGGTCTCCCTCGCCGCGTTCTGGTTCCTGGTGGTCCTGCACGAGCTGGAGCACGTCCTGTGGGCCGACGTCCCGGAGGCGCTGGGCCTCGGCGCCCCGCCCTGGTGGTGGCCCTTCCCGCTGCTCGCCGTCGCCGGCGTGGTCGTCGGCCTCGTCGCGGCCCGGCTTACCGGAGCGGGCGGGCACGTCCCGGCGTCCGGCCTGCACACGGGCGGGGCCTCGGCGGCGGCGGTGCCGGGGGTGCTGCTCGCGGCGCTGTGCCTGCCGCTCGGCGCCGTCCTGGGTCCCGAGGCGCCGCTGATCGCGCTGGGCGGCGGCCTGGCGCTGGCCTTCCGCCGGCTCGTCCGGGCGTCGGACACTCCGCAGGGCCCGGTGCTGCTGGGCGCGGCCGGAGCGGCGGCGGCCGTCGCGGCGATCTTCGGGAACCCGCTGGTGGCCGCGGTGCTGCTGATCGAGGTGGCGGGGGTGGGCGGGCCCCGGCTGTTCGCGGTGATGCTTCCGGCTCTGCTCTCCAGCGGGGTCGGCTCCGTGGTGTTCACCGGGCTCGGGCGCTGGACCGGGCTGGCGACCGGCGACCTCTCCCTGCGGCTGTACGCCCCGTTCCCCCACCTGGACGTGCCCGACGTGTTCTGGGCCCTGCTCATCGGGGTGGCCCTGGCCGCCGTCCTGCACCCGGTGCTGGCGGGGGCCCGCCGGGTGGCCTCGTACGTCTCGGCGGGGATCCTCCCGCGAACGGTGCTGTGCGCCCTGGGCGCGGCCGTCTGCGCCGCGCTGTACGCCCTGGCCACCGGCCGTTCCCCGGTCGACGTGGCCTCCTCGGGGCAGGGGACGCTCGCCGCGCTGGCCGTCGATCCGCACGCCTGGGGCGCCGGCGCCCTGGTCGCCGTCCTGCTCTTCAAGGGCGCCGGCTACACGCTCTGCCTGGGCGCCCTGCGCGGCGGGCCGGTGTTCCCCGCGCTGTTCCTCGGCGCGGCGGCGGGCGTGCTGCTGGCGCCGCTGCCCGGGCTGGGCGTCGTCCCCGGGATGGCGGCGGGGATGGCGGCGGCGACGGCGGCGACGTTGCGGCTGCCGGTGAGCAGCGTGGTGCTCGTCGTGCTGCTGCTGGGCAGTGCCGCCATGATGCCGGTGGTGATCCTGGCGGCGGTCGCGGCCTTCGTCGTCACGGAGCTGCTGCCCGGGGCGAAGACCGCGTGAGGGACGGGGGACGGGGCCCCCGCCCGGCGGGGGCCAGACGGGCGCGGGGTCGTCCGCTCAGCACCTGAGGCCGGTCGAGGCCTGCGTGGTCGCCTGGTCGAGCGACTGGATCTGCGGCTGGAGCTTGGTGAGCGCGTCCTGGCCCGTGGTGTCACCGGGCAGGTCGTCGTACGCCTTGGTGAGGTTCTCGGCAGCCGTCTTGACCGCGTTGCGCTCTTGTTCCTTCATCTTGTCGAGGTTGTTCTTCACGCCCTCCCAGTCCTTCTTGATCGCGTCGGTGGTGCTCTTGACCTCGTCCTTCGTCGCCACTGCCGGGTTCAGTGCCTTGAGCTTGGCATTGTCGGCCTTGAGGGCGTTCAGGTCGGTGCAGAGGTCAGCGGCGGCCTGAGTGGCCTGCTCGGACGGTGAGCTGCTGTCGTCGGAACAGGCCGCGAGACCGAACGCCGCGCTGACGCAGAGCACGCCGATCACGGGGAAACGCTTCATGGAGAGGCCTTCCTCAAAGGGGGCATAACCGTGTGATCGATATCTATGACCACAGACGCCAAAATATGCACAGGAGTGACTTTCTGCATCCGCACTCTCACCGTTCGCAGGCGCGCGCCGGTTCCCGGGGACGGGCCGACCGCCGTCAGGCCGACGTCAGTTCCTCCGCCCTCAGGCGGCCGTCCCGTACCGCCTCGATCAGGGCCTGGTGGTCGCGCTCGTTCTGGTCGGCATAGGCTTCCGCGAAGCCCACCAGCGCCCGGTCGAAGGACTCGCCGCGGCCCAGGTAGGCGGCGATCGCGATCCGGTCGCCTGACCGCGCGTGGGCCCGGGCGAGGGTCATGCCGCAGAGTTCCCCGAAGGCACTGAGCTGTCCCGGGGACATCGTCTCCGGCATGGCGATCCCCTTCCAGTCGCGCAGCTGCCGGACGTAGAAGTCGCGCCGCCTGCCGTCGATCCCCTCCAACTGCTCCCACCCCAGGAAGATGTCGCTGGCAGCCTGCATGAGCCGCTGCCCCGCCACCACCCGTTCGCCCTGGTTGCGGTACCCGCTCGCGCCGACGTGCGCCGCGAGGACGGAGGCATCGGCCTCCTTGGCCTGCAGGAAGAGCGGATCGCGCCCGTCGCGGCCGAGCAGCAGCAGGATCCAGCAGCGGGTGCCGACGCTGCCGACACCGACCACCTTGCGGGCCATGTCAGCGAGCCGGTAGTCCGCCAGGAGCGCCCGCCGGTCGCTCGGCAGCGTCCGCCCGTAGCGGGTCATCAGCCGGCGCATGCGCTCTTCGAGTTCACCGCGCTCGACATCGGGCATGAGGTCGGCGATCGGCACCAGCAGCGGCGGGTCCGCCCGGATCATCCGCTGCCCGTCGACCAGTTCCGTGAGTTTCCCGAAGGCCTGCAAGGTGTCCCGGCCACGCGCCTTCGCCATGGCCCCGGCCAGCTTCTGCCGTCCTCGCGCGTCGAGCTGACCGGCGGTCAGGTCCTCAAGGCGGTCCGCGTCGATCTTCGCGTACCAGATGTCGAGGTTGCCCATGCCGGCGAAGCCGCGCATCGCCTCGCGGTACGCGCGGACGGCGGAACGCACGATGCCGGCCCGCTCGGAGTCGTCGAGGCCGTTCGCCCGGCCGGCGATGGCCAGACTCGCCGACAGCCGTTTGACGTCCCACTCCCAGGGCCCGGGCAGCGTCTCGTCGAAGTCGTTGATGTCGAACATCAGCCGCCGCTCGGGAGAGGCCAGCAGGCGGAAGTTCAACAGGTGCGCGTCCCCGCACAGCTGGACCGTGATCCCCGAGTCCGGGGAGCCGGCCAGGTCGGACGCCATGATCGCGGCAGCCCCCCGGTAGAAGCGGAACGGGGACTCCGCCATCCTCCCGTACCGGATCGGCACCAGCTCGCCGACCCGCGAAGCGGACTGCGCCTCCAGGATCGCCAAGGGGTCCGGCCGGCCCGGGGACGGCCGGTACGCCGCGTGCTGAGACCGCGGCGCACCGCGCCGGGCCTGCTTGCCGCGAGCCGCGCGTTCCTCGGGGGTGCTGTGGGGCACCGCGCGCATCGCGGTGGTGGAGACGTAGGCGGACATCGGTGCGCTCCTGCCTGGCCCTACGGCTCCCCGGACGGGGGTGGAGCCCCGCGTCCGGAAGACAGCCCGGCCTCCTCCACCGTAGGACCTGCTCCGGCGCCGCGCAGGGGGCGGCGCCCTCACCGCCCGCGTGGCGCACCCCGGGGAGCAGGCCCAGGATGGAAGGGGTGACAGCAGCGGTCCGGGTCCCATCCCGAGCCCCTCCGCCCACCGCCTCCCACGTCCTTCGTTCGGAAGGCGTCCGGCGTCGGGCGCCGTACTCCTCCGCGACCGATCAGGAGACAAGGCCATGCACTACCCGGTGCTCGATCTGGCAGAGGACTACGGCTTCCCCCTGCTGAACATCTTCTGGACCATGATGCTGTGCTTCCTGTGGGTGCTGTGGTTCATGCTGCTCTTCCGCGTCATCGGTGACATCTTCCGGGACGACGAACTGAACGGCTGGGGCAAGGCCCTGTGGACCTTCTTCGTCATCGTGCTGCCCTACCTGGGCGTCTTCGTCTACCTGATCGTCCGGGGACGCAGCATGGGCGAACGCGAGCTGAAGCGGGCCCAACGCCAGGAGCAGGCCTTCCGTTCCTACGTACGCGAGAGCGCCGGCCCCGCCGGCAGCGCCGACGAACTGGCGCGGCTGGCCGAGCTCAAGAACCGCGGCGACATCACCGCAGCCGAGTACGAGCAGGCCAAGGCCAAAGTCCTCGCCTCCTGAACACCGGGCGGTACGGGACCGGCATCCGGAACGGGATCAGGAACCACAGGAACGGGACGCGCCGCCATGGTGCTCGACCTCATCCTCATCGGCTTGGCCGTCACCCTCTTCCCGCTGCCGGTCATGGCCTTCGTCCTGGTGGTGTCCTCACCGCGCGGCGCGCTCAAGGGCCTGGTCTTCATCCTCGCCTGGCTGGCCTGCCTCGTGGCGGTCATGGCGGTCGTGCTCCTGCTCACCGGCGGCCAGCCGCCGCCGCCCCGCTCCCCGCCGTCCGTCGCGGCCCTCGTGGCCACGCTCGTCATCGGCGCCGGACTGGTCGTGTACGGCGAACGCCGCCGCCGCAGCCGTGCGGCAGCGGCGTCCCGTGAGGACGAGGCCCACGGGGACGATGTTGGTGAGGGCGAGGCCGGCTACTGGTCGGCGGCGGCCCTCGCCGTACTCCTCCAGCCCTGGGGGATGGTCGGCGCCGCGGCCGCCACCGTCGTCCAGGCCGACCTGTCCCACGGCACGTCCTTCGTGGCCCTGACGGCCTTCTGCGTCCTGGCCACTTCCACCCTGCTGGCCATGGAGCTCTTCATGGTCTTCCGGCCCGCCAGGGCCCAGCGCACGCTGAGGGCGCTGCGCAGGTGGCTGGAACGGAACAAGGAGCCGGCGATCATCCTCACCTGTCTGCTCCTGGGCCTGTGGCTCGTCGGCAGGAGCCTCTACCAGCTCACCGGCTGAAGATGAGCGATCCCCTCCGCGGCCCCAGAATTGAGGTGACGCGTGATGCGCTCCCTGTGCCGAATCCGAACGGATCGGAGAAACCCATGAAGGACCTCAAGCTGGAGCAGAAGCGCTCGCTGTCCCGCAGCGAAGCGGCCGACCAGCTCACCGCGCTCGCCGACGCGCTGCGGGAGGGCCCGGACGCCGAACTGGACCTCGGTACCGGGACGCTGAGCCTGCGGGTCGCCGACGAGCTCCGCTGCGAGGTGGAGGTCGAGATCGGTGACGGGGAGGTCGAGTTGGAGATCGAGTTCAAGTGGCCGACCGCAGCACGCCGGCCGACGTCCCCACGGGCGGCCACCGGCACCGGCACGGCCCCCGGAACCAACTCCGGTACCGCCGCGACGCGCAAGAGGGCGACGCCCAAGTCCGGCCGGAAGACCGCTGCCGACGCGAGCAAAAGCACCAAGCGTGCGGCCGCACCTACCTCCTGAGACGGCCGGGGCAGGACGCCGGCCCACGCTGAGCGGACCCGGCGCCTCCGCCGCTGCCTGACCATGGCCGCGTCCTCGAAACCGGCCCCCCGGAGCCAACTCTTCGAAGCCCCCACACACACGCGGGTGTTCCTGGGTGCGGTGCGCTGAATCGGGAACCTGAGCGTGCGCGCGTTCACCTGCCGCCGGATCCCGGCAGCCGTCGAGGCGTTCCGCGGCACGACAATGTCCTGTCAACTCTCTTTTCCGATCGGGGGCTCACACCGTGGTGCTTGCCGCGGTATTCGGAGTGGCACTGCTCATTGCGGTGCTGCACGTGTCTTTCCCCGCCCCGCCCTGCGCAGCGCCTGGAAGGCGGGCTCGTCCGGTTCCGGCTGCTGGGGGCCGAGCCGAAGCTCCAGCCGCTCCTCGCCGCGTTCTCGGCGGGAGCGGTACTGGCCTCCGTATCGCCCGAGTCCAAGCAGGCGTTCGAGCCGCTCGGCGAATCCCTCGTGGTTCGGGCCGAAGGGGTTCGCCTCGGTGGTATACGGGCTGCTGGTGCTCCAGTCCGGGATCCCGCAGGCCGAGGAGGCGTACACGCTGATCGCGGTGTGCATCGCTTTCCCGGTCATCGCCCACAGCAGTACCGACGTACCGGTCGCCCGCATGCTCCACGCCAACGACCTCGTCGGCATCCCGGACGCGGACGAGCCCGGCCCCCACACTCCCACCTAGGCGAACGGAACCGCCCATGCGCGCACGTGACCTGGCAGTCCGGTACGAGACCGTCACCGTCCGGACCGATGCCCTGGAGGCGGCCCGGCTCATGGCCGCGCACCGGCTGCCAGGACTCCTGGTCCTGGACGGGCTGGGCGCCCCGAAGGCGATCCTGCCCGCTTCCCAGATGATCCGGATGCTGGTGCCGGAGTACGTCATCGACGACCCCGCCCTGGCGGCGGTGATCGACGAGAGGCACGCCGACCGGCTGTGCGCCGCCCTGGCCGGACGCTCCGTCGGCGACTGTCTGCCGCCCAAGGCCCCGGCGCCGCCCGTGGCCGTGCCCGATGACACCGCGCTGGAGGTGGCCGCCCTCATGGCTCGGCAGCGCAGTCCGCTGGTCGCCGTCGTCGAGCGGCACAAGGACGGCACCACCGCCCTGCTCGGTGTGATCACCGCGGCGCACCTCCTGGACCGACTGCTCGACGTCAACCCGACCCCCTGACCCGACTGGAGCCCCGTGAGCGACTGGCACAGCTGGGCGGCGATCGCCGTCTTCGTCGGCACGTACGCCCTGATCATCAGCGAAAAGATCCACCGGGTCGCCGCCGCCCTGGGCGGCGCCGGCCTGATGCTCGCGATCGGGGCGACCGACGACGTCTCGGCGTTCCACTCCGAGGACTCCGGCATCGACTGGAACGTCATCTTCCTGCTCCTGGGCATGATGATGATCGTCGGTGTGCTGAAGAAGACCGGCATGTTCGAGTACCTGGCCATCTGGTCGGTCAAGAAGGCCAGGGCCCGGCCCTTCCGGGTCATGGCCATGCTCATCGTCATCACCGCGACGGCCTCGGCGCTCCTCGACAACGTCACCACCGTGCTGCTGGTCGCCCCGGTCACCCTGCTGGTGTGCGAGCGGCTGAACCTGCCCGCGGCGCCGTTCCTGATCGCCGAGGTGTTCGCGTCCAACATCGGTGGCGCCTCCACCCTCGTCGGTGACCCGCCGAACATCATCATCGCGAGTCGTGCGGGCCTGACCTTCAACGACTTCCTCGTGCACCTGGCTCCGCTCTGCGTGGTGCTGGTGGCGGTCCTGGTCGGCCTGTGCCGGTGGCTGTTCCGAAAGACCTTTGTCTACGACGAGGACCGCGCCGCGCCGAGATCATGGCACTGGAGGAGAAGGAGGCCATCCAGAATCCCCGCCTCCTCGTCCAGGGCCTGATCGTCCTGGCCCTGGTCATCGCCGGTTTCGTCCTCCACCCTGTCCTGCACTACGAGCCCAGCATCGTCGCCCTCCTCGGTGCGGGTCTTCTCGTCGCGATCTCCACCGTGGAGACCGAGGTCCTGGCCGAGGTCGAGTGGCCGACGTTGGCCTTCTTCGCGGGCTTGTTCATCATGATCGGCGGCCTCATCGACACCGGTGTCATCGAGACCGTCTCCGACGCGCTCGCCGGCGCCATCGGCGGCCGGGAGCTGGGCGGTTCCATGCTGATGCTCGGCGCCTCCACCGTGCTGTCCGGGGTCGTCGACAACATCCCCTACGTCGCCACCATGGCCCCCATCACCAGCGACCTCGTCAAGTCCATGGGCGGCGCCGGGGATCACGTCATGTGGTGGGCCCTCGCCCTCGGCGCCGACCTCGGAGGCAACGCCACCGCCATCGGCGCCTCCGCCAACGTCGTCGTACTCGGCATCGCAGAGCGCAACCGCCAGCCGATCACCTTCTGGCAGTTCACGAAGTACGGCCTCGTCGTCACGGCCACCACCACGGCCATCGCGGCCCGCTACATCTGGCTCCGCTACTTCGCCCTCGCATGAGCCGCCTGGCTCAAGGAACCGCTCGGGCCGCGCCACGGCCGGAAGGGCCTTCGTCACGGCCTTGAGGGCGGCCCCGGGGTACGTACTCGTCCCCGTCCGAGCAGATCGGCCAGGCCCCGGCGGGTGGCAGCGAGCACCACGCGGTCCTGGGGCCTGAGGACGTAGCCGGGGTGCAGGTCCCAGACGAGGGCGGGCTGCTGCGCGGCGTCGTCGCCGGGGGCGGTGGCGAGGTCCGGGCGGCGGTTGCCCGGGGCCGCGGTGTCCAGGGCGATCACCCGCCATGCGCCGGGCCGGAAGGACTCGGTGACGGTGCGCCCCTCCAGCTCCGGATGCCCGGCCACCTCGACGGCCGCGAACAGCAGGACGCGGCGTTCCACCGGGATGGCGCCGAGGATCTGGCGGCCCATCATCGCGCCGGCGAAGGCGGGAGCGGCGAGGTGGGTGACGCTGCGGCTGCGGGTGAGGGCGCCCGGGTGGGCGGCACGCAGCGTGCGGTAGACGGCGGTGGCGAAGCCGTCGTCGTACAGCCGCATCACGACCCGCACCTCGGGCTTGACCGAGCGCGCGTACAGGGCGGCTTCCAGGTTGGTGGTGTCGGAGCTGGTCATGGCCAGCAGGGAGTGGGCGCGGTGGATGCGGGCCGCCTCCAGTACGCCCTCGTCGGTGACGTCCCCGATGACGACCGGGACGTGCAGCCGGCGGGCGAGCGCGACGCCACGGGCCTCGGGGTCCGACTCGACGCACACGACGGGGATGTCGAGCTCCCGCAGCCGGGCCAGCACGCGCGCTCCGATCTTGCCCAGCCCGAGCAGGACGACGTGCCCGGACAGCCGGCGCGGCGGCCGGCGCAGAGCGGTGGCCGTGCGGAACGCTCCGAGGCCTTCGAGCGCCGCCGCCACGAGGACCGGCAGGAGCAGCAGTCCGACGAAGCCGGCCAGGATCTGCAGGACCTTGCGCTCCGGCGGCTCTCCCAAGGCCGGGTCGTTGATCGCGAAGATGTCGAGCAGCGTGATGTAGGCGGCATGCAGGGGATGGTCGCCGGTGGTCACCCACGCACCGACCGCCAGAGCCGCGACGGCGGCCACGATCCCGGCGAGGGACCAGTTCAGCCGACGGGAGAACAACGAGGAGAGCGGGAAGGACACCGGAGCCAGACCTCTCCCCCGCTGGCCCGGTCTTTCGTACGCCACCGCTTCGAGCGCCACGATGCCGCGCCCGGTGGCGGCCGTCACGGCGCGGTCGTCGGGCAGGAGCTGTGGGCCGCGGTCTCCGCTCAGCTCCGATCCCTCGCTTCCCGCCGGGTCGCCCGTGGTCGCCGACAGCAGGGCCAGGGTGCACAGACCGGGGTCGGCCACCTCGCCCCGCCCGGGCGGAGTCCGCTCCACCGCGCGCAGGATCAGACCGTCCGCCTGGACCACCTTGCTGGTGCCTGCGATCGCCGAGGCCGCGAGGGCCGGCGCCGCCGTGTCGGCGTCGGAGAGGACCGTGGTCGAGGAGTCCAGCTCTCGCTGGTCGATGCCGGGTTCGGCGACCATGGCGGCCTGGTCGAGGAGTTCTTCCAGGTGCTGGCCGAGCTTGCGGTTGTAGAGCCGGATCACCAGACGCAGCCTGGGATTCAGCCGACGCGCCACCAGGGCCGCCCGTACGTTCCTCTCGTCGTCCTCGTAGACGAGGGCCAGCGCGGCGGCCTCCGCCACCCCGGCCGCGGCCAGCACCTCCTCGTCCGGCTCGGCGGCGTCCAGCAGTCGCAGCTGGTCGTCGTCGGGGCGCGGCCCGGCCTGTGAGCGCCCCCGCGCGACGGGCACGCGTCCGAGGAGACCCTGGCGAAGGCCCGTTCGCCGCGCCGCGCCCGGTTCCGGCTCGCGGGTCACGGGGGCAACGAGGGTCACCCGCTCCCCGTACACGTCGCGGAGTTCGACGGCCAGTCGGCGGGCGAGGCCGTCGTCGCCGCAGACGACCATCCGGCCTGCGGCGTCGGGGCGTTGGGGGTACACAGGTAGGGGGGACACTGCCACAGGATGCCGTGTGGTGATCCACTTCCGGCACCCTACGTCCCAACCGAAGGAAGATGCCCACCGCCTCGTCCGACCATCCAGGGGGCGAGCAGGCCAGGCGTGGCACCGGACCTGACCTGGCTGCCCACCGCAGGAGATGGGCACGACAGTGCCCGCCGAACGCGGGGTGGCGGAATCCACTCGCGCCCGAACCAGCGCCGGCCAGCTCCTGGGTGCGTGGCGGCGCGGCAAGGAAGAGGTTTCCTCAGGCGGCGCTACCGTTACGAGGGTGACAGGAAGCAATGCCGACCGGCTATGGTCCGAATCCATGCCGACGGCCTACGAGCAGCACCTCGTGCCGGTGGTCTTCCGGCCCTTCGCCGAGGACCTGGCCGCCCGGGCACTGGCCCTCCACCCTCGGCGAATCTTGGAACTCGCCGCAGGTACTGGCGTGTTGACAGCGGACCTGCTCGCAGCGGCACCCTCGGCCGAGGTGACGGCCACCGACCTGAACGAGGCCATGGTCTCTTTCGGGTCGGCCCGGGCCCCGGGCGCGGTGTGGCGGCAGGCCGACGCGCAGCGGCTGCCGTTCCCGGACGGAAGCTTCGACCTGGTGGTCTGCCAGTTCGGTGTGATGTTCTTTCCCGATCGTGTCGGGGCCTTCGCCGAGGTTCGGCGAGTACTGGCCCCGGGCGGCCGGTTCCTGTTCAACACCTGGGGCCCGCTCGCGACGCATGCCTTCGAAGTCGCCCTGCAGGCCGGGCTGGAGCGCGCCTTTCCGGTCGACCCGCCCCGGTTCTTCCAGACGGTTCCGCACGGCTACGCCGACCCCAGCGTCGTGGCCGCCGACCTGGCGGCCGCCGGGCTCGTGGTCGAGGACGAGCAGGAGCTGACCCTTCAGGGCCGGGCCGCCTCGACCGCCGACCTCGCCATCGGTTACCTCACCGGGACCCCGGTGCACGCCGCCGTTGAGGAGCGCAGCGACGGACCGGCCGTCCGGGCCACCGTCATCGAGGAGATGACGGCCCGGCTGGGCCCGGGACCGGTTACCGCCCCCATGACGGCGTACGTCTTCCGCGCCGCGGCCTGAACGCAGGACGCGCCCGCACAGAGGACTGCGTATCCGTGAGGCGCGCCGGGCTTCGTGCGCCTCTGGTGTGCGGTCAAGGACTCGTCGAGCTTCGTGCGGGGGATCTGAGGTACCTCACTCGGGGCTCCGGAGGGCGCCGTGGGCGGTGCGTACATAGTCCGGGGGGCAACTGTGTGGGTGCGGGCCATATCCGGCTGACCTGGGGGTTTCTACCGTGTGGCGACACCCAGTCGTCCCCGTCCCCGTTCGGAAGTGGTACCTATGGCCGCCTCTGCCACACACTCATCAACGCCCGGTTCCCTCAAGCGCGTCGTCGCCGCGAGCCTCATCGGGACCACCATCGAGTGGTATGACTTCTTTCTCTACGGCTCCGCCGCCGCGCTCGTGTTCAACACGCTGTTCTTTCCGACCAGTGACCCCCTCGTCGGTACGCTGCTCGCCTTCCTCACCTACGCCGTCGGTTTCGCCGCGCGGCCGCTGGGCGGGATCGTCTTCGGGCACTTCGGGGATCGGATCGGGCGCAAGCGGCTGCTGGTGCTCAGTCTGCTGATGATGGGCGGGGCCACGTTCGCCATCGGGCTGTTGCCGACGCACGCGAGCGTCGGGGTCGGGGCGCCCGTCATGCTGACCGTGCTGCGGCTGGTGCAGGGGTTCGCGCTGGGCGGGGAGTGGGGCGGGGCCGTGCTGCTGGTCGCCGAGCACGGGGACGACCGCAACCGGGGGTTCTGGGCCTCGTGGCCGCAGGCCGGGGCGCCCGGCGGGAACATGCTGGCCACCGGGGTGCTCGCGCTGCTCGCCGCCGTCCAGTCCGACGAGGCGTTCCTCGCCTGGGGCTGGCGGGTCCCGTTCCTGCTGTCCGGGGTGCTGGTGGTGATCGGGCTGTGGATCCGGGTGTCGGTCTCCGAGTCGCCCGCGTTCCTGGAGGCGCGGGCCCGGGCCGACGCGGCGCGGGCCGCGGGGGCGCAGGAGCGGCCGCCGGTGGTCGAGGTGCTCCGCACCGGGTGGCGGGGCGTGCTGACGGCCATCGGGGTCCGGCTCGGCGAGAACGTCTCGTACTACATCCTCACCGCCTTCCTCCTGGTCTACGTCACCGCGCACCTGCACCTGCCGAAGTCCGACGCCCTGAACGCCGTGCTGATCGGCTCGGCGGTGCACTTCGTGGCGATACCGCTGTGGGGCGCCCTGTCCGACCGGATCGGCCGGCGCGCGGTGACGCTGGTGGGGTCGGTCGGCATGGCGGGCTGGGCGTTCGCCTTCTTCGCCCTGCTCGACTCCCGTTCCTTCCCGGTGATCGCCGTCGCGGTGACCGCCGGACTGCTGCTGCACGGGGCGATGTACGGCCCCCAGGCGGCTTTCATCACCGAGATGTTCGACACCCGGGTGCGGTACTCGGGCGCCTCGATGGGGTCGCAGCTCGCCTCCCTCGTCGGCGGGGCGCTGGCCCCGATCGTCGCCGTCGAACTGCTCAAGGACTACGCCTCCTCCGTCCCGGTCTCCCTCTACCTGTGCGCGGCGGCCCTGGTGACGACCGTGACCGTGGTGTTCGCCCGGGAGACGCGCGGCCGCAGCCTCAAGGAGTACGAGTCCGGGCCGGCCGCCGCCCCGGTCCCCGTCCGGCGCTGACGGCCCCCGTACGGGCGCCCGTAAGCTCACCCCCGTGACAGACGGCGTCGGCGCGGGAGCCGGTCTCAGGGAACTGCTCGGCCTGCTCGCGCGGGGCGCGCCGGCCGAGGACTTCGCCCGGCCGGCTGCGGCGGCGCGCACCGCCGGAGCGCCCGCCGCGGAGGTCGCGGCGCTGGAGGAGGCCGCGCGGGTGGCGCTGGAGGTCCACCGGACGCTGCTGCGCCACCGCACCCGTGAGGCGGAGCTGACCGCGCTGTTCGACACGGCGGGCGACCTCGCGGCGCTGCGGGACCTCGACGCGGTCCTGCGGGCCATCACCCACCGGGCCCGGCAGTTGCTGCACACCGATGTCGCGTACCTCTCCCTCAACGACGAGGCGGCCGGCGATACGTTCATGCGGGTCACCGAGGGTTCGGTGTCGGCCGCCTTCCAGCAGCTGCGGCTCGGGATGGGCGAGGGACTGGGCGGTCTGGTCGCGCAGACCGCCCGCCCGTACGCGACCCGCGACTACCAGGGCGACCCGCGCTTCCAGCACACGCACCCCATCGACAGCGCGGTGGCCGAGGAGGACCTGCACGCGATCCTGGGGGTGCCGCTGCGGCTGGGCGCCCGGGTGATCGGGGTGCTGTTCGCCGCCGACCGGCGCTCGCGGGCGTTCTCGGCGCGCGAGGTGGCGCTGTTGTCGTCGCTGGCCGACCACGCGGCGATCGCCATCGACGGGGCGCGGCTGCTGGAGGAGACACGGCGGGCGCTGGCCGAGCTGAACGCCGCCTCGCGCACGATCCAGGAGAACAGCGACGCCCTGCGCCGGGCGGAGGAGGCGCACGACCGGCTGACCGGCCTCGTCCTGCGCGGCGGGGACATCACCGAGGTGGCGGCGGCCATCGGCACGCTCCTCGACGGCGGCACGCTGATCCACGACGCGGACGGCGTGGAGCTGGCCCGCGTACGGTCGGACCCGCTGCCGCCGCCCGCCCGGGCGGTGGCCGCGTCACGGAGCAGCGGGCGGGCGGTGCCGCGGGAGGGGACGTGGGTGTGCGCGGTGCTCGCCGGGCCGGAACTCCTGGGCAGCGTCACCCTGACCGGACGGGCCGCGCTGGACGACGCGGGCCGGCGCCTGTTCGAGCGGGCCGCGACGGTGACGGCGCTGCTGCTGCTCCTGCGCCGGCAGGTCGCGGAGACCGAGGACCGGATACGCGGGGAGCTGCTGGGCGACCTGCTCAGCCCGTCGGCGGATCCCGCGGGTCTGGCCGTACGCGCCCGGCGGCTCGGCGTCGATCTCGGGCTGCCGCACGCCCTGTTCGTCCTGCACGCCGAGGGCGCCCCGCGCCCGCGGCTGCTCGCGGCGGCGGCGCACGAGGCCCGCGAGCGGGGCGGCCTGGCGGGGGTGCACCACGACCACGCGGTGCTGCTGGCCCCCTCGCACTCCCCCGGCACGGACGCGGCCGCTCTGGCCGTGGCGCTCGGCCGGGCGGTGGGCGGTCCGGTCACGGTCGGCGCGGCGGGCGCCGAGGGCGGTCCGGCCGCGCTGCCCGCCGCGCACGCGGAGGCCCTGCGCTGTCTGTCGGCGCTGCGCGCCCTGGGGCGGGACGGGGACGGCGGCACGCTCGCGGAGCTCGGGTTCCTCGGGTTGCTGCTGGGCGACCGGGCGGACCTGCCCGCGTACGTCCGGGACACGCTCGGACCGCTGCTGGAGTACGACGAGCGGCGCGGCAGCGACCTCGTACGCACGCTGCGGGTCTACTTCGCCTCGGGCATGAGCCAGGCCAGGGCGAAGGACGCCCTGCACGTCCATGTGAACACGGTGGTGCAGCGGCTGGAGCGCATCGGCCGTCTGCTGGGCCCCGACTGGCAGGCGCCGGACCGGGCGCTGGAGCTCCAGCTGGCCCTGCGCCTGCACCAGGCGACCGTGGAGACCGTTGACAGGGGTTCCCGCCGAGTCCATGATTCCACTAGTTGACTAGTGGAATCGTGGAAAGGAGCGCTGCTGTGCGAGGCATGACCACTTCCGGCGCGGCGGAGGGCCGGTGGGCCCTGGAGGCGCGCGGGCTCGGCAGGAAGTACGGCCGGCGCTGGGCCCTGGAGGACTGCTCCTTCCGTATCCCGACGGGCCGCATCGCCGCCCTCGTCGGACCCAACGGCGCCGGGAAGAGCACCCTGCTGAACCTGGCGACCCGGCTGACCGAACCCTCGGCCGGCGAGCTGCGGATCTTCGGCGCCCCCGCCCACACGCCCGGCACCATGGCCCGCTGGGCCTACGTCGGCCAGGACAAGCCCCTGTTCAAGCGGTTCACCGTGGAGCAGACCCTGCGGATGGGCCGGGAACTCAACCCGGCCTGGGACCAGGAGACGGCCGAGCGGATCATCCGGGCGGGACAGGTGCCGATGCGGGCCAGGACCGACCAGCTGTCGGGTGGGCAGCGCACCCGCGTGGCCCTCGCGCTCGCCTTCGGCAAGCGGCCCGAACTGCTGCTGCTGGACGAGCCGATGTCCGATCTGGACCCCGTCGCGCGGGACGAGATCGGCGCGCTGCTGCTCTCCGAGGCCGCCGAACGCGGCACGACCGTGCTGATGTCCTCCCACCTGCTGAGCGAGGTCGAGGACATGTGCGACTATCTGCTCGTCCTCGCCGACGGCCGCGTCCGCATGGCCGGCGAGGCCGACGAACTGGTCCCCATGCACACGCTGGTCACCGGCGTGACCACCGAGGGCGGTGGCCTGCCCGCCGCCCTGGACACCCACACCGTGATCGAAGTACGCGCCTCCGGACGGCACTTCACCGCCATGGTCCGGCGCCAAGGACCGCTGGAGGGCGCGTGGCAGCTCGCCGAGCCCAGCATGGAGGAGGTGCTGCTCGCCTACCTCCGCTCCCCCGGGGCGCCCGCGCTGCTCTCCCCGACCGCCGTCCCCGGCCACCGAGAGGAGTCCGCCGCGTGAACACGCTCACCCGTGACGCCCCCGGCAGCGCCACCGCCGCCCCGGCCCGCCGACTGCGCGGACTCGCCTGGCTCATGGCCCGCCAGCACCGTACGGCCCTCCTCGCCTGCGGCGCTGCCCTCGTCCTCGGCACGGCCTGGATGGCGTACCAGCGCGGCGCGATGCTGGACGCGCTGCACGGCGCGGGCTGGCCCGGCAGGCCCGTCCCCGACGTCAACGGCAACGTGATCAACAAGGTCGTCAACGACCTCAACTCGGCCGGCAGTTCGCTGGCCTTCCTGCCGGTGCTGCTGGGCGTCTTCCTCGGCGCGCCGCTCATATCCGCCGACCAGGAGAGCGGGACCGCACGGCTCGTCACCACCCAGTCGGTCTCCCGTACCCGCTGGCTGGCCTGGAAGCTGGGCTTCGCCCTGGCCCTCGCCGCGGTGACCACGGGCGTCCTCGGCCTCGTGTACGCCTGGTGGTGGCACTCCGCCGGGCCGTTCGCCCCCACGGACTGGCTGAACGACCCGGTGTTCGAGGTCACGGGACCCGTCGGGGTTGCCACGGCCCTGTTCACCACCTCCCTCGGAATCCTGGCCGGCGCGCTGCTGCGCCGCACCGTGGCGTCCATGGCCTGCACCTTCCTGGTCTCCGGGTTCGTCCTGATCGCGGCGCAGGAGTTCCGGACCTGGCTCGCCGCCCCGCAGCGGCTCGCCTACCCCTTCGAGGGGACCCGGCCGGCCCTGCTCGACCGGTCGGTCGTGGTCGACGAGTGGGTGGGCACCGCGTCCGGGAAGCTCTACGGCTGGGGCACCTGCGTGCACGACAGCGCGCCGGAGGGCTGCCGGAAGGCACTCGGCATCGTCGACTCCGTCGCGGACTACTACGTCGAGGACCAGATGGCGGGCATGCAGTGGGCCGCCGCCGCGCTCTTCGCGGCCCTCGCCGCCCTGCTCGTCGGCGCGCTGCTGTGGCGGGCCCGGCAGCGCGCGCTGTAGGCGGCGTGAGCTCGCCGCGCGGGCGGCGTTAGCATGCCCAGCCCCTAGGCTGAATCCCCCCGACAATCCCCCGGACAAGATCAAGGAGGCGGGCACCGTGGTCGTGTTTCGCATCGAACGCCGCGGCGGCATGCCCGCCTACCTCCAGATCGTCCACCAGGTGGAGCAGGCGCTCCGGATGGGGGCCCTGGACGAGGGGGACAAGCTGCCCACGGCGGCGCAGGTCGCCGCCACCACCAAGGTGAACCCGAACACCACCCTCAAGGCGTACCGGGAGCTGGAGCGGCTGGGGCTGGTGGAGGTCCGGCAGGGCTCCGGCACCTTCATCACCCGCTCGCTGGCCACCCCGCAGACGGCGCCGGAGTCCCCGCTGCGGAGCCGGCTCGGGGAGTGGCTGCGGGAGGCCCGCGAGCAGGGGCTGACCGCCGATGACGTGAGGACCCTGTTCGACACGGTCCTCGGCGAGACCTACCCCCAGCCCTCCGGCCCGCACCACCCGGCCGGGGCGTCGCCGGTGCCTTCGCCCGGACGGTAGGGCGCCGTCCCGTACCCCGGGCGGGCGGTCGGCCGGTGGCCCGCCGCGGCGACGGGCCGCCGACCTGCCGGGGGCGCCGCCGCGCGCGACCATGGGGACATGGAGGGCATGCGGGCGTCCCTGAGCGGGATCAGCGCCCCCGGACGGGTCGCGGAGAGCGGCGAGGACATCGGGGCGGAGGAGCTCGCGCTCGCCGCCCGCAACCACGCACTGCCGCTGGAAGCCCTGCGCTACGAGGTCACGCCGGCCGGGCTGCACTACGTACTCGTCCACTACGACATCCCCGTCGTCGACCCCGGAAGCTGGCGGCTGGCCGTCGGCGGCCTGGTCCAGCGGCCGCTCACGCTGGGCCTCGCGGATCTGCGGGCCCTGCCCGCGGTCACGCGCCGGGTCACGATGGAGTGCGCCGGCAACGGCCGGGCCCGGCTGATGCCCCGGCCGGTCAGCCAGCCGTGGCTGGTCGAGGCGGTGGGCACGGCCGACTGGACGGGGGTGCCGCTGCGGACCGTGCTCGCCGAGGCCGGGGTCCGGGCGGAGGCCGTCGAGGCGGTGTTCACCGGCGCCGACCACGGGGTGGAGCGCGGAGTCGAGCAGGACTACGCGCGCAGCCTGCCGGTGGCCGTCGCCACCGGTGCCGGGCCCGAGGTGCTCCTCGCCTACGCCATGAACGGCGGCCCGCTGCCGCCGCAGCACGGGTTCCCGCTGCGCCTGGTGGTTCCGGGCTGGTACGGGATGGCGCACGTGAAGTGGCTGCGGGACGTCACGCTGACCGGCGTCCCCTTCGACGGCTTCCAGCAGGCGGTGGCCTACCGTTACCGGCTCACCCCCGAGGACCCCGGCGATCCGGTGACGCTGATCGCGCCGCGCGCCCTGATGGTTCCACCGGGTTTCCCGGACTTCATGTCGCGGATACGCGTGGTGCGCCCGGGGGCCCTGGCGCTGGAGGGGCGTGCCTGGTCGGGTCACGGGCCGGTGGTCCGTGTAGAGGTGAGCGGCGACGACGGCCGGACGTGGACCGATGCCGAGGTGGCGGCGCGGGCGCCGGGCGCCCTGTTCTCGCAGGCTTGGCAGGCCTGGCACGGCACCTGGACGGCGACCCCGGGCCGCCATGTCCTCGCGGCCCGGGCCACGGACGCGACGGGCCGCGTCCAGCCGCTCGAACAGGCCTGGAACCGCGGCGGTTTCGGCAACAACGCGGTCCAGCGGGTCCCCGTCCTGTGCCGCGGCTGAGCGCGCCGCACCGGCCCGAGCCGGCGTCCGCGCTCAGACCCCGGGACCGTCGAGCATCCAGGCGGAGTCGTGCGCGGTGAAGCCGACGCGCGGGTAGTACGCACGGGCCTGCGGGGCGGCGAGGAGGATGATCGTGGCCTGCGGAGCGGCCTCCCCGGTCACGCGGATCAGGTCGCGGCCCACCCCCTGCCCCTGATGGGCGGCGTCGACGGCGAGGTCGCTGAGGTAGGTCGCGTAGGCGCCGTCGGTGACCGAGCGGGCGATGCCGATGAGCCGGCCCTCCTCGTCGCGGGCGGTGACGACCAGGTTGGCGCCGGACAGCATGCGGGCGAAGCGCTCCACGTCGTCGACGGGGCGGCGCTCGGCGAGCGTGGAGGCGCGGTAGAGGCCGAGTACCTCCGCCACGTCGAGGTCGGATCCGACGACGCGTTCACAGGACCACATGCGGTGCCACTCTCCTCGGGGCGAAGGCCGGCCGGGGCACGCCGGCTTTCGGCCATGATCGCACGCGTCGACCCCCGCCCCCCGGCGGTGCTCCGGACCGTCAGAGCAGCCGGGCCATCCCCACCGACGCGGGGGCCGTCTCCTCGAAGCCGTACTTCGCGTAGAGGTGGCGGGCGTCGCCGTCGGCTATGAGCGATACGTACGTGCCCTCGGGCGCGCGCCGTTCCAGTTCGGCGGTGAGCGCCGCCATGACCAGCTTGCCGAGGCCCCTGCCCTGGTGCTCGGGGAGCACGCAGATGTCGACGACCTGGAGGAAGCACCCACCGTCGCCGATGATCCGGCCCATGCCGACCGTGCCGGCGTCGGCGTGTTCGACGGTGACGCCGTACCAGGAGTTCGGCAGTCCGATCGCGGCGCCCTCCGCCGTCTTGGCCCCGAGGCCGCTCTCGCCGCGCAGCCGCCGGTAGGTGGGGGCGTCCGGGATGCCGGGCCGGACCTCGTAGCCGGCGGTGTCGTGCCCGATGGTCATGTGCTCGCCTCGCGTTCGCCTGGGTGCCTGGTCTGGACGGGGTCCACGGTCCCTGTGAGGTTCTCACGCGGCACTGACAACCGGCCCTAGCCGACGGGGTCCAGGAGTTCGGGACCGTTGTTGCGGACGCTGTTGACCGCCGTGCCGACGGCACGGACCTCCAGGCGGCCGTCGGCCGGGGTCGCCAGCAGGGCGCGCAGGTCGTGCGGGTCCTGGTGCGCGGGGTCGAGCCAGGCGTCGTAATCGGCGGGGGCGAGGGCCAGGGGCATGCGGGGGTGGACGCGGCCGGCGGCGTCGGTGGCTTCGGTGGTGATCACGGTGCAGGTGGCCCACCAGGCGGCCGGGTCGTCGGGGTCCGTGACCGAGGGGTCGCGCCAGAACTCGTACAGACCCGCCATCGCCATCACCGAGCCGTCCTCGGGGCTGATGAAGTACGGCTGCTTGTACGCCTTGGCGGTGGGGGTGGCGGGGACCGGCTGCCATTCGTAGAAGCCGTCGGCCGGGAGCAGGCAGCGGCGCTTGGCGTAGGCACGGCGGTAGGCCGGCTTCTCCGCGACCGTCTCGACGCGGGCGTTGATCATCCTCGCTCCGCCGCCCGGGTCCTTCGACCAGGACGGGACCAGCCCCCAGCGCAAGGCCCGCAACTGCCGCTCGACGGCCCCGCTGTCCCGGTCGGCGCGCTCCAGTACGGCCCACACGGAATCCGTCGGGGCGACGTTCCAGCTGGGCGGGAGCAGCGGGCCGGGGCTCGGGCCGTCGACCCGGAACAGACCGGCGAGGTCTTCGGGGCTACGGGAGGACGCGTATCGACCGCACATGACCCCAGCCTGCCATGAGGGGGGTGGGGAAGGAGGTGCCACCACTCCTCGCCACTCTCAACTTATAGCGCACAGGGGGTCTTGCGGCAAGGCCCCCATGGTCGGGCAGAATCGCGGGCCGAGGTCGGAAGCTGCTGGAATGGGTGATTCACGAAGTGTGTGCTTACTTGTCGGTCGACGGAACTCCACTCGACGGAAGCATGGCCGACGCAAGCACGGCCGACGCAACCACCGTCGACGGAACCGCGGACCGTCCGGCCACGAGCGCGTTCGAGCTTCCCGGCCGCCTCTCCGCCAAGGCCGACCCCGCGCTGATCGGCCGCGACGAACGGCACTTCGCGGCCATCGCGCAGAGCCTGGAACAGACCATCGCCGAGCTGTCCGGCCGCCTTGAGGCCACGCGCCGGGCCCCCGGCGGCATCGGCCGGGAGGCGATGGACCGGGACGCGGAGATCCACCGCCTGACCGCCCGCCTGCGCACGCTGCGGCGCTTCGGGCTGGACCTCTGCCTGGGACACGTCGTCCCCGCCGACGATCCCGAGCCCGTGTACGTCGGCCGCCTGGGCCTCACCGACAGCACGGGGCGCCGGCTCCTGCTCGACTGGCGTTCCCCGGCCGCCGAGCCGTTCTTCGCGGCGACCCACGCCCGCCCCATGGGCCTGGCGAGCCGCCGCAGGTACCGCTGGAGCGGCGGCCGGATCAGCGATTACTGGGACGAGGTGTTCACCGCCGACGGGCTGGAGGGGCACGCGGCGCTCGACGACCAGTCGGCCTTCATCGCGAGCCTGGGCGCGAACCGTTCGGCCCGTATGCGCGACGTGCTCGCCACCATCCAGGCCGACCAGGACGCGATCATCCGCGCCGGCTCGCGCGGCTCCCTCGTCGTGGACGGCGGCCCGGGAACGGGCAAGACCGTGGTCGCCCTGCACCGCGCCGCCCACCTCCTCTACTCCGACCCCCGGCTCGGTCACCGGCGCGGCGGCGTGCTGTTCGTCGGCCCCCACCAGCCCTACCTGGCCTACGTCGAGGACGTCCTGCCCAGCCTCGGCGAGGAGGGCGTACAGACCTGCACCCTGCGCGACCTGGTGGCCGAGGGCGCCACGGCGGTGGCCGAGGCCGACCCGCGCGTGGCCCGGCTGAAGTCCTCCGCCGAGCTGGTGGGGGCGATCGAGGCGGCCGTCGCCCTGTACGAGGAGCCGCCCACCGAGGGGATGACCCTCACGACCCACTGGTCCGACCTCTGGCTGGGCCCGGACGACTGGGCGGCCGCGTTCGAGGCGGTGGAACCGGGAACCCCGCACAACGAGGCGCGCGACCAGGTCCTGGAGGAGCTGTTGACCATCCTGACGGACCGGGACGACGGCGAAGCCCCCGCCCACCTGCTGCGCAGGGCGCTGCTGCGCGACCGGGAGCTGATCGGGACCCTCGACCGGGCCTGGCCCATGCTGGAGGCGACCGACCTCGTGGGAGACCTGTGGTCGATGCCCGCCTACCTGCGCCGGTGCGCTCCCTGGCTCGGGCCCGACGACGTCCGCGCGCTCCAGCGCGCGGACGCCCAGGCCTGGACGGTGTCCGACCTGCCGTTCCTGGACGCGGCGCGCCAGCGGCTCGGTGACGCGGAGGCGTCCGTGCGCAAGCGGAGGCAGGAGGCGGCCGTCGCCGCCGAGCGGGCGCGCCGGGCCGACGTCATCGACAGCCTGCTCCAGAACGTCGTGATCGACGAGAGCGAGGGCGCGATGGGGATGCTGCGCGGCCGGGACCTACAGGACTCCCTGGTCGACGACGGCGCTCTGCCGGGGGCCGAACCGGACCTCCTGGCCGGGCCCTTCGCGCACGTCATCGTGGACGAGGCGCAGGAACTGACGGACGCCGAGTGGCAGATGCTGCTGCTGCGCTGCCCGTCGCGGAGCTTCACCGTCGTCGGGGACCGCGCCCAGGCCCGGCACGGGTTCGCGGAGTCGTGGGAGGAACGGCTCGGACGGGTCGGCCTGGACCGGATCACCGTGGCCTCCCTGAGCGTCAACTACCGTACGCCGCTGGAGGTGATGGCGGAGGCCGAGCCGGCCATCCGCGCCGCGCGCCCCGACGCCAACGTGCCCACGTCCGTCCGCAGCAGCGGCGTCCCCGTCACGCACGGCCGCGTCGCCGACCTGGACTCCGTCCTCGACACCTGGCTCGCCGGCCATCCCGAGGGCATCGCCTGCGTCATCGGCGCACCGGCGTTCCGGGACACGGCCCGGGTCCGGTCGCTGACACCCCGGCTGTCCAAGGGACTGGAGTTCGACCTGGTCGTCCTCGTCGACCCACAGGACTTCGGCGAGGGCGTCGAGGGGGCCGTCGACCGCTACGTCGCGATGACGCGCGCGACGCAGCGGCTCGTCGTCCTCACCAGCCGCTAGGCGTCGGCGACACGACACGCTTTACCTGGGTCCGCGTACGACTCCGTTCAATGCAGGTCGTCGACGCAGTAGTTCAAGGTGCGGTAGCAGGTCTGCCCTCTGAGGTATGACTGGTTTTCGTCGGTCATGTAAATCCAGATGCGGTCGGACCCACCGACGACATTCGTGTCGAGGGACGGAAAGTGCATCGGTCCGAATGTGTTGCACCAGGTGCTGCTGCTCTTGAAGTCCAGCGAGGTGCTGCCTGCGAACGCCCGCACGTAAACCCGCCGGCACTGGCTGGCCTTGAACGTTCCGTTGACGTCGACCGACCGGTTGTACCAGGTCACCGTGCCTTTGTAGTAGCTCGCCCCGTAGTCGACCGAGACGGAGCTGGTGGGATACGCGGTGGCGGTCGCGGGGGTCGCCGCGAAAAGGATTCCCGCGGCAACCGACGCGGCCGCGGTGACGGCCGCGCCGGCCTTCCTCGTCCGGCTGTTCATCTTTGACGCGCCCTTTGATCTCAGCATGACGACCACTCCCGGGTTCTTCGAATGTTGCCGCCGTTGTCCGGCAACACGACAGAACCACACGGGTACTTCACCCCGGAAAGCATTCGAGCCGGTTCAAATCCATCGTGGTGACTGCTACCGTCGGCGCGGTGCTCACCCTGCGGGTAGACGCCGACACAGTGTCCAGGACGCGGTGGGCCCCCTCCCCCGCCGCGGAGTCGATGGCGTGGTTGAGACTCACCGCCGCGTCGGGACGGCACCCGGTGTTCGGGGATCCCGGACCGCTCGCCCGCGCGTCACTGGCCCATCCGGACGTCGCCCTGCTCGCGGACCTGTTGCCGCGGGGCGGCGACACCTACACGCCCGACCTGCTCACCCCTCAGCCGGGGACGGGCACGCAGGGTCGTGACCTGATCGATGAGCAGATCGCGCGGATCGAGGCCGCGGCGCAGGACGACGTCGAAACCCAGGTCTTCACCTACACCCGGACCCACTGGAACCGGCCGCTGCGGGCTACGACCCGCCGGATCGCGGAGTCGGGGCAGATACAGCGGCACCTCGCCAACGGCCTCGCCCGGTTCTGGCGGGATGCCCTCGCCGAGGGCTGGCCCGAACTGCGCTCCGTCCTCGACCAGGACATCGCCCACCGCGCGACGGCCATCGCCGCCCATGGCGTCGGCCGGGCGCTCGGCACACTTCATCCCGACATGGAGTGGGCAGGCGACGCGGTCATCCTCGCCAAGCCGTGGGAGGGCGAGATCGATGTCACGGGACGGGATCTCGTCCTCGTCCCCGGCGTGCTCAACCGGGCCGACCTCGTCGTCCAGGTCGACACTCCCGGGCAGTTCGTCCTCTACTATCCCGCCCGGCGGATCGGCGCCGACCGGGACCGCAGGTCCGGAAGGATCGCGCACGTGGTCGGCAACGCCCGGGCGGCCTTGCTGGCGGACCTCGGGACCGCCAGGTCCACCACGGAACTCGCCGCCCGGAGCGGATACACCCCGGGCACCGTCTCCTACCACCTCGGCGCGCTGTACCGGGCGCGCCTCGTCACCAAGGTCCGGGACGGGCGCTACGTGCTGTACCAGCGGACCGCACACGCCGCGGATCTGCTGGAGGAGGCCCGGGGCTAGGTTTCCGGCCAATCAATGATGTGGTCATGACATCTCAAGACCCCTGTGCGACAGTCCGTGACGCACGATCCGCACCGCACCGCACTCACTCCGCACCGCCCTCGCACCACCCCCACAAGGACGTGTCAAGGAGGAGCGACATGCTGCACCTCGCGCACCCGCGCCTGCGGAACCTCGGCATCGCGGCCCTGGCCCTCGCGGCCACCGTCGGAGGCGTCACCACCGCCACCGCGTCCCCCACCGCGGACCAGAAGGCCGACGGCGTCATCGTCGTCGCGGGCCAGACCTGTACCTGGAGCAACGCCCGCACCAGCGCCAGTCCCCCCACCGCCCTCACCGTCGACCGCACCACCGTCAACAAGCCCGGCGGCAACCTCGGCTGTGACGGGGGCATCACCGCCTCCCTCAACAACAACCCGGCCTTCACCTTCGACGACGCCGCCGGGACCGCCCGTACCGATCTGATCGACATCACCGGGCAGCAGAGCTTCATCTCCTGCCGCTACAAGGCCGCCAACATCATCTGGGACCGCGACGCGACCACCCGGAAGTACCTCAACCGGGCCTTCACCGCCACCAAGGCCTCGGGCAGCTTCCTGTGCCCGGCCTCGGTCACCACGGCGGCCGGGGGCGCCTCCATGCTCTTCCACTGACCCCGGATCCCTCCCCCACCGCCACCGCCCCTCACCTGCACCGATGCCTCCCCCGGCCACCGGAGGTCCCCCCACCGGGTCGCCGGGGGCCCGGCGGGGACGGAGCATGGAAGGAGCTCCGTCCGGGTGAGGAGGCCGGTGATGGGCGATGCGCAGTCCGCCCCGCGCGCCACGGGCGCCGGGGCGGGGGCTGATGCGGTGACGTCTCCGGCGGCGCGTGCGCTGGCCGCGGGCGGGCTGCTCGACGTCCTCGGCGTGGCGGCCGTGGTCCTCGACGCCGAGGGACGCATCAGCCTGTGGAGCCCGCAGGCCGCCGCGCTCTTCGGCTACACCGCCGAGGAGGCCCTCGGCCGGCCCGCCGCCGGGCTGCTGGTGGAGGAGGGCAACCAGCGCGAGGTCCTCGGCCTCTTCGCCCAGGTGATGGCGGGCGGCGGCTCCTGGGCGGGTGTCTTCCCCGTCCGCCACCGTGACGGCCGGACCGTCCTCGTGGAGTTCCGCAACATGCGGCTCCAGGCCGGCAACGGCCGGATGTTCGCGCTCGGCCTCGCCTCCGAGCAGGCCACCCTGCGCCGGGTCGAGCGGGACCTGGCCCTCTCCCTGCGCCTGGTCGACCAGTCCCCCATCGGTCTGGCCGTCCTCGACACCGACCTGCGTTACGTACTGGTCAACCCGGCCCTGGAACGCATCCACGGCATATCCGCCGACCGCCACCTCGGGCAGCGGATCGGGGAGGTCCTGCCCTTCCTCGACGGCGAGGCCGTGGAGGCCCGGATGCGCAAGGTCATGCGGACGGGCGTACCGGTGCTGGACGAGTTCACCACCGGCCTGCTCCCCGAGGAAGCGGACGGCGAGCACGCCTGGCTGGTGTCGGTGTACCGGCTGGACGACCAGGCCTCCCGGGTCATCGGCGTCGCCGTCTCGGTGATGGACGTGACCGAGCAGCACCGTACCGCCGTCTCCGCCGCCCACGCCCGGCGCCGGCTGTCGCTGATCGCGGACGCCTCCGTACGCATCGGCACCACCCTCGACCTGGACATCACCGCCCGGGAGCTGGCCGACGTGGCCGTCCCGGAGGTGGCGGACATCGCCGCCGTGGACGTCCTGGACACCATCCTCACCGGTGCCCGGCCGGGCGACGGGCCGGGCGAGGGCGCCGTACGGTTCCGCGCGCTGGCGGTGAAGTCCGCGTACCGCAGTCCCGCCGAGGAGGCCGCCGACCCGGTCGGGGACGTCGCCTCGTACGGCCCGGCCCGGCTGGTGTCCCGCTGCGCCCGCACCGGCCGGCCCGTCCTCGTACCGCACGTCCTGCCCGAGGACCTGCCCCGCATCGCCCGGGACGCGGACGCGGCCCGGCAGCTCGGGGAGGCGGGGGTGCACTCGTACCTGGCGGTGCCGCTCATCGCCCGGGGCCAGGTGCTCGGCGCCCTCGATCTGAAGCGGGCCCGCAACCCCGTGCCGTTCGGGCCCGACGACGTACTCCTGGCCTCGGAGCTCGCCGCGCACGCGGCCGTGTCCATCGACAACGCGCGCTGGTTCCAGCGGCAGCGGCACGCCGCGCTCGCCCTCCAGCGGCACCTGCTGCCCCAGCACCCGCCCGCCTCCCCCGGACTGGAGATCGCCTACCGGTACCAGCCGGCCGGCGCCGCCGACGAGACCGGCGGCGACTGGTTCGACGTCATCCCCCTCACCGGGGACCGCACCGCGCTGGTCGTCGGCGACGTGATGGGCAGCGGCATCAACGCCGCCGCCACCATGGGCCAGCTGCGCGCCACCGCCCGCGCCCTGGGCCGGCTGGACCTGGACCCGGCCACGGTCCTCACCCACCTCGACGCGGCGACCGCCGACCTCGGCGAGGCCATGGCCACCTGCGTGTACGCCGTTTACGACCCGCACACCCGGCTGTGCCTGTTCTCCACCGCCGGTCACCTGCCGCCCGTCCACCTGCACGGCGGCCGCCACCCGAGGCTGCTGCGGCTGACGTCGGCGGTCCCGCTGGGCGTCGGCGGCATTCCCTTCAGCACCACCGGCCTCACCCTCGCGCCCGGCGACGAGCTGGTCCTGTACACGGACGGGCTGGTGGAGACCCGTGACCAGGACATCGACACCCGGCTGCTGACCCTCACCGACCTCCTGGCCGGACCCCACCGCCCCATCGAGGAGACCTGCGACCTGCTGCTGTCGGCGCTGCGCCGCCCCGACACCCACGACGACGTGGCCCTCCTCATCGCCCGCGTACGGCCCTGACGGTCACGGGTGCGGCGAGCGGGACCGGATGCGGGCCGCGAGGACGGCCACGTCGTCCTCGGCGTGCAGCGCGTCGAGCCCGGTGACGATCGCGTCCGCGGCCTCGGCGATGGTCCCGCCGGGCTGCAGCCGCAGGGCGGTGAGGCGGTCCAGCGAGACGTCGATGTCCTCGCCGCGCCGCTCCACCAGCCCGTCGGTGTACAGCAGCAGCGTCTCGTCCTCCGTCAGCGGATGGGCGGCGGACTCGTAGCCGCCGAGGCCGGTGCCCAGCGGGGGGCCGACGGGGACGTCGAGGAGCCGGCCGGTGCCGTCGGATGCGAACACCGCGGGCGGCAGGTGACCGGCGCTGGCGTAGACGGCGAGGCCGCGGGCGGGGTCGACGCGTACGAGCAGACAGGTGGCGGGACGCCGGCCGGCGTCCTCGGCGACCAGGGCGTCGAGCTGGCGCAGCACCCGGTGCGGGGGCAGATCGGTGGAGGCGACCTCGCGCAGGGTGGAGCGGTAGGCGTTCATGTCCACGGCGGCGTCGAGCCCGTGCCCCATGACGTCGCCGACGACGAGCAGGGTCCGCCCGAAGTGCAGGCGTACGGTCTCGTACCAGTCGCCGCCGACGAGGGCGCTCGATCCGACCGGCAGGTAGCGGCCCGCGATGAGCAGGTTGGGGTGCGGGCGGCCCGGGTCGGAGACGAGGGCCCGCTGGAGGTCGAGGGCCACGCTCTCGGTCGCGGCGAGCCGCCTGGCGTGACGGATGTGCACGGCCGCGACGCGCGCCGCGAAGTGCAGGGCGGCGGCCTCCCGGTCGGTGAACGCCGCGCCGGCGCGCACCACGAGGAGGGTGCCGTACGAGGTCCCGTGGCGGGCCAGCGCGACCGACAGGCCGTGCCGCGGGGCGCCGCCCGGCCGCAGGGTCCAGCTGCGCAGCGGATGTCCGGCGTCGACGGCCCGTACGGCGGGCGGGGTGCCGGGGACAGGGGGGCGCAGCAGTGCGGCGGCGCCGGCGACGGCCACCCGTTCGACGCGGCCGCCCTCGACGGTGAGGTCGACGGCCACCGCGTCGCACATGGCCCGGAAGAGGAGGGCGGCCAGTTCCCGGCAGGTGGTCGCTTCGTCATCGGTCGTGCCGATCGCGTCGAGGGTCTCGTCCGGGGTCGGCACGAAGGCCCGGCTGTCGCGATCCGACACAGTGCCTCCGCCCGCCGGGCGGCCCCGTGCGGGCCGCCGGTCGGTCCATTCCACCAGTCCGGGCCCGGCGCGCGGCGCAGCGCGCCGGACCGTCTTCACCTGCGCGGGGTCAGCCGCTCCCAGAGGAAGGTGTGGACGAGTGCCTCGTTGAAGGCGGTCTGCCGGTGGTCGGTGGCTCCGGCGTGGCCGCCGCCGAGGTGCTCGTGGAAGAGGACGGGGTGGCCCAGCTCGCGCAGCCGGGCGGCGGCCTTGCGGGCGTGGCCGGGGTGGACGCGGTCGTCGCGGGTGGAGGTGAGCAGGAGCAGGGGCGGGTACGGGGGGCCGTCGGCGGTCATCCGGTGGTACGGGGAGATGCCCTCCAGGTGGGGCCGGTCGGCGGGGTCGTCGGGGTCCCCGTACTCGGCGGTCCAGCTGGCTCCGGCGAGGAGCTTGTGGAAGCGGAGCATGTCCAGCAGCGGCACGTGGGCGACGACGGCGGCGAACAGTTCGGGGTAGCGGGTGAGCATGGCGCCCATGAGGAGGCCGCCGTTGCTGCCGCCCTCGATGCCGAGCTGCGCGGCGGTGGTGATGCCGCGGGCGGTGAGGTCGCGGGCGACGGCGGCGAAGTCCTCGAAGGCGCGGACGCGGTGCGCGCCGAGGGCGGCCTGGTGCCAGGCGGGCCCGTACTCGCGCCCGCCCCGGATGCCGGCGAGGACGTAGGTTCCGCCGCGGGCGAGCCAGGTACGGCCGGTGACGGCGCTGTACGAGGGGACCATGGAGACCTCGAAGCCGCCGTACCCGTAGAGCAGGGTGGGTCCGGGGCCGGGGCGGTCCTCGGGGCCGATGACGAAGTAGGGCACCCGGGTGCCGTCGGCGGAGGCGGCGAAGTACTGCGCGACGGTCAGTCCGGCGGTGTCGAAGAGGGCGGGGGCCTGCTTGAGGACCTCGGCGCCGCCCGGGTCGCCGGCCGCGCCCCGGGTGAGGGTGGAGGGCTGGAGGAAGCCGGTGACGTTGAGGAAGTACTCGTCGCTCTCGTCCGGGTCGGTGCACAGGACGGAGGCCGTGGACAGCGGCGGTACGCCGGCCAGTGGGGCGCGGGTCCAGCCGTCGGGGCCGGGGGTGAGGAGTTCCAGGCGGGAGGAGACGTCGGCGCGGGTGGTCAGGAGCAGGTGGTGGCGCGTCCAGCTGTGTCCGCCGAGAGCGGTGTGCGCGTCGGGGGTGAACAGGACGGCGGGCTCGCGCCGGCCGGCCCGGAAGGCGTCGAGGCCGAAGGCGAGGAGGCTGCCGGGGGCGTGACCGAGCCAGGGCGTGCGGGGGGTGACCATCAGCCACTCGCGGTGGACGTAGGCGACGGCGTCGTCGGGCACGTCGATCTTCTCCGGCGGGCCGTCCGCACCGTCGGGAGCGGTGGGGAGGAGGAAGAGCTCCTGGTTCCAGAAGTCGATCTGGCGGGAGAGGAAGTCCCGTTCGAAGCCGGGCGTGTGGTCGCGCCAGCCGGAGGCGGAGAGGTCGGACGGCCGGCCCTCGTAGACGGTCTCGGCGGCTTCGAGGGGGGTGCCGCGGCGCCAGCGGCGGACCTGGAGGGGGTAGCCGGAGGGGGACATCGAGCCGGGGCCGAAGTCGGTGCCGATCCACAGGTGGTCGTGGTCGATCCAGCCCACCCGGGTCTTGGCCTCCCCGACGGCGAAGCCGCCGTCCACGAAGCGCAGGGTCTCCAGGTCGAACTCGCGCACCACGCAGGCGTCGGCGCCGTCCCGCGACAGCTTGACCAGGGCGTGCCGGTAGCCGGGCGCCAGGACGACGCTGCCGGCCCAGGCCCATGCCTCGCCCTCGGCCTCGGCCAGGGCGTCCAGGTCCAGGACGGTCTCCCAGGCCGGGTCCTCGGTGCGGTACTCCTCCAGGGTGGTGCGCCGCCAGACGCCGCGCAGCCGCTCGGCGTCCTGCCAGAAGTTGTAGAGGTGGCGGCCGCGCCGGACCACGTAGGGGATGCGCCGTTCGTCGTCGAGGACCTCGCGCACCTCCTGCTCCACCACCTTGAAGCCGGGGCCGGTGGTCAGCGCGGCCACGGTCTCGGCGTTGCGCTCCCGCACCCACGCGAGCGCGGCCTCGCCGGACACCTCCTCCAGCCAGAGGTGCGGGTCGTGCTCGGGCTCATGGGAGCCGCCGGGGGCGTCGTCACTCATCCGACGATTGTGCCCGACCGGCTGCCGGTGGCGGTCGCCGTCCCGGGCCCGGTGGTCAGGCCCGGCCGGTGTGGTGGTGCAGGGCTTCCAGGGTGGCCAGGTCGTCGGCCGTCAGGCGGAGGGCGCCGGCGGCCACGTTGGCGGCGAGGTGGCCGGGGTCGCCGGTGCCGGGGATGGCGAGGACGTGGGGGCCGCGGTGCAGGGTCCAGGCCAGCCGGACCTGGGCGGGGCTCGCGCCGTGCGCGCGGGCGACGGCGAGCACTTCCTCGTGCTCCGCGCCGCTCGCGCCGCCCTCCCGGCCGGTGGTGGCGATCGAGTAGAACGGCACGAAGGCGATGCCCTCCTCCCCGCAGTGCCGGACGAACGCGTCCTGGTCGGAACCCATGCCGAGGCCGTACGGGTTCTGCACGCAGACCACCGGGGCCACGGTCCGGGCCTCCGCGAGCTGTTCCGGGGTGACGTTGGAGACGCCGAGGTGGCGGATGAGGCCGGCCTCGCGGAGTTCGGCGAGGACGCCGAAGCGCTCGGCGACGGAGGCGGCGCCGACCACGCGCAGGTTCACCAGGTCGAGGTGGTCGCGGCCGAGCTGGCGGAGGTTCTCCTCGACCTGGCCGCGCAGGTCGCCGGGGCCGGCGTGCTCGGCCCACTCCCCCGACGGGAGGCGGGAGGGGCCGACCTTGGTGGCGATGACGAGGTCGTCCGGGTAGGGGCCGCCCAGCGCGCTGTTGATCAGCTCGTTGGCGGAGCGCAGGGGGGAGAAGTAGAAGGCGGCGGTGTCGATGTGGTTGACGCCGAGTTCGACGGCGCGGCGCAGCACGGCGATGGCCCGGTCGCGGTCGCCGGAGACGGCGTCCGCCCGAAGGGCCGCCCCGGTCTGGGGCACGCGCATCGCGCCGAAGCCGATGCGGTGGACGTCGAGGTCGCCGAGCTTGAAGGTGCCGGACGCCGCGGCGGTGATCGTTTCCGTAGTCATGCGGTCATGATCGGTCAGGCGGGACCCTCGACGCCACAAATTCGCCTGCGCGAATCGGCGGCGAGGGGGCGGGGGTTCCGGTGCGGCGCGGAGCCGGGTTTCGGCTGTGCGGATTCGGCCACGGGGAGGACCACGGAGCGTTAGGGTCGGCTGCGCACAGCGTCGCCGCGGCGGTCAGGGGCAGGGCCGGAACCGGGGGCGGCGCCGGGGAGGAAGGTGCCGTCTTGAGTGGTGGGCAGACGAAACTGGCCGAGCATCCGCTGCTGGTGGTGATCGGCGTCATCGCCACGATCATCGGCGCGCTGGCGGCCGGCAAGGAACTCTTCGGAGCGGACGGATCTCCTCCCAGGGCCGGGGAGCCGGTGCCGTCCGTCTCGCGGCCCGTGTCACCGCCCGATGCCGACGCGGGGGGCGCCGCGTCCGAGCCGTCGCCGACCCGGACGCGTACGGCCGAGGACGGTCGTACGGCCGAACCTCCTTCCGAGCCGGCGCCGGAGACCGCCGGGCCCGAGGAGCCGCTGCCGGGGCCGGTCGACCCGCCACCCGACACCGTTCCCAGCGCCAAGGCCCAGCCCCCGGGGCATACGGGGCCCTTGCTCGTACGGATCGACATGGGGCGGAGCGGAAAGGTCGCACCGGACACCTACCGACTGCGCTCCGAGCCGGGCGCGGACACCTACGTCCAGGACGCCACGGGGCAGCTGGACCGGGGCTGTTACGTGCAGTGGACGCTGAAGCGCGGCAGCGAGGTGGTGCAGCTGGAGCGCAGCGGCCGCTGCCGGCCGCCGAGCATCACGCTCTTCAACTTCGACAGGGGCAGCCTCGGCGAGGTCGGTTCGTACACCCTGACGGCTGACGTCACCACCGACTGGGGCCAGTCGGGGAGCAGGAGCGTCACGTTCCAGGTCGTCCCGTAGCAAAGCCACGACCCCAGGAGGGATAGACGCTGTCTACCGACCGGTGGTAGACAGTGTCTATGGATGAGAGCCCGCTGCGCGAGCGGCTGATCGACGTCGGTGTGGAGATGGTCACGGCGGAGGGGACCGGCGCCCTCGGCCTGCGGGAGATCGCCCGGCGGGCCGGGGTCTCGCACGGGGCGCCCCGGCGGTACTTCCCCACGCACCAGTCACTGCTGTCGGCCATCGCCCGGCGCGGGTTCGCCGAGCTCGGCGCCCGCTTCGCCGCCGCGACCACCGGAAAGACGACCAGGGAGACGGCCGGGGAGGCGGCGCCGCGGGAGCGGCTGCGGGCGCTGGCGGAGGCGTACCTGGCCTACGCCCTGGAGCAGCGCGGCATGTTCGAGCTGATGTTCCGCCACGACCTGCTGGACAGCACCGGCCAGGAGGGCGCCGAAGGGCCCCGGCTGCGGGAGTCGACGCGGCCGCTGTTCGGGATGCTCGTCGGCCTCGTGTCCCGCTGCGGGGCGGCCGACCCCGAGCTCACGGCGGCCGCGCTGTGGGCGAACCTGCACGGGGTGGCCCAGCTGTGGGGCACGGGCGCCCTGCCGCTGGTGCTGGGCGACGGCCCGGACGGGGACCCCGGCGCGTACGCCGGCCGGCTCGTCGGCGCCGCGCTCGACGCGCACCTCGGGCCGGGGCCCGCGTGAGGCCGCTGACCGCGCTGCTGGCCAGCGCCGCAGGCGCCGCGCTCGTGGCCCTCGACGGCACCGTGCTGATCGTGGTCCAGCCCGCCCTGCGCCGCGAACTGGGAGCGAGCGCCGCGCAAGTGCAGTGGACGAGCACCGCCTATCTGCTCACCGTCGCCGCCTTCCTGGTCATCGCCGGGCGGCTCGGAGACCGGTACGGGCATCCGCGGCTGCTGCTGGTGGGGGCGCTCGGCTTCGCGGCGGCCTCGGCCGGGATCGCGGGGGCGCCCGGGGTGGGCTGGGTGATCGCGCTGCGCGCCGTACAGGGGCTGTTCGGGGCCCTGTTGCAGCCCGCCACGCTGGCCCTGCTGCGGCTCGCCTACCCGCCGGAGCGGCTGGGGCGGGCGGTCGCGGTGCGGACGGCGGTGATCGCGGTGGCCGCGGCGACGGGGCCGCTGGTCGGCGGGCTGCTGGTCACGCGGCTGGACTGGCGGGCGGTGTTCGTGCTGAACGTGCCCGTCGCCCTGGGCATCGCCGTACTGGCGGCGGCCCTGCGCGCGCCCGCCCCGGTGGGTGCCGGTTCCCGGCGGCTGGGGGCGGCGGCCGGGCCGGCCCTGCTCGCGACGGCCCTCGCGGCCGCCGTGTACGGGCTGGCCGGCGTGCCGGAGCACGGCTGGACGGGGGCGCCGGTGCGGCTCGGCTTCATCGCGGCGACCGGGCTCGGGGTGCTCTTCGTACGGGGTGAACTGCACGGGGAACGGCCGCTGGTGCCGGCCGCCGTGGCCCGGTCGCGGCCGGTGGCGGCGTCGCTGGCGCTGCTGCTGGCGGTCTCGGGGGGCCTGTTCGGGGCGCTGTACACGGCCACGTTCGAGCTCCAGGACGTACGGGGCCTCGACGCGCTCGGCGCCGGGGTGCGGGTGCTGCCGATGACCGCGCTGATGGTGGCCGGGGCGCCGCTGGCGGGGCGGGCCGTGCGCCGGTACGGGGCCCGGGCGACGGCGCTGGCCGGGTCGGGCCTGGTGGTGGCGGGCATCGCCGGTCTCGGCGCGGGCGGGCCGGTGGCGTTCGGGGCGCTGGGAGCGGGGTTCGCGGCGGTGATGGTCACGGCCACCGGGACCGTGGTGGGTGATGCCCCGGCCGGGTATGCCGGGTTGGTGGGCGGTCTCAAGCAGACCGCGATGAACGTCGGCCCCTCGGTCGGGATCGCCCTGGCGGCGAGCGCCGGAGCGGGAGCCGGTGGCGGGGCGTCGGGGGCCGGGGCGGCCGGTACGGCACTGGTAGCGCCGGCCCTGCTGGCCGCTGCCGGGCTGGGCGCGGCGGCGCTGCTGCCGGGCCGGACGCCCATGGGGGAGGCGTCCGGCCCGGCGGCCCGGGTCAGGGCGTGAGGGTCCAGCGCTGGGCGGCGGTGCCCGCGCAGGCGGCCCGGGTGAGCGCGGTGGCGTCGGCGGTGCCGGAGCCGGCCGGGGTCAGGCACTGGCCGCCGGTACGGAGACTGCCGTCCGGGCCGGGCTGCCAGGTCTGGCCGGGTCCGCCGGAGCAGGCCTGGACGGTGACGGCGGCGGGGTCGGCGCCGCCGTCGAGGCAGACCCCGGCGAGGCCGGTGAGCCGGCCGTCGGGCCGCAGCGTCCAGCGCTGGTTCGGGCCGCCGTGGCAGGAGTACAGGGTGGGCCGGGTGCCGGGGGCGGTCGCGCTGTGCGGGAGGTCCAGGCAGCGCGCGGAGGCGGAGCTGACGAGGGTGGCGTCGGTGGGGAACGGCGCCGGGCGGCCGGTGAGGGTGAGCTCGGCGGCGCTGGTCCAGGGGCCGCGCCCGCCCGCCTCGGTCAGCGACCTCAGGCGCAGGTAGCGGCCCGTTCTGGGGGCGAGGGAGACGGTTTTGGCCGCCGGGGTGTCGGCGAAGGCGCCGGTGGCGGCCGGGGCGCCCCAGTCGGTGGCGGAGTCGGACACGTAGACCTCGTATCCGCCGATCCGGCCGTTGACCCCGCCGTCCTGCCGGGGCAGGTAGCCGAGGCCGTCGACGCTGTAGCGGGCGCCGAGGTCGATGCGGATCTCGTGCGGGAGGGCCGCCGGGGTGCCGGAGGACCAGGCGGTGTGCCAGAGGGTCGCCGGGTTCCCGTCGAAGGCGTTGCGGGCCGCGCCGTTCTCGGCGGCCGTCTCCTGGCTGTCGGCGGAGACCAGGCTCCATGCCGTCTGCGGGATCGGCGCCGATCCGGTGGGGACCGGCTCGGCCGCGGGGACGGAGGTGCCGGTGGCGGTGACGGTGAACGCGCCCGTCCGCGTACCGGTCTTGACCCACAGGACGCCGGAACGGTCGGCGGGGTCGTGGAACCAGCCGGTGGCGGCCGCGTCGTAGGCGGCCTTCGAGGAGAGGCGGGGCAGCGCGGTCCCGGCCACGGTGAGCGCGGTGGGGGCGGAGGCGACATGGAGGGTGAACTCGTAAGCCCGCGAGGCGGGTTGTCCGGCGTAGCTGCCGGTGGGGGCGCCGACGGAGACGCTGACCGTGCCGGAGCCGGCGGCCGGGGCGGTGACGTCGACGCGCTGGCGGGCGTAGGCGCCGGACTGGTAGGCGCGGGTGCGGCCGTCGTCCTCGTACAGGCTGAAGGTGGAGGCGCCGCGCGGGTGGATGTCGTAGGTGAGGGTGGAGACGGGCTTCTCGCCCGTGTAGTTCATCTGCGGCCACATCGGCACGATGGCGCCGCCCTTGACGAACAGCGGGAGCGTGTCCAGGGGCGCCTGGTAGTTGTTGAGCCAGCCCGGTCCGGCGTACGTCCGCCCCGTCCAGTAGTCCGTCCAGGTCCCGGCGGGCAGGTAGATGCCGTCGCGTACGGAGGTGTCGGAGACGACGGGGGCGACGAGGAAGGAGTCGCCCGCCATGAACTGGCCGCTGGTGAGGTTCCCGCGCGCCACCGGGTCGTCGGGGTACTCCAGGACCATGGCGCGGGTGCTGGGGACGCCGGTGTCGTGGGCGACGCGGCTCATCGTGTAGAGATACGGCATCAGCCGCATCTTGAGCTGGAGGTACTTGCGGTTGATGGACAGGTACGGCTCGGTGAAGCGCCAGGGCTGCTTGTCCTGGTAGCCGGCCGACGGGTTGGTGGCGCCCCAGCCCGACATGGTCATGAAGGCCGGGGTGAAGGCCTTCCACTGGAGGTCGCGGACGTACGTCTTGGGGCTGCCGCCGAAGATGCCGTCGACGTCACCGGAGGCGTAGTTGAGGCCGGAGAGGCCCGCACCGGCGATGGCGGGGACGTGCCAGCGCATGTCGTCCCAGGTGCCGTTGGTGTCGCCGGTCCAGACGACGGCGTTGCGCTGGGTGCCGGCCCAGCCGTCGACGGTCCAGACGTAGCGGCGGGCGTCGGAGTTCTTCTCGATGCCGTCGACGGCCTGCTGAACGCCGTTGAAGGCGTACTTGTAGCCGCCGCCGATCCAGGCGACGTCCGTCTTGACGCCACGGCTGCCGGCCGAGCCGACCTCGTCGGCGATCGAGCCGAGGCCGGTGGAGGTCCACAGGCCGGTCTGGAAGCCCTTGGCCTTCAGGGCGTCGACGGTGGATTTGAGGGGCGCGGTGTAGCCGCAGCCGTAACCGTCGTTGGGCAGGAACCAGCCCGAGGGCATGTCGGCGGCGCGGGCGTCGGCGGCGTACCCGGCGACATCGGGGGTGGTCTGGTGGCGGAGGCGGTCGTGGTCGCCCTGGTAGGCGGGGTTGGAGGCGTTGAAGCAGTCGGCGTTGCCGAGCTCGAAGCCCCAGGCCGGGGCCATGAAGGGTTTGCCGCTGACGTCGGTGTAGGCGTCGAGGACGGACTTGAGGGAGTCGCCGGTGAAGTACCAGGCGTCGAAGCGGTTCTCGTCGTGGGTGAGGGCGGTGGGCGCGTTGAAGGCGTACGAGCCGGGGGCCCAGGTGTTGCGCATGACACCGTAGTCGTGGGTGGACATGTAGAAGGGGGCGGGGCTGGCGTTGTCGTTCTCGCGCCACTTGTTGTCGACGGCCACCGGGACGGTCTTGTCGCGCAGCGCCCATTCGCCGAGGCGCAGGCCGGTGCCGTAGAACTGCTCGTCGGCGCCGCGGGCCAGGTACTGGGTGGTGTGGCCGCCGCCCCAGGTGGTGGGCTTCGTCTCCTCCCAGAGGAGGGTGGAGTCGTCGGCACGGTAGGCGGCGAAGCGCAGGGGTGACTTGTAGACCCGCAGGGAGACGGAGCCGGTGGTGATCCGGTAGTACGTTCCCGCGTCCGCGGAGGTGGCGGCGACCGGGCCGAAGTCGGTGGTCGGGGCGAGGTCGGAGCCGGCCGGGTCGTCGGTGAAGGAGCCGTCGGGGGACAGCCAGAGCCGGAAGATGTCGGCGCGGGCGACGACGACGCGGGCCTTGGCGCCGCTGGAGGTGCTGACGGTGAAGGTGCCGCCGGCCCGGGAGAGGCCGGTGACGTTCCCGGCGGTGGCGCTGGCCGCTTGGGAGGTCGGGAGGGTGGCGGCGCGGGCGGTGGCGCTGGCCGCTTGGGAGGTCGGGAGGGTGGCGGCGCGGGCGGTGGCCGGTCCGGCGGCGGCGAGACCGGCGACCGCGAGGGCACCGGCGAGCAGGGCCGCGAGCGGGGACCGGCACGGGGCGCGGCGGGGGCGGGGGCGGCGGGGCCGGGGTGGTGGGTCGATGAAACTCATCGGGCAGCTCCTCGTGCGGTCCGGGTCACGGACACACCGCTTTGGCATGCTCCCGGCAAGATAGCGGACCCGAACCGCGTTTTTGAAGGAACCTGCTCGAAGTCATCGCCCACCACGCACTTTTGAGCACGCCGGTGGGTTCTACCGCCGCATCCCGGATTCGGCCTGCCGGCGCCCAGCCGTAACACCGTTGATCTTTACGGAGCTTGGCCCGAGCCGCGGGGCAGGCCTCCAGCTCGACTCGTCGTGGTGACCAGGGTGGAGGAGATGTGAGCCAGGGCGGGGTCCGCCGCGATGAAGAGCGTTTCGACTCCGGCCAGCTCATGGTTCATCCGGGCCATCGGCATTTCGTAGTCCAGGTCGGTGACGCCGCGGACTCCGCGGACGACGACGTCGATTCCGGCTCGGTGGCAATAGTCGACCAACAGGCCGCCGGTGTGGGAGTCCACCGTGACGTTGCCCAAGTCGGTCGCTGCTTGGCGGAGCCGGTCCAGCCGTTCCGCGACGGGGAAGCGGCCCGTCTTGTCCGAGTTGAACATCACGCACACGACGACCTCGTCGAACAGGAGGGCAGCACGCCGGAGTATGTCCTGGTGCCCTTGCGTGACCGGGTCGAAGGATCCTGGGAAGAGGGCTCGCATGATCGGGAGGGTAACAACGGGCCGCCCCCGGTGGTGAAGCGCCGAGCGGTTGCGGGGAGGGAGAAAGCGAGTGCTCGGCGCGGCCACGGTCTGTGAAGCTGTCCGGGTGACTGAAACAACCCCTTAAAGAGCGTTTTGTCCCGTCGGGGGCGTTTGGCAGCTGTTTGAGTAGCGGAGTGG